>DDQV01000114.1:0-58765 GCA_002342785.1 Fusobacteriaceae bacterium UBA2433 | reverse complement strand
ATGATTCAAAGAGATGATTTTTCCAAGAGATTAGCAGCAGGAAAACCTGTATCATTGGTAGAATTTATGTACCCAATTTTACAAGGATATGATTCTGTAGCAATAGATGCAGACGTAGAATTAGGAGCAACTGAACAGACTTTTAATTTATTGAGAGGTAGAGATTTACAAAGAAATGCAGGAACAGAACCACAAGTATGTATGATGATGCCAATTCTAGAAGGATTAGATGGAGTAGAAAAAATGTCTAAATCATTAAATAACTATATAGGAATAACAGAAGCTCCCAATGATATGTTTGGAAAAGTAATGTCTATTTCAGATACTCTTATGTGGAATTATTATGAAGTAGCTACAGATGTTCCTATGGAAGAAATAAAAAAACTAAAATTAGGAGTAGAAAATGGTAATATCCATCCTATGGATTGTAAAAAGAAATTAGGAGCAGAGATAGTAACAATTTATCATAATAAGGAAGAAGGGGAAAAGGCTTATGAATGGTTTGAAAATGTATTTTCCAAAAAAAATATGGATGTAGATCTACCAGAGGTAAAGATAGATGAAGACGATATGGAAATAATTGAACTATTAGTTAAAAAGTTAAAATTTTTCAAAGGGACGTCTGATGCTAGAAGACTTGTTATTCAAGGTGGATTTAAGGTTAATGATATTACAATTAGAGATGTGAAAGCAATTATATTAATTAAACCTGGAATGATAATAAGAGCAGGAAAAAAGAAGATTGTTAAGGTCATTAAATAAAGTAATAGAGAGATAAAAATCCTTGATTTTTAAGGAATTTTATCTCTCTATTTTTATATATTTTTTAATTTTTCAATAAATAATTCTATAGGTTGTGCACCTAGAAGATCATTTTTATCATTAAAAAATATTCTAGGAACAGAATTTACTTTAAATTTATTTGAAAGATTGCTATAAAGATTAGTTTGTATTATTTCAACATCAATATTTTTATTTATTAGTGCTATTTTAAAAGCTGTTATAACTGCTTTTGGGCAATGGGGACATTGTAAATTTACAAATACTTTAATATTAATTTTTTTCTTAATTTTTTGAATATCATCTATTAATTTACTTTCTAACAGAGTTGTCGTATTAGAACTTTCCAACATTGCAAATAAAAGCGAGTTTACTTGGTGACCATTAGGAAGTCCTTAAAATTTAATTCTATTGTGCTTATTATTAATTAAAAATGTAGTTCCAGGAACTTTATTAATTCCATATTTTTTAGCTAGTTCATTATCTTCAATAAAATCATATTCAATAAATTCTATTTTATCATTTAATGTAGATAATTCTACCATCATTTCGACTACTTCATCGCATAAAGGTTTTTTATTTTCTACAAAGGTAATAATTTTAATTGGATTTTTTATCTCATTAAATCCTTCTTTTATTTGTTTTAAAACTTCTTTATTAAAAATTTTAGACATTTTATCTCCTCCCTTGGCAGTTTATTAAAGATTTATATACTGAATTAGTAGCTATGATTATTTATTAGTTCCTCAAATACTAATATACAATAAATAAAAAAAAATCCTTTAAGAAAAAAATTAAAAATACAGAAAAATTTAGTTGTATTAAAAAAGCATGTGGAATAGAATTTTTGTCTATTCCACATGCTATATTTAATTTTTATTCTATATATTTTTAGCTGTTGTTCCATAATATGCTGCTAGAAAAATTTCTTTAATATCTTCTGGAGAGGTACTTCTTGGATTAGTTAAAGTGCAAGGGTCGTTAAATGTATTGACACTCATTCTTTCAATAATATTTTTAAATTTTTCTTCAGAAACGTCAACTTCATCAATTTCTTTTAATGATAAAGGAATTCCTACTTTTTGATTTATTTCTTTAAGAGTAGAGACAATATCATCTACTCCAAGTGTTTTTTCTATTTCATCAAAACTATTTGTAGATTTTTTATTATATTCTACAACATATGGTAATAATATTGCATTTGCAAGTCCATGAGTTATTCCTAATTCACCGCCAATTTTGTGAGCCATACTGTGTACTATTCCTAAAGAAGCACTTGTAAAAGCCATTCCTGCAAGTGTTGATGCATTATGCATATTTTCTCTAGCTTTTAAATCGGATCCGTTTGTGTAAGCAGTAACAAGACTTTCATAAACCATCTTAATTGATTCCATCGATAATGGTTTAGTATAACAAGTAGCAGCATTAGAAACATATGATTCAATAGCATGAGTCATTACATCCATTCCTGTATTAGCAGTAATATGAGCTGGAGTTTTAGAAGGAATAATTGGATCTAAAATTGCAATATCAGGTGTGATTTCATAGGAAACCAATGGATATTTAATTTTGTTGACAGTATCTGTTATTACTGAAAATGCAGTTATTTCTGAAGCTGTTCCACTTGTAGAAGGAATTGCTATAAATTTAGCTTTTTTTCTTAAAATTGGGAATTTTCCAGCTACTAGATCTTCAAATTTAGTTTCTGGATTTTCATAATAAACCCACATAATTTTAGCTGCATCTAATGCAGATCCTCCACCAATTGCTATTATCCAATCAGGATTAAATTTAGCCATCTTTCTTCCACCTTCAATAACAGTATCTATAGAAGGGTTTGGTTCTACACCATCTATTATCATTACTTCCATACCTGCATTCTCTAATTCTTTTTTTGCTTGATCTAAAAAACCAAATTTTTTCATAGAATGGCCGCCGGTTACTAGTGTAGCCTTCTTTCCACTAATAGTTGATAAATATTCTAGTGTTCCTTGTCCAAATACAATATCTTTTGGAACTCTAAACCATTTTAAATCCATGATTAATCATCTCCTCTAATTTTTTTGTTAATAATAACTTAATATTTTTTCTTTATAATTTAATATACCACATTTTAAACTATGTTACAAAAATAACAATAGTTTTTTAAAAAATAATTTAAGTTCTATAAAAAAGTTTAATCTATGATCTTTTTAAGATTTAATAATGACCAGATAAACAAAAAAATAATTTTCTAAATAAGATTAATTACAATATTATTACTATGAATTACCAATTGATTATATTGAATTATTTAATATTAACTTTCAATTTTAAAATATTTTTGTATATTTTTTTTATTAATATTTAAATAAAAAATAAAAGAGCGAGATATTCATCAATTATATATATATATTAAATTTTAAAGTAATTTAATCACAAAATAAAAAAATATATATAAATACAGAAATTTTTTTATTTTATTTTATTAACTTTGATCAAACTTAATATTTTTTTAAAAATATTTTATTTTGTATATAGATATGAAAAAAATAAACAATATTGATGTTAATAGTGGTATTATATAACATATATAATAGGTCACAGATATTTAATTTAAAATTAATAATAGGAGGACGAAATGAAATTTTTTACATTTGAATACGAAGGACTAGAAGAAATAGGAATATTGACAAAAGATGGAAAGAAAATGATACCTATAGGGGAAGTTCAATTGAGTCAAGAATTTTTTGATATGAATGATTTTATAGATACTCATGAAGAAAGTGATATAGAAAAACTTGATAAGTTATGGAAGGGAGAAAAAAAAGCAGATGTATCTTATGATTTTGATAAGGTATCAGTATTATCACCTATTCCACTTCCACTTCACGATATAATATGCGTTGGATTAAATTATAAAGAACATATACCTGAAGCAGCAGCTAAGTTAGAGGATATAAAAAATGAAATTCCTATAGATCCTATTATCTTTAGTAAAAGAGCAAGAACTGCAAGTGGAGAAAAAGCTATAATACCACTACACTCTGATATTACAAAACAACTAGATTATGAAGCGGAATTAGCAGTAATTATAGGAAAGAAAATATCAAAAGTAAAAAAAATAAATGTAAGAGATAGTATTTTTGGATATACAATTATGAATGACATATCTGCACGGGATCTTACTATAAAGCATCAACAATGGACTATTGGAAAGGGTCTAGATGGAGCTGTAGTTATGGGACCTTGTATTGTCCATAAAAATTATATAGATTATCCAGTAAAACTAAATATATCTTCTAAGATAAATGAAGAATTAAGACAGAATTCAAATACTAAAAATTTTATATTTGATATTGATACTTTAGTTTCAGATATATCAAAGGGGATGACTCTAGAAGCAGGAGATATAATTTCTACAGGAACACCATCAGGAGTAGGAATGTCTTTTGTACCTCCAAAATATTTAAAAGATGGAGATATAGTAGAGTGTGAAATAGAAAAAATAGGAATATTAAAAAATATAGTAAAAGGATAGAAACTCTAAATTTTATAATTAATTATGAGGAGATAAAAACGATTAAATCTGGAAATGGATTTAGTCGTTTTTTTATTTTATGTGGTATAATATGAAAAAAAATAATTATATATGTTGGAGGTAAAGATGAAAAAATTTAATTATATGGAAATGACAAATGATGGATATAAGATTATTTGTGGTATAGAAAATCAAGTGAGTTGTAATATATATGTCTGTGTAAAAGAAGGAACAGCTGAAAAATTAGCAAAGGAACTATCAGAAAAAAGAATGAATATAGGGATGGAATGGGAGTTATATGATTTTGAAGAGGAGAATGGAAACAAAGGGGTAGGCTATACCTTTACTGCTGAAGAAGAAGATGAAAATTTTGAAGCTATGGTAGAACTATGTCATATTAATGATTTTAATTGTGTATATGAGATGGAAGCTCCAAATGGAGAATTAGATATAATGGAAGAAAAAATTGAAAAAGAGTTTGGAGAATTTTTTGATGAAAAATTTGGAGAAATTGAAGAATTAGAAGAACAAATTGCAAAAGAAAGCAAATAATAAAATATTTAAATTAAAGAAATTTATTTATAAAAATAGAACTGTAATGAATTAGCCACCTAGATTAAAGGTGGCTAAATTTATGTAAAAAAGTGTTGACAAAGTTGTAAAAAAATTATATACTCATCTTGAGTTAGCAATCTAACCCGATGAGTGCTAACAACTGGCTAATTGGAGTGGTGAAGATGATTACAGACAGAGAAAAACTAGTGTTAGGAGCAATTATTGATTATTACCTAACTTCAGGGGAAACAATAGGTTCTAGAACATTAGTAAAAAAATACAATATAGAGTATTCATCAGCAACTATTAGAAATGTAATGGCTGACTTAGAAGATTTAGGTTATTTATCGAAAGCTCATACTTCTTCTGGAAGAACACCGACAGATCTAGGATATAAATTTTATCTTTCAGAACTACTTAAGATAGAAAAATTATCCAGACAAGAGATGGAGAAAATACATCAAATATATGAGGAAAAGATCGGAGAGTTTGATGGAATACTAAAAAGAACTTCCAATTTGTTATCTAAGCTAACATCTTATGCAGGAATAGTATTAGAGCCAAGTATAAGTCATGAAACAATAAAAAAAGTTGAATTAGTTCATGTAAATGATTATATGGCAATGGCTGTGATAGTAATGGAAGATTCTACAGTAAGAACTAGAAAAATACATTTTGAAAGTCCAATGGATGAAGTTGAACTAAAAAAAATATGTATAAAATTAAATGAAAAATCATCTAAAGGCGAGGTTAAAACCTTTGAAATAGAAGATTTTGTAAAGGAAAAAGGAAATTTGGTATTAGAATCTATATCAAGTAAGATCTATCAAGATATGGAGGGGGAATTTTTTATAAATGGTGCTTCTACTATATTTGAAAATAAGACAGTAGAGGAAGCCAAAGAGGCTTTAGAAATTTTTAATAGGCGTAAGGGTCTAGATGAAATATTTAAAGAGTTAATAAGTACAAGAAAACATAAACAAGGAGAGGTCTATGTGGTCTTTGGAGATGAGTTAAATATTAAAGCATTAAAAGATTTTAGTTTTGTATATTCTTTTTATAAAAATGGTGACTCTCAAGGAATAATAGGAGTGGTAGGACCTAAAAGGATGGCTTATTCTAAGACTGTAGGTTTGGTAGAATATGTAACTGAAGAAGTTAATAATATGATGGATATAGCATTAAAAAAAGGAGATAGTCATGAGTAAGAAAAATAAAGTTAAAGAAGAGAAAGTATTAGATGAGGAAAAAGTTGAAGGAATTGAAGAAGAACTAAAAGATAATGAAGAAACATTGGAAGAAAAAATGGCTAAAATTGAAGCTGATCTTGAAGATTGGAAAGGAGCATATGCCAGAAAAAATGCAGAATTTCAAAACTTTACCAAGAGAAAACAAAATGAATTAGAAGAGTTTAGAAAATATGCTTCAGAAAAAGTAATCTTAAAGGTATTAGAAGCAGTAGATAATTTAGAAAGAGGCGTAGCTGCATCTGCTGAGACAAAAGATTTTGATGCATTAGTAAAAGGAGTAGAAATGACTTTATCTCAAATGCATGGAATTATGAATGCAGAAGGTGTAGAAGTAATTGAATCGTTAGGAAAAGAATTTGATCCGCATTTACATCAAGCTGTAATGACAGAAAACTGTGAAAATATTGATAACGATCACATTGTGATGGAATTACAAAAAGGATATAAGATGAAGGAAAGAGTAATTAGACCTTCAATGGTAAAAGTTTGTAAGAAATAATACAAATGTTTTATTTTTAAATTTTCTTTAAGTTATATAATTAAGAGTATAAAAAATAAATATATATATAAGGATAATGTCTTGTACTTATCCACGATAATAGGAGGCAAAAAAATGGGAAAAATAATTGGAATTGACTTAGGAACAACTAACTCATGTGTATCAGTAATGGAAGGTGGAAACTTTACAATAATAACAAATGCAGAAGGAGCAAGAACTACACCTTCAGTTGTAAATATAAAAGATAACGGTGAAATTATAGTAGGAGAAATAGCAAAAAGACAAGCTGTTACAAATCCTAATTCTACAGTAGCGTCTATAAAGACTCATATGGGAGAATCTCATAAAGTAAATATTAATGGAAAAGATTATAGTCCTCAAGAGATTTCAGCAATGATCTTAAAAAAATTAAAAAAAGATGCAGAATCATATTTAGGAGAGACAGTAACTGAAGCAGTAATTACAGTTCCAGCATATTTCTCAGATGCACAAAGACAAGCGACTAAAGACGCGGGAACAATTGCAGGATTAGATGTTAAAAGAATTATAAATGAACCAACAGCAGCAGCATTAGCATATGGATTAGATAAGAAAGAAGAGGAAAAAGTATTAGTGTTTGACCTTGGAGGTGGAACATTTGATGTATCTATCTTAGAGATTGGAGATGGTGTAGTAGAAGTACTATCAACATCTGGAAATAACCATTTAGGTGGAGACAATTTTGATAAAGTAATTATTAACTGGTTAGAATCAGAATTTAAGAAAGAAACTGGATTAGATCTATCAAATGATAAAATGGCAGTACAAAGATTAAAAGATGCAGCTGAAAAAGCAAAGAAAGAATTATCTACAATGATGGAAACTCCTATATCATTACCATTTATTACAATGGATGCTACAGGACCAAAACATTTAGAAATGAAATTAACTAGAGCTAAATTTAATGAATTAACTTCTAGTTTAGTAGAAGATACAAAAGAACCTGTAAAAATAGCTCTTAAAGATGCAGGGTTAACACCTTCAGATATTAATGAGATCTTATTAGTAGGTGGATCTACAAGAATACCTGCAGTACAAGAATGGGTACAATCTTTCTTAGGAAAAGCTCCTAATAAAGGAATTAACCCTGATGAAGTAGTAGCAGCAGGAGCAGCAATTCAAGGTGGAGTATTAATGGGAGATGTAAAAGATATCTTATTATTAGATGTAACTCCATTATCATTAGGAATTGAAACTTTAGGTGGAATATTCACGAAGATGATAGAAAAAAATACGACTATACCTGTAAAGAAATCACAAGTTTATTCTACAGCTGTAGATAATCAACCAGCAGTATCAATCAATGTATTCCAAGGGGAAAGATCAAAAGCTATTGATAACAATAAATTAGGAGATTTCAATTTAGAAGGAATCCCAGCAGCACCAAGAGGAGTTCCTCAAATTGAAGTAACATTTGATATTGATGCAAATGGTATTGTACATGTAGCAGCAAAAGATCTAGGAACTGGAAAAGAAAATAAAGTAACTATTACAGGATCAACTAATCTTTCAAAAGAAGATGTTGAAAGAATGAAAAAGGATGCTGAAGCTCATGAAGCTGAAGATCAAAAATTCAAAGATTTAGTAGAAGCTAGAAATAAAGCTGACATGATCATTTCATCTACTGAAAAATCTATTGAAGAACATGGAGATAAAGTAACTGAAGAGGAAAAAACAGCAATTAAAGAAGCAATAGAAGGATTAAAAGCGGTTAAAGATGGAGAAGATAAAGAAGCTATCGATACAGCAATGAAAACTTTAGAAGAAAAAGCTCATAAATTAGCTGAAGAAATATATAAAGAAGCTCAAGCAAAAGCTCAAAGTGAAAATGGTGGAGATCAAGGTGGAACTGAAAATAAAGCCGATGAAGATGTAGCCGATGCAGAAGTAGTAGACTAAGAACCTATTATTCTTTCCTAAGAACTTCTCGACTAATAGATACTAAGAGTCAATTTTATCTTAGAATAAATTTTAGACTTTTGTAAAAGAAAAGTTGAGATAGAGTAAGGATGAGTTTTAAAATAATAAGAGGGGGCTAAGCTTGAAAAAAGGTTTAGCCTCTCTTGTTGTATAATAAATATTTTTTTCTTTTTAAATCAAGAAATGTTTACTATAAAATTTAATAATTGAAAGCATATGCTTAAGAAAGACTGGAAGATAAAAAAACAAGGAGGACATAATAGATGTTAAAATTAGAAAGAATGTCAGAGTCAGATTTTAATATGGTAAAAGGAAAGATGATTTCTGATTATGCTAAAGATAAAGTAAGGGTTGGCTATTGGTCAGATAGAGATGCTTTAGAACTATCTAAGGAAGCTTTAGATAAAATTTTGAATGATGGAATTTCTACTCCTAATCATTATTTATTAGATGCTTATGAAGATGAAATTAAAGTTGGATTTATTTGGATGAATAAATTTAATAACGAAATATTTATAAATAATACTTGTATATTTGATGAATTTCAAGAAAAAGAATATGAACTTGAATTAATTGAATTAATTGAAGAAAAAGCTAATGAGTTAGATGTTAAAAAAATTAATATTCATTCCTATGGATATAATGAAAAAAATATAGCGATATACAAGAAAATGGGATATGATATAACAGATATATATTTGAATAAAGGTATATAGCCAAAAGAGTTAAACTTTATAAATAAGGAGAATAACTATGAGGTATGAAATAACCGATGGTATAATAGAGGCTGTTGTAGATAGTCATGGTGCGGAATTAAAAAATTTAAAACTCCTAAAAAATAATGAAGAATTCATGTGGGATGCTAATCCTAAATTTTGGGGAAGAACATCACCTGTATTGTTTCCTATTGTAGGAGGACTAAAAGATAATAAATACAGTTATCAAGGAAAAATTTATGAGATGGGACAGCACGGTTTTGCAAGAGATAATGAGTTTGAACTTGTCTCTCAAAAAAAAAATAAGTTAGTTTTTTTATTGAGATCAAATGAAAAAACTTTAGAAAATTATCCCTTTAAATTTGAACTGTATATAGAATATAGTTTAGAAGATGAATATTTAATAGTTGAATACAAAGTTGAAAATATTTCTGATAA
This sequence comes from Fusobacteriaceae bacterium UBA2433, assembly GCA_002342785.1. Taxonomy (GTDB): domain Bacteria; phylum Fusobacteriota; class Fusobacteriia; order Fusobacteriales; family Fusobacteriaceae; genus Psychrilyobacter. Next base: position 49,048 of record DDQV01000114.1, on the reverse strand, counting down.
AGAGATATATTTTTCAATAGGAGGACATCCAGCTTTTAAAATTCCTCTAGATCAAGATATTAAAATTTCAGATTATTATTTAGAATTTGAAAAAAATGAAATAGCTTCAATATTTCCTTTAAAAGAAGGAAATATATCTAGAGATACTATAAAATTTTTAAAAAATAGTAAAGAGATAAAATTAAGTAGTAGTTTATTTGAACATGACGCTCTTATATTTAAAGGTTTAAATTCTAAAAATGTATCTTTAAAATGTAGAAAAAATACTAGAGTTATAACTATGAACTATAGCAATTTTGAGTATATAGCTTTTTGGAGTAAAGTAGGATCTGGATTTATTTGTTTAGAACCTTGGAATGGAATAGCAGATTTTATCGATACAAATGGTAAACTAGAAGATAAAGATGGAATTTTAAAATTGGAAGGTAAAGAAAAATATAAAGCTAGTTTTAAAATTAAGATCGAAAGTTAGAAAAAAAGAAAAAGAAAAGAGGAGAAAAAAATGTCTAAAAAAGATTTTTATGAAACGTTAGGAATATCTAAAGATGCTAGTGAAAGTGAGATAAAAAAAGCTTATAGAAAAAAAGCTATGAAATATCATCCAGACAAGTATAGTAGTGCAACTGCAAAGGAAAAAGAGGATGCTGAGCATAAATTTAAAGAGATAAATGATGCATACCAAGTTCTTTCAGATGGAGAAAAAAAATCAAAATATGATAGATTTGGCCATGATGCATTTTCTCAAGGAGGATCTGCGTCTGGTGCTGGAGGTTTTGGAGGCTTTGGAGGCTTCGGTGGTTCTGGTGGTTTTGAAGATATTTTTGGTTCATTTTTTGGAGGAGGAGGATCTAATGGTCCTCGTGTAGAACCAGGAGCAGATCTTAGATATACTGTAGAAATTACATTGGAAGAAGCGGCTAAAGGGACAGAAAAAGAAGTTAAATATTTTAGAAAAGGTGAATGTCATACTTGCCATGGAAGTGGTGCAAAACCAGGAACAAGTACTAAAAAATGTCCGAAATGTAATGGTAATGGAAGAGTAAAAGAAATTCAAAGAACTATGTTTGGAAATTTTGAAAATGTAGTTGAATGTGATAGATGTCATGGAAAAGGTGAAATACCTATAGAAACGTGTCCAACTTGTCACGGAACAGGAGTAGAAAAAGAAAAAGTAGAAAAGAATATAAAAATTCCAGCTGGAATAGATGATGGTCAAAAACTTAGATTAAGTGGGATGGGAGAAGCAAGTGAAAACGGTGGACCAAATGGAGATCTTTATCTATTTATTAGAGTAAAAGAACATGCTGTATTTGAAAGACATGGATCGGACATTGTTTGTGAAGTTCCAATTTCTTATACTAAGGCTGTTTTAGGAGGAGATATACAAATTCCTACTTTAGACGAGGCTATAAAGATAAAAATTCCTGAAGGAACTCAAACTGGTAAGATATTTAGATTACGTGGAAAAGGGATGCCTAGTACAAGAGGTGGCAGAGTAGGAGATGAGTTGGTAAAAGTTGTTGTTGAAACTCCTACAAAATTAAATTCAGAACAAAAAAAATTATTAAAAGCTTTTGAAGATAGTCTAAAGGATAAAAATACAGGTATGAAAGAAGGATTTTTTAAAAAATTAAAAGATTTATTTAAATAAAAATTATTAAAACCTCTGCTATATTGTAGAGGTTTTGATAAAAATTTAACTTCATAGTTTAAAGTTTGAATATATATATAATTTAAAAATTTCAATTCTTTCATCAGACTAAAAAAATATTTTAAAAATGTTGAGTATAGTGTTATACTTTATGTAATAAAATTTTAATAAAAAGGAGAAAAATATGTTCAGTAATTTTTTAGCATTTGGAGCAGATCAAACAAGTAAAAGTTCTGGTTATACGGGAATGGCAATAACACTTATTATATGGGGAGCAATTTTTTATTTATTTTTGATTAGACCTAACAAAAAGAAACAAAAAAAACATGCCGAAATGATAGATTCTCTACAACCTGGGAAGGGTGTTATAACTGCTGGTGGAATAAAAGGAGAAGTTGTATCTGTAAGTGATGAATTTATTGTTATCAGAGTTGATAAAGGAGTTAGACTTACTTTTACTAAAGATTCTATAAGGAAAGTATTATAGTGATTAAAAAATTCTAACTATAGGAGGTTAATCATGAAAAAAATAATTTTGATTTTGGCCGTGGTAGGAGTAATAATAAGTTGTTCCAGTGAAAATGAGATTATAAAAAAAGAAACTACAACTAAAATAATAGTTGAGAATAAAATTATTATTCCTGAAAAAAAAGCTATAGTAGAAGATACTATAGATCCTTTACAAGTTGAGGAAATAACTTTAGACGTAAAGGATTATAAATCGATATCAGAACCTGTAAAAAAAATAAGGAAAAAAATTAAGTCTACTTCTAAATCAATTGAGAAAGAAGTTATTATAGAAGAAAAAGTAGTTCCTATAGAAACGTCTATAGATGAAAATGTAGATAAATTAATAGGGAAAACAGAGACGCAGGCTAAAGTTGTAGAGGAAAAAAATGAAGAAAAAGAGAGTAAGAGTAATAAAACTATTTTTGGAGCTTTAGGAGCTATATTAGTAGCAGGAGCAGCAGTATTTGTATTTAAAAATAAATAAAAAATTAAACCATCAAAATGGTGGTTTTTTTTATTTTTGACTATTAATTTAATAACTAAAAAGTATCAAAAAGAACGAAAATGAGATAAAAAGTGAAAAAATTAACCATTATATAATAAAAAAAGAACAATTAACTTGACTTTTTAGTGTTTTTATCATATTCTTAATATTAAGATAGATGATAAAAAAATATGCCTAGAGAAAATAGAGTGAGGTTATTATTAAATTGTATGATTTCATACAATATTTTTATAATGACTTTTTTTTATTGGTTTTATATATTTTCTTAAAATAGATAATTAAATCTTTTTAAATTAAAGGAGAAAAAAATGGAAATAATTGCTCATAGGGGGGCTTCAGGTTATGCTCCAGAAAATACTAGAGCATCTATATTAAAGGGATTAGAATTGGATTGCGATGGTTTTGAGATAGATGTTCAGTTAACTAATTTAGGAGAAATAGTTGTTTTTCATGATTTTTCTTTAGAAAGAATAACATCCCAAAAAAGCTATATTAAAGATGAAAATTTACAAGATTTAAAAAAAATGGATATAGGTAGTTGGTTTTCAAAAGAATTTAAAGGTGAAAAAATAATGACATTGGAAGAGTTATTAGATCTTATACCGAAAAATAAAATTTTAAATATAGAAATTAAAGTAAGGCATAATGAAAAAAATCAAATAGAAAAAAAAGTGATTGAGATATTAAAAAATAAAAAAAGAATAGAAGGAAAAATTATAATTTCATCTTTTAATCATAGTATTATAAAAAATATAAATAAATTAGAACCTAAATTAAAAACAGGATTACTTTTGACTGCAGGAATTTTAAATATAGAGGATTATATAAAAATAAATAACTTAAAAATATATAGTATTCATTCTCATGGAGAGTTTACAGGGAAAGAAATGGTAAAAAAAATGAATGAAGTAGGAATAAAAACCTATATCTGGACAATAAATAATATAAAAGAAGCTAAAATGTTCAAAGATTTTGGGGTAACTGGAATAATTACTAATTTTCCTGATAAATTTTGGGAATTGAGAGATAGATAAAAACTTAAAGATCGTTAGATTGGATTTATTTTATGTAGACATAATTATTTATTGTGAATAGAGAAATAGGGGGGAGCAATGAAAAAAATAATTGGTTTATTGGTTATGCTAGCATTTGTAGGTTGTAGTACTACAAGTGTTGTGAAGGAAAAAAAGGTAGAAGATATGAAAAGTGTAAAGAAAATTGTAGTAGCTCATAGAGGAGCTAGTGGTTATTTACCAGAACACAGTATGGCAGCAAAGTCTATGGCATATGCAATGGGAGCAGATTATATTGAACAAGATGTAGTTATGACAAAAGATAATGAATTGGTAGTGTTACACGATCATTATTTAGATAGAGTAACTAATGTGGCTAAAGTATATCCAGATAGAAAAAGAGAAGATGGAAGATATTATGCTATTGATTTTACTTTAAAAGAGATAAAAAGTCTTAAAATGACAGAAGGATTTAATATTAAAGATGGAAAAGAAGTAGCAGGCTTTCCTGAAAGATTTCCAATTTGGAAATCAGACTTTAAAGTTCATACTTTTGCAGAAGAAATTGAGTTAATACAGGGATTAAATAAAAGTACAGGTAAAAATATTGGAATTTATCCTGAGATCAAGGCTCCTTGGTTTCATAGACATGAAGGCAAAGATATAAGTGTGGAAGTATTAAAAGTTCTTAAAAAATATGGATATACTAAAAAAAGTGATTTAGTTTATCTACAATGTTTTGATCCAAATGAAGTAATGCGTCTAAAAGAAGAATTATTACCAAAATATGGAATGGATGTAAAATTAGTACAATTAATAGCAGAGACTAGTTGGAATGAAACTATGATATATATAGATGGAAAAGCTGTTCCTTATAGCTATGATTGGATGTTTGAAGACAAAGGAATGGAAAAAATATCTCAATATGCTGATGGGATCGGTCCTTGGAAGCCTATGCTTGTAAAGGAAGAATCTACAAGAGATAATTTAATTATTACAAATATGGTAGTAGATGCTCATAGATATGGTATGGAAGTACATCCTTATACATTTAGATTAGATGAAGGAAGAATCCCTGCATATGCAACAGATTTTGAAGATATGTTAGATATATTTTATAATAAAGTTGGAGTAGATGGAGTATTTACAGATTTTACCGACCGAGCTGTAAATTTTTTAAATAGATAAAATTATTAATAAGAAATATTTATTAAAATAAAAAATATATAATAGGAGGAACAAGATGAAGAAAATTTTTAAAATGTTAACATTGTTAATAGCAGCTACTATGTTATTTGTTAGTTGTGGGAAAAAAGAAGAACCAGCAGCAAAAGAAAGTGGTGAAAAAAAAGTAGTAATTAAATTAAGTACTAAATTTGTACAGGATGAGCAGACAGCTAAATCATTAGTAAGAGTTGCAGAAAAAATTAAAGAAAGATCTAATGGTAATATTGATATCCAAGTATATGCTGGTGGACAATTACCAATCGGAAAAGATAGTATGGAACAAGTAGCTAATGGAGCGAACTGGATATCAGTAGATGGACTTAACTTTATAGGGGACTATGTACCTGATTTTAATGCTATCAATGGACCTATGTTATATAAGAATTTTGATGAATACTTAGCAATGACAAAGTCAGATTTAGTAAAAAAATTAAAAAATGAAGCTGAAGAAAAAGGAATTAAAGTATTATCTTTAGATTATTTATTTGGATTTAGAAGTATGTTAACAGATAAAGTGGTAAAAACTCCTGCAGACCTTGAAGGAGTTAAAGTAAGAGTACCAAACAGTCAATTATATATGTATACATTAGAAGCAATGGGAGCTAATCCTACTCCATTACCATTTACAGAAGTATATAGTGGAATTCAACAAGGAGTAGTAGATGGTTTAGAAGGTTCTCTTATGACTATCTATGGAACTAAAATATATGAAGTAAGAAAAAATGTTTCTTTAACTAATCATTTATTAGGAGTATCAGCAGTATCTATTTCTAAAACTGTATGGGAAGGATTATCTGAGAATCAAAGAACAATTATTCAAGAAGAATTTGATGCAGGGGCTAGATATAACAATGAAGTTACTGTAACTTTAGAAAAAGAATATAGAGTTAAATTAGAAGAATTAGGTGTTATGTTTAATGAGGTAGATCTACCTTCATTTAATAAACAAACTTCTAAAGTATTCTCTAAATTCCCTAAGTGGACTCCTGGAATATATGATCAAATTGAAAAAGAATTAGAAACAATTAGAGCTAAACAATAATAAAAATTAAAATATAATTCGATAATCGTGATTAATTGTGGTAGGAATTTATCAAAAGTTATTCACGATTATCTTTTATAGATTTAAGATAGAATACGGGGTGGAATATGAAAAATTTCTTTAGAAATATAGAGGTAATTCTGGGGAGTATAACAATAAGTGTAACAGTATTATCTGTAATAACGAATGTTATTCTAAGATATGGTTTTGGGATTCAATTTGCATGGATTGAAGAAGTTTCAGTGGGGTGTTTTATATGGACTGTTTTTTTAGGAGCTACAGCAGCATATAAAGATAAGGCATTGATAGGAGTAGAAGTTTTAACGCAAGCACTTCCATATAAAGGGAAAAGGTTTTTAGAATTATTAATATATAGTTTTTTATTTATTTTAACAGCAACTCTGTTTGTTCTGAGTTATAATTATACAGTAGGATCTGGTAAAATTACAGCAGCATTAGAGATATCGTACGTGTATATCAATTCATCAATAGTATTTTCATTTGGAATGATGACTTTTTATTCGTTAAAATTTTTAATTGAAGATATAGTATCATTAACAGGTTGGCAAAAAAAAGTAGAAAAAAATTAATTTAGTAGAAAAGGAAGTGAGAAAGTGGAAGGTTTTTATCCAATAATAATTTTATTTATATTGTTTTTCTTGAATATACCAATAGCATTTGCCTTAATGGGTGCATCGATGTATTATTTTATCTTTGTAGATAATGTTATGTCAATGAACATGGTTATGCAAAGATTTGTGACTTCTATTGAGTCATTTCCATATTTAGCGGTACCATTTTTTATAATGGTAGGGTCGGTAATGAACTATTCTGGAATCAGTAATAGTTTGATGGCAATGGCAGAAGTGTTAGCAGGACATATGGCTGGAGGATTAGCTCAAGTAAATGTAGTTTTAAGTATGATGATGGGTGGTATTTCGGGATCTGCCAATGCAGATGCAGCTATGCAATCCAAAATATTAGTACCAGAAATGAGAAAGAGAGGATTTAGTGCTCCATTTTCAGCAGCAGTAACTGCCGCATCATCTTCTGTTAGTCCAGTAATACCGCCAGGAACAAATCTTATTATTTATGCATTAATAGCTAATGTATCTGTATCAAAGATGTTTTTAGCAGGATATACACCAGGAATATTAATGACGGTAGCACTTATGATAACCGTTCATATAATTTCTAAAAAAAGAGGGTATTTGCCTTCAAGAGATAAGATGGCAAGTCCTAAAGAGATAGCTATTCAGTTTAAAGATTCTATTTGGGCATTACTTATTCCTTTTGGGATAATACTAGGGATGCGTTTTGGATTATTTACTCCTACAGAAGCAGGAGGAATGGCTGTATTATTTTGTGTAATAATAGGAATTTTTGTGTATAAAAAACTAAAGTTAAGACATATTCCAATTATTTTAAAGGATACAGTATATGGTACTGGTTCAGTTATGATTCTTATAATAGGAGCTAAAGTATTTGGTTACTATTTAACTCTAGAAAGAATACCTCAAAGTATTACAGCATTCTTGATGGATTTTACTGATAACAAATTTGTATTATTAATAATCATCAATGTATTGTTGTTATTTATTGGAATGTTTATAGAAGGTGGAGCAGCACTTATTATATTAGCACCGTTATTAGTGCCAGCAGTAACTAGTATGGGAATTGACCCTATTCATTTTGGAGTAATCTTAATAGTTAATATTATGATTGGTGGAATAACTCCTCCATTTGGATCTATGATGTTTACAACTTGTACAATAGTCGGCGTCAAACTAGATGATTTTGTAAAGGAAATAATACCATTCATAGTTGCTTTAATGTTAGTACTTATACTTCTAACTTATTCAGCTCCAATAGCTATGTTTATACCAAACTTACTGGGGTAGATAAATTATGTGTAAATTAAAAAATAAAAAATGTTTTATATTCGATATGGATGGAACTATCTATTTAGGAGATCATTTTATAGACGGAGCTGTTGAACTTTTAAAACATATTGAAAAAAGAGAAATAAATTATGTATTTTTAACAAATAATTCTTCTAAAAATAGTGGAGTTTATTGTGAAAAATTAAAAAAAATGGGATTTGAAGTAGATGAAGATAAGATATTTACTTCAGGAGAAGCAACTAGAATATATATAAATAAGTTTAAACCTAGAGCAAAAATTTACTTGTTAGGAAACGAATATTTAGAATCGGAATTTGAAAAAAATGGATTTATTTTAGTTAAAGGTAGAAATTCTAATCCAGATTATGTAGTTTTAGGATTTGATACAACTTTAACATATGAAAAAATCTGGATAGCTTGTGATTATATAAAGGATGGGGTAGAATTTTTAGCTACCCACCCAGATTATGTATGTCCATTACCTATGAATAAGAATATGCCTGATACAGGTGCTATGATAAAGATGTTTGAAGCAGCAACAGGTATATCTCCTAAAATCATAGGTAAACCAAATAAGTTAATAATTGAATCTATCTTAGAGAAATACCAATTAGAACCTGAAGATGTGGTTATAGCAGGAGATAGATTATATACAGATATGAAGTTAGGAGAAAATGCTGGGATAGATTCTATCTTAGTACTTAGTGGGGAAGCAACAGAAGAAGATGTGAAAGCTTCTGATATTTTACCGACATATATTTTTAAATCGGTAAAGACAATACATGAAAATTTAAAATAAAAATTAAAAAAGAGAAGTTTTGTAAATGATTTAAATACAAAGCTTCTTTTTAAAATTTATTAGAAAACACCCAATTGGGATATATCGGGGCTAAAGAAAGTCCATGTAAGGAGTGGATAGATTATGAAGATGATAATGGAAATGACGCTTTATGGAATGAGTTTCTATGAATTTATGTTTCGAGTATTTATAGCTTGTGTAGTAGGTGGGTTATTTGGTTTTGAAAGAAAAAGTAGGGGAAAACCTGCAGGAATGAAGACAAATATGTTAGCTTGTGCAGGAGCAGCTATAGTATCTGTAATTCAACTTATGATATCTAATAAAACAGCAGAAGTAGGTTTAGATATAGGAAATATAAAGGCTGACCCTACAAGACTTACGGCTCAGGTTATATCAGGACTAGGATTTTTAGGTGCTGGGGTTATTATGACAGGAGGAAATAAAGTAAGAGGTCTTACTACTGCTGCAACTCTCTGGTTAGTGGCAATATTAGGAATAGGAATAGGTTATGGATTTTATTATTTCATACTACCGGCTTCTATTATGATATTACTATTATCATATTTAATAAAAAAGTTTGAAACAACATTTATTGAAAGAAGGAAGATAAAAAAAGTGATTATAGAATATAAATTGAGTGAAGATTTAGAATCTATAATAAATGAGATAACTAGGGAAAAAGATATAAAAATAGTAGTTGATAAAAAAATAAGTGAAGTAGATGATGGTGAATATATTATTGTAAAAAAAGTAATGCATTTTTCATTGCCTAAATATGTTAACTCGAAATATTTTTTCAATATTATAAGAAAATTTGAAGAAGTTATAAGTGTAACTCGAATTAATTAAAAACTATAAATAAAAAACATATAAAAATAATTGTAAAAATAAAGGCTGTAGTGTATAATTATGGTATAAATTAAATAGAGGCTAGAGATGAAGAGAGCCGAATGAAACAAAGTATACTTATTTTGTTTTATTCGGCTATTTTTGTTTTTTTATAAAATTAGATTTAGTTATTTTTAAGGAGGTAGCAATGCAAGATATTTTAATTGTAGGAGCAGGTGTAATAGGAGGGTCTATAGCAAGAGAACTTTCAAAGTATGATCTTGATGTAGTAGTAATAGATAAAGAAACAGATGTAGCTAATGGAACAACCAAAGCAAATTCAGCTATAGTCCATGCTGGATACGATGCTACAGAAGGAACTTTAATGGCTAAATATAACGCATTAGGAAATGCAATGTTTGATAAATTAAGTGAAGAATTAGATTTTCCATTTAAAAGGATAGGGTCGTTAGTAGTAGCAAACAGTGAAGAAGAAAGAAAACATATAGAAGAGTTATTAGAAAGAGGGATAGAAAATAATATTCCAGGAGTTAGAATAATTGAAAAAGATGAATTACAAAAAATTGAACCAAAAATAAATAAAAATGCAGTATCAGCATTATTAGCTCCTACAGGAGGAGTAGTAGGACCATGGGAGATGACTATAGCTCTTATGGAAAATGCTGTAGATAATGGAGTGAAATTAGACTTAAATACAGAACTTTTAGACATAGAAAAAATAGAAGGTGGATACAAAGTAATTACAAATAAAAGAGACTATGAGACTAGATGTGTTATAAATGCTTCTGGAGTATATGCTGATAAAATCCATGGAATGGTAGCAGAGGAAAGTTTTAAAATAACTCCTAGAAGAGGACAATATTTTGTTTTAGATAAAACACAAGGAGAATTAGTTAATCATGTTATATTTCAATGTCCAACTAAATTAGGAAAAGGTGTTTTGGTAACTCCTACAGTTCATGGAAATATACTAGTAGGACCAGATGCAGAAGATCTAAGTGATAGAAAAAATCTAGCTACTACAGCAGAAAGATTAGAATTTGTAAAAGAACATGCAGTAAAATCTATAGAGGAATTAAACTTTAGAGAAGGTATTAGAAACTTTGCAGGACTCAGAGCTCAGCCAAGTACAAATGATTTTATAGTTGAAGAAGTAAAAGAAGCTAAAGGGTTTATAGATGTGGCAGGAATAAAATCACCTGGATTATCATCAGCTCCAGCAATAGCATTAGATGTTGTAGAGATAGCGAAAAGAATCTTAGGAGACGTAAAATTAAATAAAGAATTTAAACCTAATAGAAAAAAACACTATGAATTCATAACTGAAACAGCCAAGAAAAAAGCAGAATTAATAGCAGAAGACAAGAGATATGGAAATATGATTTGTAGATGTGAAAATATCACTGAAGGTGAAATAGTAGATTCTATTCATAGAAATGTTGGAGCTACTACAGTTGATGGGGTTAAAAAAAGATGCAGACCAGGAATGGGAAGATGTCAAGGTGGATTCTGTGGACCTAAAATACAAGAAATATTAGCTCGTGAATTGGGGAAAAGTTTAGAAGAAATTGTACTGGATAAGGCAGATTCATATATATTAACTGGGGAAACTAAAAAATAAATAAATTTGAATTTCAAAATAAAATTGTAACACTTTTCTAAAGAGTGAGGAGGAAATAGATGAAATATGAGTTAGTAGTATTAGGTGGTGGACCAGCAGGGTTGGCTGCAGGAATAGAAGCTAAAAAAAATGGTGTTAAAAATATACTAATCATTGAAAGAGATAATGAGTTAGGAGGAATTTTACAGCAATGTATCCATAATGGATTTGGACTACATGAATTTAAAGAAGAACTTACAGGACCTGAGTATGCACAAAGATTTATAGATCAAATGGCTAAAGAAGGAATAGAATATAAGTTAAATACAATGGTTTTAGATGTAAGTGAAGATAAAAAAATACAAGCTATAAATTCTGTAGATGGATATATGGAAATAGAAGCAAAGGCTATAATACTAGCAATGGGATGTAGAGAGAGAACAAGGGGAGCTATTGCTATTCCAGGAGATAGACCAGCAGGAATATTTACTGCAGGAACAGCCCAAAGATTTGTAAATATGGAAGGATATATGGTAGGGAAAAAAGTTATTATATTAGGATCTGGAGATATTGGACTTATCATGGCTAGAAGGATGACGTTAGAGGGAGCAAAAGTAGAGGCTGTAGTAGAACTTATGCCTTATTCAGGTGGACTTACTCGTAACATAGTTCAATGTTTAGAAGACTATGATATTCCATTATTACTTAGTCACACTGTTACAAATGTAAAAGGTGATGGAAGATTAGAAAGAGTAACAATAGCAAAGGTTGACGAGAATAGAAAACCTATTCCAGGAACTGAAATTAATTATGATGTAGATACTTTATTATTATCTGTAGGATTAATTCCAGAAAATGATCTTTCTAGAAATGCAGGAATCATATTAGATAGAAGAACATCTGGACCTATTGTAAATGAATCTATGGAAACTTCTATCGAAGGAATATTTGCATGTGGGAATGTAGTTCATGTACATGATTTAGTAGACTTTGTAAGTGCTGAATCTAGAAGAGCAGGAAAGAATGCAGCTAAATATATAAAAAATGAAATTAAAAGAAATGAAGAATTTGTAGAAATAGATGGAATTAATGGAATTAGTTATACAGTTCCTCAAAAATTTAGAAAAGAAAATATAGATAAAGGTTTAGAAGTATTTATGAGGGTTAGAGAAGTATTTAAAGAGGTAAAATTAGAAGTGAAATGTGGAGATGAAGTTATAATGAGTTTGAAAAAACCTCATATGGCTCCAGGAGAAATGGAAAAAATAATGATTCCAAAAGTATTTATGGATAAAATCAAAACAAATAAGATTGTTGTTACAATAACAAAATAGGAGGGAAACGGATGAAAAAATTAATATGTATAGTTTGTCCAATGGGATGTCATATAGAGGTAGATGAAGAAAATGATTATAAAGTAACTGGCAATAAATGTCCTAGAGGAGCTATATATGGAAAAAAAGAACTGACTGCTCCTACTCGTGTAGTAACTTCTACAATTAAAATATCTGGTGGAATACATCATAGAGTCCCAGTAAAAACTGCAGGAGATATTCCAAAAGAATTAAATTTCAAGTGTATGGATTTAATAAGTAGGTTAGAAGTAAAATCTCCAGTGAAGATGGGAGATATAGTTAGTAAAAATGTATTTAATACAGGTGTTGATATAGTAATTACAAGAGATATGTAATCTATAAAAATAGAGTTTTCTTAATTGAAAACTCTATTTTTAATTATTTTTTGTACTTTATAAAAGAATAAATTAGGCGAGAACTCTATTTTAAATATTAAGTATGATTTATTCTTATTATAATTAGAGAACTCCTTGAAAAAACTCTAGAAATGGAATATAATTGTATAAGATAATAAATTAAAAGGGGTAAGTATATGGAAAAGATAATGGGAAAGGCTATTTTTGAAGGAATAGTAATAGGAGAACCATATCTACGAAGTAAGAAGCAATTGGGAATTGAAGAATACAAAATAGAGCCCCATATGTTAGAAGATGAGATGAATAGGTTTGAGATAGCTATAAAAGATGCTAAACAAGACCTTAAATTTTTAAAATCATCATTAAAAGGGAAGGTTAAAAATAATGATTTAAAGATCTTAAATGTACATCTTATGATATTGGATGACCCAGTGTTATTATCAGAAATAGGTAAAAGATTAAGGAATGAATTAGTTAATATTGAAAAAGTTGTAGCAGATGTAGTGGAATTTTATGTAGATATGTTTAAAGATATGAAAGATCCAATATATAGACAAAGAGCTGTAGATATTCAAGATGTTGGTGAAAAGATAATAGGTCAATTAATGGTTGAAAATTGTGAGTTGAATGAATTGGATAATAAAATTTTAGTAACTAAAGAGATATTACCTTCAGAACTTTTTAAGATGCATCATGATAAAATTAATTTATTAGGAATAGTTACGGAATATAGTGGGGCAACTTCCCATGTAGCAATCTTAGCTAAAACTTTTGGAATTCCTACTCTTATGGGAGTGAAAGACGTATCTCGAATGGAATGGAAAAATAAAGTAATATTAGATACTAGAAAAGGTGATCCTTGCGTAATAAAAGATCCTACAGAGGAACAAATTATAGAATATAAGAAACAAAAATTAAAATTAATGGCTATTAAGGAAGAAAATAAAAAACTAAAAGGATTACCTGCTATAACAAAAGATGGAGTAAAGGTAATTTTAAATGCTAATATTGGAGGGATAACAGATTTGATATCTCTAAATAATAGTATGGCAGATGGTGTAGGACTTCTTAGAACAGAATTTTTATATATGGAAAGTAAGTTTTTTCCTACAGAGCAAGAACAGATTGATTTATATGAAAGAGCTTATAAAAAAGTAGAAAAACTAAAGGGAGAAAAAAGTTTAATTATAAGAACTCTAGATATAGGAGCAGATAAACAACTACCTTATTATAAGATGCCTAATGAAGAAAATCCATTTTTAGGATTTAGAGGAATAAGGTTTACTTTAACTCATAAAAATATATTTAAAACTCAGTTAAGAGCAATATTAAGAGTAGCAAAGGATAAAAATATTAAGGTAATGTTTCCTATGATCTCTAATTTAGAAGAAATTATTCAAATAAAAGAAATATTAGCTGTAGTAAAAAAGGAATTGAAAGATGAAGGATTAGAACATGCAAGTTATATAGAGACTGGAATAATGGTAGAGGTACCCTCTACAGTATTTTTAATAGATAAATTTTCTAAATATGTAGATTTTTTTAGTTTAGGAACCAATGATTTAACACAATACGTTATGGCCGCAGATAGACTTAGTGCCGATGTTGCATATTTAAATGATTATTTTGAACCTGCAGTTCTTAGAGCTATAAATTATATAGCTGAAGAGGCTATAAAACAAAATAAAAAAATAAGTGTTTGTGGTGAAATGGCTAACGATCCAATGGCTATATTAACTCTTATGAGTTTTGGAATAGAAAGATTTAGTATGTTATCTACATATATACCTATGGCAAAAAGAACGATTTTAAGATTAAATAGTAGTGATCTTAAAAAGGAATTAAAACCCAAATTATTAAATTGTAATAACGCAAGGGAAGTAAAAAAAATATTAAAAGATTATATAGAGGTGATTACAGTTGAAAACGATAGAAGTTAAAATTAAAAATAAAGCGGGTTTACATGCAAGACCATCTTCATTATTTGTACAGATAGCTACTGGATATGATTCAGAGATAATGGTTATTTGTGATGATGAGGAGATAAATGGAAAGAGTATAATGGGACTTATGTTATTGGCGGCAGAACAAGGAAGAACATTAACTATTACAGCAGATGGTGAAGATGAAGACGATGCTTTAAAAGCACTAAAGAAATTAGTTGAGGTAGATACCTTTAATGAAGAGTAGTTTTATATTAAAAAGAGCAGAAAAAATGGGATTTTGTTTTGGAGTAAAGGAAGCTGTCGATTTAGCTAAAACTATAAAATCAGATCAAAAAATATATATGTTAGGAATGCTAGTTCATAATGAACAAGTAATTGAAAAATTAAATTCTAAAGGTATTAAAGTTGTCACAGAGGAAGAAGTTTTAGAAGGACGCGATGAAATTTGTCAGGGAGATTCTGTAATAATTCGTGCTCATGGGACAATAAAAAATATATATGAGATTTTAAATCAAAAAAATGTTATAATATATGATGTGGCATGTGTTTTTGTGAAGAGAAGTAGGGAAGAACTTTTAAAACATGAAAAAGATGGGTATAAGATTGTATTTATAGGAGATGAATTTCATCCTGAAGTAAGAGGAATTGTATCTTTTGGAAATGATGTTAAGATAGTAAAAGATATTGAAGAACTAAAAAAAATAACATTTAATAAATCAGAAAAATATTATATATTAGCCCAGACTACTTTGAATAAAAATCTCTATAGGGAGATGGCTAAATATATAGGAAATAATTTTAAAAACTGTAAAGTTGGGAATACTATTTGTGGTGCTACTTTTGAAAGACAAAAGGCCGTTGAAAAATTATCTACTGAGGTAGATGTAATGCTTATTATAGGTGGAAAAAATAGTTCAAATACAAAAAAATTATATAATATCTCTAAAGAATTAAATGGAAAGAGTTATATGATACAAACTCATAAAGACCTAGATTTTGATTGGTTTGAAAAGGGTAATAAAATAGGTATAACAGCAGGTGCTTCAACACCTGATGAGATAGTGGAAAAAATAGAAAGTATATTATTAGGAGGACGTTGTAATGGTTGATAACACAGATAATTTTGAGGAACTAAGCTTTGAGGAAATGTTAAATCAATATGCACCAAAGCAGGTACAAAGAGGAGAAATAGTAGATGCTGAAATAATCAGTAAGGAAAGAGATTATTCTTACCTTGATATAAAAGGAGCTACTGAAGGAATAGTTAGAACTGAAGAGATCACTGAATTTGAAGTGGGGGATATGATTAGAGTAGCCGTTACTGAAGATAGTGATGATGAAGGACATATCAGAGTATCAAGAAAAACAGTTATACAAGAAGAAGCAGTAGTTAAATTAGAAGCTGCTCTTGAAAATAAAGAAGTAGTTAGTGGAACAATAGTAAGAAAAGTAAATGGTGGATATATAGTAGAAGTAATGGCTCACTCAGCATTCATGCCTAATTCATTATCTCAAATAAGAAAAGATTCTACAGAAAATGTAATTGGTTTAGAAGTAGATGTTATAATTAAAGATATTAAAACAGAAAGAAATAGAAAGAAAATTTTAGTTTCTAGAAGAGATGTAGTAGCTATGATAGAAGCAGAAGCATTTTCTAAATTAACTGAAAATCAAATAGTTGAAGTAGAAGTTAAAAGTGTATTGAAATTTGGATTATCTGTAAGAGTAGAAAATGTATTAGGATTTATCCATATTTCTGAAATCTCATGGGGAAAAGTTGATGATTTAAATACTTTATACAAAGTAGGAGATAAGGTTAGTGCTCAAATAATTACATTAGATGCTGATAAGAAAAGTCTTAAGTTATCTATTAAACAATTGTCGCAAGATCCTTGGGCTACAGCTGCAGATAAATATTCTGTAGATACTACAGTTGAAGGAGAAGTTACTAAAATTGTTAAATTTGGAGCATTTGTTAAATTAGAAGATGGAATCGAAGGATTAGTTCATATCTCTGATTTTTCATGGAACAACAAGAAGATTAACTTATCTGAATTTATTAAATCTGGAGATAAAGTACAAGTTAGAATCTTAGATTTGAATTCTGAAGATAAAAAATTAAAATTAGGAATTAAGCAATTAAGCGTAGATCCTTGGGCTATTATCGACGAAAAATTTAAAGAAGGAGATTCAGCTACTGGAACAATAGTTGATACTAAACCTTATGGTGTTTTCGTTGAAGTAGAAGAGGGAATAGATGCATTTATTCATACATCTGATTTTGCTTGGGCTAAATTAGAAAACAAATTATCAGTAGGAGATAAAGTAGAATTTAAAATCTTAGCTATTGATAAAGAAAATAAAAAAATTAAAGGTGGAATCAAACAACTTACAAAAAGTCCTTGGGAAATCTTATCTGAAGAAGTTGGAGTAGGAAGTGTAGTTACTAAGAAAATTTCTAGTATTGCTGACTTTGGAATCTTCATCGACATGGGATATGGTTTAGATGGTATGATTCATATCTCTCAAGTTTCAAAAGATTTTGTTAAAGATTTAAAAGAAAAATTTGAAATTGGTCAAGAAGTAACTGCTGAAGTTATTGAAATCTCAGCTGCTGATCAAAAAGTAAAATTATCTATTAAAAAAATAGAATTAGATGCTGACAAAAATGAAGATGCAGAATTATTAAAGAAATATGGGATGACTGAATAATTAAAGAATATATTATTAGGAGATGACTTATGTCATCTCCTTTTTATATTATTTTTTTAATTTAATGTGATAGGAGAGAGTAATATTAAATTTTGTGGTATACTTTTATTAAATTAAATATATTTAAGGAGGTTAAAATGTTAAAAACTTTATTAGAGAGAAGAAGTATTAGGAAATACAAGGAAAAAGAAGTAGAAAAGGAAAAAATGAATCAAATATTAGCAGTTGGAAAAGTAGCTCCTAGTGGAAAAAATAAAAAACCTTGGGAATTAATGCCAATAAAAGATAATAAAATATTAAAAAAATTATCTATGGTAAAACCAAAGGGAGGCTTGTTTTTGGCAGAAGCACCTATATGTATTGCTATAATAGGCAATGAAGAAATATCTGATACTTGGGTAGAGGATTGTTCTATAGTGTCAACATTTATTCAACTAGAAGCTTGTAATCAAGGATTAGGTTCATGCTGGGTACAGATAAAAAATAGATTTACTAAAGATGATGAAGATGCAGAAATATTAACTAAAGAAATTTTAGAAATACCAAGTAATAAAAGAGTTCTATGTATAATTGCTCTTGGATATTCAGATGAAGAAAAATTAGCATATAAAGAGGCAGATATTCTTTAAAGATAAATAAAAAAAGATAGCCATTTAGAAATTTCTGAGTGGCTATCTTTTTTATTTTTTTATCCTACCAATACATTTCTAAGTAAGCTATGGTTTAGTTCACCTTCAAGACTTAATTCCTTTAAAGTAAGAATTATACTTCTAACAGTTTGTAAATATTCTTGAGGTTTATCCTTAGGAGTAATAACAAGAAATACTATGTCTATAGGCTTTCCATCTGGAGAGTTCCATTCTACAGGATTTTCTAAAAAACCACATACACATATAGTTTTTGTAACTTCATCTGTACGACAATGAGGAATAGCTACGCCTTTACCTAAAGCAGTACTTGCTAATTTTTCCCTAGTTATAATAGCATGGGAAATCTCATGAACATCTTTAATTAGGTGTTTTTCTTCAAGTAAATTAGCTAATTTTTCTATAGTATCTTCTTTATTATTAGCTTTAAATTCCCATATATTTCCAACTATATCTTCAATAGCAAAATGTTTTTTCTTTTTGTGTGATTTATATTTTTCTCCTAAAAATTTATTCCAAGATATTAGAGTTCTTTCAGATATCCATGCTCCCCCAATCTCGAATATAACCAAAGCAGGAATGATAGTATTAAATATAACATCTCCACCATTATTTTTTAAAACAGTAGCTACTAAGATAGTTTCTACAGCTGCCATTCCAGCTTGTGGAAGCATAAGTTTTGGTAAACTATTTCTAATCTCTTTTTCTTGACCAGTTATATAACATCCTAACCATGTCCCTATAAGTTTTGCACTACCTCTTACTAAAAGATACCCTAAAACAAAAACAAATGTTTCGCTAGAAAAAGTTTCTAACTTAACACTAGCTCCGATTAGTGCAAAAAAGAATAGATTTAAAGCTGGCATAACATTTCCCAATTGAAGGGAGTGAAAGATAGCGTGATAGTGAAAGTTAGATACTAGAGTACCAGCTACTACTGCCATTACTAAGAATGGTAGATTAAAATGAAGTGCTACCGCAGAACCTACAGCAATAATTCCTGAGATGATAAAGAAAAGCTCTATCGATGGCATAGGTCCATAAAAGCTTTCAACTTCAATTTCAAGACCATCAGATTCATCTGCTTTTTTAGGCTTTACAGTAAATTTTAGAAGGAAGAAGATAACAACTCCTATTAATATAGCAAAGAAGAATTCTTTGACAACTTCAAAGGCAAGGTGACCAAAAGAAAGGTGTTCTCCATTTTGCATCATTACTGCTATTCCTAAAAATACAGAAAAGAATATAACCTCGATAATATCATCTAATACTACGATATTAGCTAAAATATTTTTTAACTTTCCTCCGACTTTTAATTTACTCATAAGAATAAAAGTAAGTGCTGGTGCAGTAGCTATTCCAATAGAACCTATAATTGCCGAATTAATCATAGGAAAATGAAATATTTTATAAAAAACTAAAGTTATAGAAATCCATGCAAGCATTGCTTGAGTAAGACATATGATAGTTGGTTTCATACCCATTTGTTTTAATCTATCAAAATGAAGTTCTTCTCCTAAACTAAAAGCTATTAAACCTAAAAAGAAAAATACAAAGAAATGACTTTCTTCTATAACGAGTCCATATGTTTTAAAGCCATGAGTATACATATATTCAAAATTTTCGAAAAAAGATGCATCAATAAAAGTTTCTTTTGTAGTAGCCCAGTTATGTATAAGTACCCAAAAATGTGGACCTACAAGCATCCCACCTAAAATTTGACCTACAGTTTCACCCAATTTTATTTTTTTGGCAATTACTCCACCTGTGTACGCTCCAAGTATTAGCATTCCGATAGCTAATATTTGAATTTTCATAAAGTCCATATAAATCCTCCTGATAAATTAATATTATAAAACATTGTCTAAAATTTAATAATTATTATACCATTATAAAACATTATTTAAGATTTGACAATTTATATATCGTTATTAATTATTATTATATAAAGCACAAAATTTAGCAATTTTTTGGAGGAGTTAACTCATCTAAAAAAGTTATAAAAATTCTAGAAATGTTATTTCAATTTATGTAATTTAGGAAAGAAATTCGATTATATGATATAATTTTAATAAATAAAATAGTTATAGAGGTGGAATAAGTGGATTATAAAATAACAGAAGAATATAAGGATACTAGAGTAGATAAGTTTATTAGAAAAAAATATGAAGGAGTAAAATTAGGAGAGATATTTAAATATCTTAGAACTAAAAAAATTAAGGTAAATGGTAAAAAAGTTGAGGGGAAATATAGGTTACAAGTAGGAGATATAGTTAATGTTTTTTTACGTGTGGGAGCTACTATAGAAAAATCTTTTATAGAACTTACAGAAAAAGAGATCGAATATTTAAAAATTGGAATTGTTTATGAAGATGAAAAAATACTTATATTTGATAAAAAACCAGACATGGTAATGCACAAAGGTAGTGGACATGATTATGGATTATCGGAAATGTTAAAGGCATATACAAAAAATATGAATTTTACTTTTGTAAATAGAATAGATAAAGCAACTTCTGGAATGATCATAGGAGCCAAAACGTTACCTATAGTTAGAGAGTTATCAGAGGAAATTAGAGAGAGAAAGGTAGAAAAAAAATATTATATATTAGTAGATGGAAAACCCAAACAAAATAAGTTTGTAATTAAGTCTTATTTAAAAAAGACCGAAACTAAAGTAATAGAATTAGATGAATATGAAGAGGGAGCTAAGGAAAGTATTAGTTATTTCAAGATAATTAAAAATGGTAAAGAAAGAACTTTATTAGAGGGAATTCTAGGGACAGGAAGAACTCATCAATTGAGAGTACAATTAGCTAATGAAAAACTTCCTATTGTAGGAGATATGAAATATGGAACAAGTAAGGAGAATATGATGTATCTTTATTCATATTATGTAAATATACCTAAATATAATATTGAGATAGAGAGGGAGATACCAGGAAATTTTCTAAAGAAAATATAAAGTGACAGGGGGATAAAATTGAAAAATATAGAAAAAATATTAGAAAATATTGATTGTAAGATATTAAATTTTGGGGAAGAAGTAAAATATACTGGAATGGAATACGATTCGAGAAAAATAATAGAGGGAAATATATTTGTTGCATTAGATGGAAGTGTAGTAGATGGTCATGACTATATAGAAAAAGCAATATTATTAGGAGCAAAGTGTATCTTAGTTTCTAAGGATGTTAAAATATTAAATGAAGAGATAACATATATTTTGATAGAAAATTTAAGGTTGCATTTAGGAATTATAGCCTCTAATTTTTATAGATGGCCTCAGAAAAGTCTAAAAGTTATAGGCGTAACGGGAACTAATGGGAAAACAACTACTACTTATATATTAGATAAAATATTGAAAAATAATATGAGGATAGGGACAGTAGAGTATAAGATAGGAGAAGAAATAATCCCAGCACCTAATACAACTCCAGAATCTCTTGACCTCATAAAAATGTGTAAAAAAGCTATAGATAAAAATATAGAGTATCTAGTAATGGAAGTTAGTTCTCATGCTCTTGAGATGGGCCGTGTAGAAATGTTAGATTTCGATGCTGGAATATTTACTAATTTGACTTCAGAGCATATGGATTATCATAAAACAATTGAAAATTATTATTTGGCAAAAAGAAAATTATTTACTAAATTAAAAGATAGTAAATTGGGAGTATATAACGTAGAAGATGAATATGGAAAAAAATTATACGAAGAATTTGGTGGGATAGGTTATGGAGAAAAAATTGGTGGTCTAAGGGGAAAAATAATAAGTGTAAATAATACAGTCCAAGAGATAGAGATAACTTATCAAGAAAAAAATTATAGAGTAAAAAGTTCTCTTCTAGGAAGATTTAATCTTATGAATATTTTAGGAGCTATTGGAGGTGGAATTCAATTAGGGCTTGATATAGAAATTATTTTAGAAAGATTAAAAGAATTAAAAGGTGTTCCAGGAAGATTTGAAACTGTAAATAGAGGTCAAAATTTTATAGTAATTGTTGATTATGCTCATACTGAAGATGCGTTAAAAAATATTTTAATAGCTCTAAATGAGATAAAAAAAGGTAGAATTATAACTGTATTTGGTTGCGGAGGAGATAGGGACACTACAAAGAGGCCTAAGATGGCAGAAGTAGCAGAATTATTTAGTGATCTTGTCGTATTGACTTCAGACAATCCTAGGACTGAAGATCCAAATTTAATTTTAAACGATGTAGAAAAAGGATTTAAAAAATCTAAAGATTATATAAGAGTAATTGATAGAGAAGATGCTATAGGAGAAGCTATTTCTATGGCAAACAAAGATGATATTATATTGATAGCAGGAAAAGGACATGAAGATTATCAAATAATAGGCAGGGAAAAAAATCATTTTGATGATAGAGAAGTGGCAGGAAAATATATTGAAAAAAAGTTGAAAAAGGAAAAAAAATAGTTATTATTTATTAATATTACCAAAATTGATAGGGAGGAAAGATGTTTTTATTGCAAAAATTTATATCCAATATGTTTATATCTCCTGGGATATTTATAATTATTTTATTTATTATTTTTATAATGAGTTTAAAAAAGAGATCTTTAGGGAAAGCAAAATTTTTATTATTAATGACAATAATAGGAATATATTTATTATCTATAGAACCTATAAAAGATATAATAGTTCAACCATTAGAAAAAAAATACCCACCTATAACTAACGTTCAACTTGATAAAGTAGATTGTTATGTTATATTAGGAGGTGGAATATATGATAATTCTCCTAAAAATTTATCTTCTCTAACTGGTAGTCCTAGTAAAGCTGCATTATTTAGAGTGGTAGAAGGAGTCCGTCTATATAAAAAATATCCTAAAAAAATAATTATAACAGGAGGGATAGTATACGGTGGTGAAAAATCAGAAGGAAGTGTATATAAGGAACTAATGTTAGATTTAGGAGTGTCTAGCAGTGATATAATAATTGAAGATAAGAGTAGAACTACAGAAGAAAATGCAGAGTTAACAAAAAAAATAATGATAGGAAAAGGATATAAAAAAATAGCTTTAATAACGTCTGCAACTCATATGAAAAGGTCAAGATATATTTTTGAAAAATATGGAATAGATGTGATGCCAACTCCTATAGGATACTTATCTAGATACAAAAAACATTATAAGATAGATAGTTATTTTCCTAATGCCGATAATTTCGTTGATATTAGAAGTGCTATTTGGGAATACATTGGATTAATTTTTTATAAAATAAGATTTTAAAAAAATGTAATAGAAAATAAAAAATTGGAGGAATAAATATGTTGATGAAAGAAGTAAAATCAGTAAAAATAGCAAATAGATTTGAGATTGGTGGAAATAAAGGTAAATTTACACTTTTAGCAGGACCATGTGCTATTGAATCTGAAGAGATGAGTATTAGAGTAGCTGGAAAGATAAAAGAAATATGTGATAGGCTAGAGATAAATTTTGTTTTTAAATCTTCTTTTGATAAAGCGAATAGATCATCTATTCATGGATTTAGAGGTGTAGGGATAGATGAAGGGTTAAGAATTTTAAAAAAAGTGAAAGACACTTATGATATACCAGTAATCACAGACGTACATGAGCCTTGGCAATGTGAAAGAGTAGCAGAAGTAGTAGATATGATACAAATTCCAGCATTTTTATGTAGACAGACAGACCTATTAGTTGCAGCGGCTAAAACTGGATTGCCTGTAAATATAAAAAAAGGACAATTTTTAGCTCCTTGGGATATGAAGAATGTAGTTAATAAGATGCAAGAAGCTGGAAGTGAAAATTTTATGTTATGTGAAAGAGGAGCAACTTTTGGATATAATAATTTTGTAGTAGATATGAGATCATTTTTGGAGATGAGAGAATTCGGATATCCTATTATATTTGATGCAACCCATTCTGTACAAATACCTGGAGGACAAGGAACTTGCACAGGTGGAAATCGTGAATATGTATTTCCACTTATGAGAGCGGCTTTAGCTGTAGGAGTAGATGGAATATTTGCAGAGGTTCATGAAGATCCAGATTGTGCTCCTTGTGATGGTCCAAATATGTTAAAGTTAGAAAACTTGGAAGAAATATTGAAAGTAGCTTTAGAGATAGATGAAATAGTAAAAAGATAAAACATAAAACATCTTCTAATTTTTTAGAAGATGTTTTTAATAAAAAATAGAAAAAAAGTACTAAAAATGAAGTCTATGATATTTTTTATAAATGCAATTAATATTATGATTATATAAAAATAAAGTTTTATATTATATTATATATATATATATGCTTATGAAATTTTAAAAATATACATGAAAAAATTATTTTTTTAAAAATTAATTTTTTTTAATCTAAAATACTTTAAAATTGTTTTTTTTAGTATTTTAATACTTAATAAATATTATTTTTTAAGAAGATAATAACTTAAAAATTATAAAATAAAAATAAAATAAAATGTATAAATTTGGAGAAATAAAATTTATATGGTATAAATATAGTTATATATACCTATAATATATATATAGGTTAAGCAAAAATTAATAATAAGGGAGGAAAGAATGGGTAAGTTTATTTTTAAACGATTGGGGCAAATGTTATTTACACTGTATATAGTTATTACAGCAACTTTTTTCTTGATGCACGCTATTCCTGGGGGTCCTTTTACAAGGGAAAAACCGTTACCACCAGCAGTAATAGCAGCATTAGAAGCCAAATTTAACATGAACGCACCACTCCATGTGCAATATTTTGATTATATGAAAGGTGTATTTAGTTTTGATTTTGGACCTTCATTTCAAAAAGTAGGAGTAGATGTAATAGATTTAATAAAAACTGGATTACCAGTTTCTGCAAAATTAGGAGGGACTGCTGTATTGGTTGTTCTTATAATAAGTATTCCTTTAGGAATAATATCTGCATTAAAGCAAAATAAGTGGGAAGATTATGTTGTAACTGTTATTGCAACTTTAGGAGTAACAATTCCTAGTTTCGTAATAGCAACTATGATTATATATATATTTAGTGGAAAATTAGGTATATTACCATCTTTCGGACTCACTTCTTGGAAACATTATATTGGACCAGTAATAGCTTTATCTGGTTTTTCTTTAGCGTTTGTATCTAAGTTAACTAGATCATCGATGTTAGAGGTATTACAACAAGATTATATTAGAACAGCTAGAGCTAAAGGTTTATCAGAGTTTGTAGTAATAGGAAAGCATGCTCTTAAAAACGGATTATTACCAGTAGTTACCTATGTAGGACCAATGATAGCAGGAATTTTGACTGGATCATTTGTTATAGAAAAGATCTTTGCCATACCTGGAATGGGTAAATATTTTGTAGAAAGTGTAGGAAATAGAGACTATACAGTTATCATGGGAGTAACAATATTTTATGCTGGATTTTATATAATTATGGTATTTCTAGTAGATATTATATATATATTAATAGATCCTAGGATTAAATTACATGATTAAGGGGGAATGTATGGATAAGAGATGGGAAAAAGCATCGGAAGAGATCAAAAATGAGAGAACAATTAGACCTAGTCTTACATATTGGCAAGATGCTTGGAGAAGATTAAAACAAAATAAACTATCTATGATAGGTTTAGTAGTAATAATTTTATTATTTATAGTAGCAATTTTTGGACCTATGGTATCTAAATTTAGTTATGAGGATCAAGATCTTAAATTTGGAAATATAGCTCCTAGATTTAATATATATGAAGTTGATAAATCAAATTATATATATGTACATCCAGAATATAAGTTATTTACTGTAACTTCTGATGGAGAGTTGTTAGGTTCATTAAATCCAGTTAAAAATGATGTTATGAATTCACAAAAAATTTATGAAGTAGATGGAAAAAAAGTAGTTTTAGATTATAAAAATGCTAGAATGTCTAAAAAAAATCCAAAGATTCAAAAATATAAAATATTAGTAGATAATAAAGAAACAGAAGTAGCAAAGAGAGTTTTTAATAAAACTTATTATTTTGGAACGGATTCCCATGGAAGAGATCTATTTATAAGGGTTCTTTATGGAGCTAGAATATCACTTACAGTAGCTATAGTGGCTACTTTAGTAAATTTCTTTATAGGTATATTCTATGGTGGAATTTCTGGATATTTGGGTGGAAGAGTAGATGCAATAATGACAAGAATAATGGATATAATAAGTACAATTCCATTACTGTTATATGTAATTTTATTAATGGTAATTATTGCTCCAGGATTAAAAACTATTATAATAGCCATGGGAATAACCTTCTGGGTTAGAATGGCGAGAATTGTAAGGGGTCAAACTTTAAGTATAAAACAACATGAATATGTTATGGCTGCTAAAACTTTAGGAGCTAATAATTTTAGAATACTTAGTAGACATATTATACCAAATGCAATGGGACCTATTATTGTATCTTTGACAATGATGATACCAAATGCAATATTTACAGAAGCATTTTTAAGTTTCATAGGACTTGGAGTAAGTGCTCCTCAAGCATCATGGGGAACTTTAGCCAGTGATGCATTGGCAGGAATAAGAAGTTATCCATATCAATTGTTTTTTCCATCACTTGCAATAAGTATAACAATGCTTGCATTTAACTTTTTAGGAGATGGACTTAGAGATGCATTAGATCCGAGATTGAGAAAATAGGGGGAGAACATGGAAAAACTAATTGAACTTAAGGACGTAAAAACTTCATTTTTTACCCACCTAGGGGAAGTGCAGGCTGTAAGAGGCGTAAGTTATAGTCTAAATAAAGGTGAAGCTTTAGGAATTGTAGGAGAATCAGGAAGTGGAAAGAGTATCACTTCTATGTCTATAATGGGCCTATTACAATATCCAGGAATTGTAAAAAGTGGTGAAATAATATTTAAAGGTAAAGATCTTTTAAAAAAGAATAAAAAAGAGATGAGAGATGTAAGGGGAAATGAAATAGCTATGGTATTTCAAGATCCAATGACTTCATTAAATCCTGTATATACTGTAGGGGATCAAATAATGGAAGCAATTAGAAAACATCAAAAAGTATCTAAATCTGAAGCCCGAAAAAAGGCTGTGGAGATGCTAACATTAGTAGGAATACCAGATCCAAAAAAAAGAATAGATGCTTATCCTCATGAATTTAGTGGGGGAATGAGACAAAGGGTAATGATAGCTATAGCTCTTTCATGTGAACCAGATCTTCTTATTGCTGATGAACCAAGTACAGCATTAGATGTTACTATTCAAGCGCAAATATTAGATCTTATGAAGGAATTAAAAAATAAATTAAATACATCTATAATCCTTATAACTCATGATTTAGGAGTAGTAGCCGATGTTTGTTCTAGAGTGTTAGTAATGTATGGTGGGCTTATTATGGAAGAAGGAAAAGTAGAGGATATTTTCTATAATCCTAAACATCCATATACAGTAGGGCTTTTAAAATCTATTCCTAAAATAGAGAATAAAGAAAGACTTGTACCAATAGATGGGACACCACCAGATCTATTAAATCCTCCAAAGGGCTGTCCCTTTGCAGCAAGATGTGAACATGCTATGAATATTTGTATGGAGGAACAACCAGACTTTTTTGAGTGTGGTGAAGGACATAGATCTATGTGTTGGTTACTTCATCCGGATTCTCCTAAGGTAGAATTAAAAGGAGGAGTAAGATAATGGATAATAAAAATAATAATGATACTTTAATAGAAGTAAAAAATTTAAAAAAATATTTTTCTAAAAATACAGGTTTTTTCAAAAAGAAAATGAAACATTTAAAAGCTGTAGATGATATCAGTTTTCATATTAAAAAAGGAGAAACTTTTGGATTAGTAGGAGAGTCAGGTTGTGGAAAATCTACAACTGGGAGAACTATAATAAGACTTTATGATGTAACTGGCGGAGATATAATCTACGATGGTAAAAATATAAGTCATCTTAATCAAAAAGAATTAAAACCTTATAGAAGAAAGATTCAAATGATTTTTCAAGATCCATATGCATCATTAAATACAAGAATGACAGTAGGGGATATTATTGGAGAACCTTTAGATATTCATAATTTAGCAAAAGGGGAAGCAAGACAAAAAAGAATATATGAACTATTAGATACAGTGGGATTGAGTAAGGAACATGCTAGTAGATATCCTCATGAATTTAGTGGAGGACAAAGACAAAGGATTGGAATAGCTCGTGCACTAGCTGTAGAACCAGAATTTATAATTTGTGATGAACCTATCTCAGCATTAGATGTTTCTATTCAAGCTCAAGTGGTAAATATGTTAGATGACTTACAAAAAAAATTAGGATTGACTTATTTATTTATAGCACATGATCTATCTATGGTAAAACATATCTCTGATAGAATTGGAGTACTATATTTAGGTAAGATGGTAGAGATAGCAGAATCTAATGTTCTTTATGAAAAACCTATCCATCCATACACAAAAGCATTACTTTCATCTATACCTATCCCTGATCCAGAGTTAAATGCTAAAGTGGATAGAGAAATATTAGAGGGGGATGTACCTAGTCCACTTAATCCACCTAGTGGATGTAGATTTAGAACTAGATGTAAATATGCAGAAGCAATTTGTGGAGAAAAAGAACCTTTAATGGAAGAAATAGTTCCTGAAAGGTTTGTAGCTTGTCATTTTTCAAAGAAATTTTATGAAGGAACAAAAAAATAAAGGAATATAGAAAAATAACAGGTATAATAATTTATTGTATTAACAATAATTTTATAGTAACAATGTTTATTAATTTATTTGGGGAGGAAATTTATGAAGAAAATATTTTATGTATTGACACTTCTGATGGCAGTATTGCTTACTGCTTGTGGTGGAGAAAAAGAGCAAGCTAAAGAAACAGATGCAGCAACAATGGAAAAAGTAGAACAAATGATAACATTTAACTTAGGAGCAGATCCAAAATCTGTAGATCCACAATTAAATTCAGCAACAGATGGTGGTATTGTTATAAATAATACTTTCGAAGGACTTATGAGAACAGATGAAAATGGAAAAGCTCAGCCAGCAGGAGCAGAATCTGTAGATATTTCAGATGACAAAATGACTTATACATTCCATCTTAGAAAAGATGCAAAATGGTCTGATGGAAAACCTGTAACAGCAGCTGATTATAGATATGCTTGGTTAAGAGCATTAGATCCTGCAGTGGCTTCAGAGTATTCGTTCCAACTTTACTATATCAAAGGTGGACAAGAATATTTTGAAGGGAAAGGAAGTAGAGAAGATGTAGGTTTAGAAGTAGTAGATGACTTAACTTTTAAAGTTACTTTAAAAGCTCCTACAGCATATTTTTTAGATCTAGTTACATTCTATACATTTATGCCAGTTAGACAAGATGCAGTGGAGAAAAAACCTGAAGGTTGGGCAAAAGATCCTAGCATCACACTTTCAAATGGTCCATTTAAAATTTCTGAATATCATATGAATGACAAAGTTATCTTAGTTCCAAATGAATATTATTGGAATAAAGAAAGTGTTAAATTAGATAAGATTGTTATGACAATGATAGTTGATATTAGTACAGCTATGACTGCATATGATAGTGATGAAGTAGATGTATTAATAACTGTACCTACTCCAGAAATTCCAAAAAGACAAGTGGAAGATCCAACTTTCCATATTGTACCTTATTTAGGAACATACTATTATATATTTAACGTGAACAAAGCACCAACTAATGATATTAATGTAAGAAAAGCTCTTACTTTAGCTATTGATAGAGAACAAATTGTAAATGAAGTTTCTAAAGGTGGACAACAACCAGCTAATGGATTTGTTCCAACTGGATTAGTAGATTCACAAGGAAATGATTTTAGAGCAACTGCAGGAGATTACGGAATTTCTTCTACTGCTGATGTTGAAAAAGCAAAGGAATATTTAGCTAAAGCTGGATATCCAAATGGAGAAGGAATGGCTCCAGTTGAACTTATCTACAATACAAGTGAAGGACATAAAGCAATTGCTGAAGCAATCCAAGAGATGTGGAAGAAAAATTTAGGAATTGAAGTTAATTTAGTAAATCAAGAATGGGCTGTATTCCAAGATACTAGACATGTTGGAAACTTTGAAGTAGCTAGAGCTGGATGGATTGGAGATTACAATGACCCTATGACATTCTTAGATCTATGGACTTCTTATTCTGGAAATAACGATGCACAATGGAGTTATACTAAAGGAGATTTCCCAGAAAATAAAAAGTTTGATGCATTAATTGAAAATTCAAAAGTAGCTCAAGGTACAGACAGAGATAAAGATCTTTATGCTGCTGAAAAAATATTAATGGATGAATTAGTTACTATGCCTATATACTATTACACTGGTGTAATAATGGTTAAAGATAAAGTTAAAAACTGGGAAAGAGATATCTTAGGTACTTGGTATTTAGGAAATGTTGAAATAGCAGAATAATAATAAAAGTCTTCTAGAAGTATTAATACTTTTAGAGGACTTTTTATTTTAAAAAAAAGTTTGCCTTAAACTATGGTTTAAGATGTATACTAACTATATAAGAAATTAGGAGGTGATCTATGACTATAGATCAAGTAGCAAAACATTTTCGGATATCTAAATCTAAACTTAGATACTATGAAAAAAATGGAGTAATCAAAGAGATCGCTAGAGATAGAAATGGTAACAGAGTATATACTGATCTAGATTTGATTTGGATAGATTTTTTTCTTAACTTAAAAGATACTGGGATGTCCCTAAAAGAAATAACGTATTATATAGGTTTAAAAAAAGATGGGCAAAAAACTGTTGTAGAAAGAAAGGAAATTTTATTAAATCATGTAGATATAATACAGGAGAAGATAGAGGAGTTAAACTTTATAAAAAAAGAGATTTTAGAGCAGGTAAAAAGATATGAAGTAGAGGAAGGAAGATGTATTATAAAATCGAAAGTATATGAAGAGACAGATTGTTATAATATTTAGAATTATAATAATGGTTAAGGTTAAATATATTTATTGTTATTGATTAAGTTTCTTTATGAAACTATTAGGAGGAAAAAATGTTAAATTTTAATTTTTATAACCCGACACAAATTGTATTTGGAAAAGGGGAGATGAAACAGTTAGATAAATTAGTACCAAAAGATTCTAATATACTTATTACATATGGTGGAGGATCGGTAAAGAAATTTGGAACTTTAGATAAGGTAATGGATGAATTGAAGAAATCTAACAGAAAAATATTTGAATTTGGAGGAATAGAACCTAATCCTAAATTTGAAACACTTATGAAAGCTGTTAAGTTAGTAAGAGAGGAAAAAATAGATTTTATCTTAGCTGTTGGAGGAGGTTCTGTTATGGACGGGACTAAATTCATAGGGATAGCTTCATGTAAAGATGAATATATAGGAAGAGAAGAAGAGTTATTAACTCAAGGAATGATATCAGTTGAAAAAACTATACCATTTGGAACTGTGGTAACTTTACCAGCAACAGGTTCAGAGATGAACAATGGAGGAGTTATAAGTAATAAAGAAAATAAATTAGCTTTTTTCAGTAAAAAATCATTTCCTATATTTTCTATATTAGATCCAGAACTTACTTTTACTCTACCAAAAACTCAAGTAGCTAATGGTATTGTAGATACATTTATCCATGTTGTAGAGCAGTATGTAACCTATTCAGTAGATGCTAAATTTCAAGATAGAACTGCTGAGGGAATCCTTCAAACATTGATAGAAGTAGGAAAAGAGACATTGGAAAATCCTACAAATTATGATCTCCGTGCTAATTTAGTTTGGTGTGCAACGATGGGATTAAATGGACTTATCGGTGCTGGAGTACCACAAGATTGGTCGGTTCATATGATAGGACATGAATTAACAGCAATATTTAAAATTGATCATGCTAAGACCTTAGCAACTATTTTACCTGCAACTTGGAAAGTAAGAAAAGTTGAAAAGTTTGAAAAATTAGTTCAATTTGCAGAGAGAGTATGGAATCTAAGAGAGGGAACAGATGAAGAGAAAATAAATTTAGCTATTAAAAAGACAGAAGATTTTTTCAACAGTTTAGGGATAACAACTAAGTTATCAGATTATGGTGTAAAAGAAAGTGATATAGATAAAATTATTAATTCATTAAAATCACATGGAATGGTAAAATTGTCAGAAAGAAAAGATCAAACTTTAGAAATAACAAGAAAAATTATAGAAAAAGCATTATAAAAAAGTAAAAAAAAGGAGATAGCTAAATAAAGTTATCTCCTTTTTTTTTTACATTCCTTGACTGGCAGCTACAAGAAATGGAATAATTTGTTTTTTTCTTGAAACTACACCTTCTAACCATGCAATTCCATCTATTAATTCTATATTAAATCCTTTTTCTACTAATTCAGTAGAATCTCCCAATGCAAGAATTTTAGAACCATTATTAACTATATCAGTCATAACTAATAAAAATAGATTGTAGTTATTTTTGTCTATCATTGTACTCATGGCAGATTCTAGATCTTTTCGATTATTTAGTAATCCATCTATATCTACTGTATTTATCTGTGCTACAGCAGTTTGAAAATTACCCATAGAAAATTCTTTCATATCCATAGTTATGATCTCGTCAGGAGTTTTATCTTCTAAAGAAGTTCCTGCAATAAGCATTTTCATTCCATAACTTTGATAATCTAGACCTGCAATATTGGCTAATTCTTTAGCAGCTTTTATATCTTTTGGTGTACAAGTAGGTGACTTGAATATCAATGTATCTGATAAAATAGCACTTAACATAAGTCCTGCAATAGTTTTATCAGGAATAATTCCTTCCTCTTTAAACAATCTATAAATTATTGTACAAGTACAACCAACAGCTGCAGCACGGATCATAAGTGGTTCAGAAGTTTCAAAATTTCCAAACTTATGATGATCTACAATCTCTAATATTTTTGCTGTTTCAATTCCATCTACAGATTGAGAATTTTCATTATGATCTACTAGGATGACTTCATTTTTACCAAAGTTCATAATATGTTTAGATCTTATGGTAGAAAATATAGTTCCATCTTCATTTACAACTGGAAAATTAGTTTGAGAAGATTCCTTCATAATATCTTGGATATCTTCTATGAAATCAGTAGTATTAAAATGAGAAAAGGTTTTATGTTTTAAGATAGATTTTACAGGTACAGATTGAGAGATCATCTTAAATGTTTTAAAAATTCCTTTATTAACTCTTACAATCGGAATATTTATATTATAATCAGGGATTTGATCATTTTTATCTACACATAAAAATATAATCTTTGCTCCAGCTTTTTCAGCATTTTTGATATGACCAGAAAAAAGTGTAGTGATTACTACATCTCCTTTGGAAATCTTAGCTAGTTCAGAAACTCCCCTTAATCTACCCTCTATCTTTCCTGTAGGGTACACTCCACTAATAATAACAGAAAAATCTTTTAAAGATTCCCATACATTTTCAAATGTTGTTTCATAATCAAAGAATATATCTCTGGTACTCATCTCTAGATATGCGTTTGCAATTTCTGAGATATGTACCATATTTACTAATTTATTATTTTTATTGACAACGGGTAAACTTGAATAATTTTCAGTTGTCATAATTTCCAATGCTTTTTGAATGGAATCTGTTTCCTTTATTAATTCTTTTTCAACCTTAGTTAGATCTTTAACTTGTGGTTTTATAGTAGCAAGTAGTTGTGGTTTTTCTACGTTAAAATAATCTAAGATAAATTCAGTTTCTTTATTTAATTCTCCTAATCTAACAGCTGTGGTGTTAAGTCCTAATTGATCTTTAAGATTAGAATATGCAATAGCTGAGCATATAGAGTCTGTATCCGGATTTTTGTGTCCAAAAATCAAAATCTTCTCTTTCATTGTTAACCTCCTAAAATTATAGTGAAATATTATAATATCTATATATTATAGATCAAGACTAGTAATTCACTATGTTTATATATTTTTTTAACCTAAATATACTAACATTTAAATCATAAAAAAACAAGGATAAGTTATAACCAAAAATGAACAATGAAGTTTTTAACGATATCTATAAAGGAAAAAGAAAAAATCTATTATATCTTTGTTAGCTATTTAAATTTTATGATATAATTTAATATAAAAAAGATGTGTTGAGGAGAATAATTATGGAAAAAGATAGAGAAAATATAAAATTAAAGATAGAAAAAATGAGAGGAGAATTGCAAAGGCATAACTATTATTACTATGAGAAAAATGAAAGTTTAATTTCAGATGTGGAATATGATATGTTATTGAAAAAATTAGAAAAGCTAGAGAAAGAAAATCCTGAATATAAGGTGATAAATTCTCCTACATCAATTGTGGGAGGAGGAATAAAAGATAGTAAATTTGGGAAAGTTACTCATAAAAAATCTATGCTTAGTTTAGCTAATACATATAATTTAGGAGATTTAGAAGATTTTGATGGAAGAGTAAAAAGAATTTTAAGTAAAGAGAATGAAGAAAAAGAAGATATAGGGATAGATTATGTATTAGAATTAAAATTAGATGGAATATCTATAAGTATTCACTATGAAGATGGTCGTTTGATTCAAGCTGTAACCCGGGGAGATGGAAAGGTCGGAGAGGATGTAACTGAAAATATAATGCAGATAAAGTCTATTCCTAAATATTTAAAAGAAAGTGTATCTATAGAAGTTAGAGGAGAGATTGTTTTACCTTTAACTGAATTTAGATCACTCAATAAAAAAAGATTGGAGTCAGAGGAGGAAGTTTTTGCTAATCCTAGAAATGCAGCAGGTGGAACACTTCGTCAAAAAGATGCTAATATTGTTGGAGAGAGAAATTTAGATGCATATATATATTATTTAGCAGATAGTGAAGAGTTGGGATTTCAGACTCATATACAGAGTATAAAGTATTTGGAAGAGTTGGGGTTTAAAACTACAAAAATATTTGAACTATGTAAAACTATAGAATATTTAGAAACGAGAATAAAATATTGGGAAGAGAAGAGAAATAAATTAGATTATGAAACCGATGGATTGGTAATTAAAGTTAATAATCTTAGTTTATATGAAATATTAGGAGCTACAACTAAAGCCCCTAGATGGGCAATTTCCTATAAATTTCCGGCTAAACAGGTAACTACAAAATTAAATGGTGTAACTTGGCAAGTAGGAAGGACAGGAAAGGTTACTCCAGTAGCAGAATTAGAAGCAGTAGAGGTATCTGGAAGTATAGTTAGACGTGCTAGTCTTCATAATTACGATGAAGTTCTCAGAAAAGATATAAAAATTGGTGATACAGTATTTATTGAAAAGGCTGCAGAAATAATTCCTCAAGTTATAAAGCCTGTAAAAGAACTAAGAGAAGGAACAGAAGAGGAAATAATCCCACCTATAAATTGTCCTGTCTGTAATTCGATCTTAGAAAAAGAAGAGGGATTAGTAAATTTAAAATGTATGAATCCCCACTGTAAAGCAAAATTACAAGGAAAGATGGAATATTTTATCTCTCGTGATGCTATGAATATAATCGGTGGAGCAAAAATTGTAGAAAAATTTATAGAATTAGGATTTTTAAAAGAGATAAGTGATTTTTATGAACTTTATTTAAAAAAAGATGAGTTGGAAAAATTAGATAATTTAGGAAGAAAGAGTATAGAAAAATTATTAGTATCTATCGAGGAAAGTAAAAAATTAGATTATTCAAAAACTCTTTATGCACTTGGAATTCCATTTGTAGGAAAATTTTTGGGAGGGTTACTTTCTAAAGAAAGTAAAAATATAGATAACTTAGAAAAGATGGAAGTTGAAGAACTATTAGCTATAGATGGTGTAGGGGAAAAAGTAGCTCAATCTGTATATGGATATTTTAGAGATGAAAACAATATAAAGATTTTAGAAAAATTAAAAGAAGCTAAAGTTAATTTTCAGTTAGAAGAAGTAGACCAAGGATCTCACTTAGAGGAATTTATAGGAAAAACTTTTTTAGCTACAGGTAAATTAACTCATTTTAAAAGGCAAGAGATAAAAGATATTGTGGAAAAATTAGGAGGAACGAATATCTCAGGGGTATCTAAAAAATTAGATTATCTAATAGTTGGTGAAAAACCTGGGAGTAAATTGAAAAAAGCTGAGGAGTTAGGAACTGTAAAAATTCTAACTGAGGAGGAGTTTTTAGAGCTGACAAAGTAGAAGTAAAAAAAAAGGATGTGATTTTGTAAAAGGCTCTCTTATTTGTCTTTTAAGACCCTTCTAAAAAGTTTCCCTTGTGTTTATACATTATGGAGAATAAACATCCTAGAATGAAGCGTTCAAAACATTGATAATACTGGGGTTGAGAGGAGAAAAAGGGGAAAGTGCCAAAATAAGCCTTAAAGGTAGCGTAACAAGCCCTAAAAGTAGTGTAGCGAGCCTTTTTTTTGCTTATAAATTACAGTAATTTAAAAACTCCCCTATAAACTAGATCTTTCTAGATATAAGGGGAGTTTTAAGATAAAATTAGTTAAATATTGTCTAAATAATTGATCATTATCTTCTAGAGTTTTTTTATCTCTAGATTAAAAAGATTTGGTAAATCTGAATGAATTCATTTTATAATTCTGTAATACTAACAGAATCAATATCAGTATCACCATCACCCCAAGCTCTTATTCCTGTATAATTATTAGCGTCAGAATTATCAATGGTAAGACTAGTTTGATCAAATACCCCACTATAAGAATTACGATAGCTATCACTTATGACATCATTGTCTATTGAGATTTTTACATTTTGTTTAGGACTATCAGTTGTACTATCGGTTACATCTATTTGTATAGTATGTTCAGTTGTCCACCAATCCCCTGACATATTGATATCACTTGTATCAAGAAAGATCCTACTCTCATTACCATTCTCATCTTTATCCTGAGGCATAGAATCAACTACTTCTTTTATAACAAGTTGCCCATATGCTCTATCGTATTGTAATATATAACCATCTATCTTCCCATTTTCATTTTTTTCAGCTTGAATATATATTCCATAACCGGTATTTTTGTCTTCGTTCTCACTAAAAGTTGCTGTGACTTCAATATTATATTCGTTATATGGATTTGATGTAACAGCAGTTGCGTAGTCTATCTTTGACCATCCATCTATATTTGCTGCTTCGGAAGGACTAAAAATATCTATATCTGTAAAATCATATGAAACAGATTCGGAACCATTCTTATCATCATTCCAAATTTCATATTCTTCATCTTTTGTGTAAGCTCCATTTGGAAGATTGGCATAAATTTCACCAGTTTCCCTTATATAATACCAACCGCCTTCATCATTTCTAGAAGGAAATACTTGTGAAGACTCTTCATGATTTCCTTTTGCATCTGTAAATCCAGGAGTTGCCTCTATTCTATATAATTCTAATAAATCAGAATTATCTTCTCCAGCTAGGTCGGGAAATTCTTCTAAAAAAGTTTCATCTAGAGATAGTCTAGATCTTATTACTCCGAGGTTATGTTGCACTTTAGCAACGGTAGCTTTTCTAATCTCTTTTATTAACTTTGGTATAACAGTTCCAGCTAAGATACCAATTATTGCTATTACAACTAATAATTCAATGATTGTAAACCCTTTATTTAATTTTTTCAAATAAATTCACCTCCTATCTATATATTATAATATTATATCAAGAATAGTATAATTTTAACAGGAAATTAAAAAAAAAGAAAAAAAAAGAAAAAAAAAGAAATCTTTTTTTTTAGATTTCTTTAAGTTTTTTTTAGTTTTAAAGTAGTTTCTATTCCACCATTGTTACAGTTCCCATCCTATATAATAAGGGACTAATTATTCCAGCATCTGTTCTGTCTGCTAAAACAATGAGAAAATCACCACTTCTTATTTCAGTAATTCCTCGAGGAATTATTTCTACTATATCTCTTCTGACTCCGACTAGAAGACAATTTTCAGGCCATGATATTTCAAATACATGTTTTCCATCTAAAAAAGAATCTGCAATAACAGGGATTAATATTGTTATTTTAGATGATTTACATAAGGGCTTCTCAGGTGTTTTTTCCGGAGATATTTTTTCTGATGGTATTTTTTTTGATGAGAAAATACCTGATATCATATTTCTATACAAGATATCATATATTGGATCTAGATTGATAAATTCAGTTAAGACGTAAGCTAGTGTTGCTACTAAAGTTAAACTAAATAGATGATCAAATCTACCAGTCATTTCAAGAATAAGAACAATTCCTGTTATGGGAGCTCTTACAACTGCCGTTAAATACCCAGCCATACCTAGGATCATAAAGTGAACTGCATAGGCCTCCTTTAGATCAAAAATATCCATTAGAACCATACCATATATTTTTCCAATAAGACCTCCTACTACTAACATAGGTAAAAAAATACCTCCTGGAAATCCTGTACTGTATGAAAATAATGTAAATATAAATTTGGCTATTAAAAGAATAAATAAGACTTTCATAGGGGTAGATCTATGAGCTATATTTTGAAGAAGACCATGTCCTCCTCCTCCAACTTCTGAAAAAAATAATCCTACACAGAGAGAGATAAGTATTGCTACAACTGCTTTTACATATGAATTTAACTTTGTTTTTTTATATAACTTTTGAAAAAATAAAATTCCGTCGGTAAATAATTTTCCACCAAAACCTATAATAATTCCAAAAACTATAAGTGAAAGGAGATATATTCCTGTAGGAAGTTGTTCAGGTAATTTAGTATCAAAATCAAATACTAAGTCATATCCTAAAAATAATTTAGTTATAAAGTCAGCACTTATACTAGCTAACAAAGTACAAATAAGTAGTAATGGAGAAAAGAATTTATGAAGTTCTTCTAAGGAAAAAATTACTCCAGATAGGGGAGCATTAAATGCTGCTGCTAGACCAGCACTGGCTCCACTTGAGATTAAATATTTTTTTTCTGCTACTTTAGTTTTAAAAAGACTATTAACTCCTTCACTTATTTGGGCACCTATATGTATAGATGGTCCCTCTCTTCCTAAAGAAAGTCCACTTCCTATACTGAGTAATCCTCCAAAAAATTTGCTAAGTAATTCATAGAACCAATTAAATTTAATTTGTTTCATTAAGAGAGCTTTTACTTGTGGAATACCACTTCCACTAATTAATGGAAATTTAGAGAGAAGTAATTGTAAAATTATTGCTGCAATTATAAAGATAACAACTATTTTTGATATATTCATCAAAGATGCTGTCTCTCTAACATTTGTTAATGTAGTGTGTCTAAGTTCGTCTAAAAAATCTAGACCTTCTCTATATGCTACAATAACCAAACCTGTTAATATTCCCACTATAATACTGTAAAAAACTAAGATTAGATTGTGTCTACGTCTACTTAAATTTTGCCATGTATTAAGTGCTCCTTGCACGTCCTCTTGCATATTTCATCATCCTTTTTTTTTGAGTTATATCGTCATTACAAAATATAAAATAAAGTAAAATCTATAAAAGCAAATCAGTTAATTATTTTGCACCTAAAGTATAACAAATACATATTTAAACATCAAGGTATTTAGCTAATCTATAAGATTTTTTATAAATTTATTAATTACTTATTAATAGTTAGAAAAAATTATCTACAATTTGCTTTTATAAAATTATTTTTACATAAAATAGATATTTTTAAGAGGTGGAAATAAGCTTCATTTAATTGACGGTTAATACTTTATTATGCTATTATTAAAGTTGAAATAGTATAATGAAATCAAAAATTGAGTGAGGTAATGACAGATGATCGGTAACTTAGTAAAGAAAATTTTTGGAACAAAAAATGACAGAGAAATCAAAAGAATTTTAGTAATTGTAGATGAGATAAATAATTTAGAACCTGAAATTAAAAAATTAGGAGATGAAGATCTAAGAGCTAAAACTATAGAATTTAGAGAGAGATTAGATAAAGGTGAAACTTTAGATGATATCTTAGTAGAAGCTTTTGCAGTAGTAAGAGAAGGAGCTATAAGAACTCTTGGAATGAGACATTACGATGTACAAATGATAGGTGGAGTAGTACTACACGAAGGAAAAATAACTGAGATGAAAACAGGAGAGGGAAAAACATTAGTTGCAACTCTCGCAGTATATTTAAATGCACTAAGTGGTAAAGGAGTTCATTTAGTAACTGTAAATGATTATTTGGCTACTCGTGATAGAGAATTAATGGGAAGATTATATAGTTTTTTAGGGTTAACATCAGATGTACTTTATAATAATATGCCTATGGATAAAAGAGGCGAAGCCTACAGAGCTGATATTACATATGGAACAAATAGTGAGTTTGGTTTTGATTATCTAAGAGATAATATGGTTTCTAAAATAGAGAATAAAGTACAGAGAGAGCTTAATTTTTGTATCGTAGATGAAGTCGATTCAATCTTGATAGATGAATCTAGAACACCATTAATTATATCAGGTGCAGCAGCAGATACTCAAAAATGGTATAAAATTTTTGATGGAGTATCTAAAAAATTAGTTAGAAGTTATGAAACTGAAAAAATTAAAGATGTAAAGAAGAAGAAAGAGATGAATATTCCGGAGGACGTATGGAAAGATTATGAAGTTGATGAAAAATCAAGTAATATAACATTGACAGAAAAAGGAATAAATAAGATAGAAAAAGAATTAGATATTGAAAATTTATACTCACCTGAAAATGTAGAGTTAACTCATTATATGATGCAAGCTCTAAAAGCTAAAGAATTATTTCATAGAGATAAGGAATATTTAGTTAGGGATGGTCAAATAATTATTATCGATGAATTTACAGGAAGAGCTATGGAAGGAAGAAGATATTCCGATGGATTACACCAGGCTTTAGAAGCTAAAGAAGGATTAAAAGTTGCAGGGGAAAATCAAACTTTGGCATCGATAACATTACAAAATTATTTTAGAATGTATAAAAAATTATCTGGAATGACAGGTACAGCTGAAACAGAAGCAGCAGAATTCATGCATACATATAAATTAGGAGTTGTAGTAATACCTACAAACAGACCAATAATTAGAATTGATAATCCAGATTTAGTTTATAAAACACACAATGAAAAAATAAATGCTATAGTAGAAAGGATTGAAGAACTTTATACTAAGGGTCAACCTGCTTTAGTAGGAACAATCTCCATTGAAAGTTCTGAAATATTATCAGAGCGTTTAAAGAAAAAAAAGATACCTCATGAGGTTTTAAATGCAAAATTCCATGAAAAAGAAGCAGATATAGTTGCACAAGCAGGAAGATATAAATCAATTACTATAGCTACAAATATGGCTGGACGGGGAACGGATATTATGTTAGGAGGAAATCCAGAATTTCTTACTTTAAATGAAGTTGATTCAATAGATGACCCTAGATATGATGAAATTTTAAAAAAATACAAAGCTCAATGTGCAGAGGAAAGAACAAAGGTATTAAAAGCAGGGGGGTTATTTATTCTAGGAACTGAAAGACATGAATCTAGAAGGATTGATAATCAGTTGAGAGGTAGATCAGGTAGACAAGGAGACCCAGGAGCTACAGAATTTTATCTTTCATTAGAGGATGAACTTATGAGATTATTTGGTTCTGAAAGAGTAGCTGCTGTCATGGATAAATTAGGATTACCAGAAGGGGAGCCTATTGTACATGGAATGATAAGTAAAGCTATTGAAAATGCACAGAAAAAAGTGGAAGCAAGAAACTTTGGAATAAGAAAAAATCTATTAGAATTTGATGATGTTAACAATAAACAAAGAGGTGCTATTTATGAGAGTAGAAATACAGCTCTAGAAAAAGATGAACTTAGTGAAACTATCTTTGGAATGTTAAATGATATAGTCGCTGATGAAGTTATTGAAAAATTTGTAGGAGAATATAAAGAAGATTGGGACATGGATGGTCTTGTAGAAAGAATGAAAGAGTTGTTTGATTATGTTATAGAAGATAAGGAGGAATATAAAGCTTTAACTATTGAGGAATATTCTGATCTATTATCTAAAAAAATATTGGATAAATATAAGGAGAAAGAAAAAGAATTTGGTTCTGAACTAATGAGAAAATTAGAAAAATATATATTATTTGAGATAGTTGACTCTAGATGGAGAGAACATTTAAAAACTTTAGACGCTTTAAGAGAAGGAATATATCTTAGATCGTATGGTCAAAAAGATCCTCTTACAGAATATAAGTTGATCTCAGGAGAACTATATGCGAAGATGTTAAAAACAATAAAAGAAGAAACTATTTCTTATTTATTTAAGGTACAAATTAGAGTTCCTGAGGAAAGAGAGATTGAGATAAAAGAAGCAAAAAATAAAAATAAAAATATAAAATATGAGAATAATGATGATTCAGCGGAGAGTACAGATACTGTAAAACAATCTAGAGTTTCTGAGAAAGTAGGCAGAAATGATTTGTGTCCTTGTGGGTCTGGAAAGAAATATAAAAAATGTTGTGGAAGGGTGTAGACTATGAAAATAATGAATAAAATTTTATTGGTAATAATGTTAGTGTTTTTAGGAGCGTGTTCATCTTTAAATATAGATAATAACAAATACAAGATAAATGAAAAAACTTTGAAAGACCCTTATAAAGTAATGGATGAAATTTTGATAAAGGAATCTATTTTATCTGATTGGTATAATGATGAAGAACCAATTCATTATTTAATGACTAGACAAATTATAAAAAAAGATAGTGAAGATATGATCTTTTTAGATAGTTTAAAAACAAAAAAGATTACAGAGAAAGATATTAAAGAGTTTAATAAGTTAACTAAAAAATATTTGAATAAGTTAGAAAGAAAATATAAATTAAATGATGAAAATATCAAAGATCTTAAAGACCTTGTAAAGAATTTAGTTATAGGTTATAACTTTGTTTATCCTACTACTGCAAAACATTTAATGACAACTGTTGCAACTGAAAAAGAAAGAAACTATATCTTAGAATTAAATAAAAAATCTGAAGATGAAATGACAGATAAAGATAGAACGAAAACAAGAAAATTATTAAATAAATGGTTGGAAAGAAAGGAATTTTTCGATGAAGAATCAATCTATAATGTTGAAGTGTCAAAAGATACAATAAATCTTGTAGAATTATCTAAGAAAAAAGAATTAACAAGTTTAGAGTTAAATAACTTAAATGCTAAAGCTATGGAATTATCATTCCCAGAATTAATATCTAGTTTATCAAGATGGGGAAAATAAAAGATAAAGAGTTGGGAGATAGATTATTCTATCTCCTAATTTAATATTA
Source organism: Fusobacteriaceae bacterium UBA2433 (assembly GCA_002342785.1). GTDB lineage: Bacteria > Fusobacteriota > Fusobacteriia > Fusobacteriales > Fusobacteriaceae > Psychrilyobacter. The sequence continues at coordinate 5,691 of DDQV01000114.1, read as the reverse complement.
AATTATATAAAATATAACAGGAGGAAGAGATATGAACAAAAAAATATGTCCAATATGTGGCAAAGAAAATAATTGTGCCAATGAAAATGAAAAAGATCCCAATACTTGTTGGTGTATGGAGATAAAAATAACAAAGGATGTTTTAGAAAAATTGAGAGAAGCAAAAAAAGTTGAAACAGGAGGCTGTTTTTGTAGATTTTGTGTAGAAAAATTTATGAATAAAAAATAAAAAAATAAAAAATAAAAAAGTTAATAAAAAAAGATTTTGGTATTGAAAATAAAACGAAAGATTCTTAAGATGAATGAAATGAATAATATAATATATACAGGATGAATAAAATGAATTATCTTTTTTCTTAGAAAAAGAGTAAAATATATATCTAGAAAGAAGATGAATATAATAAAATTTATATCTATTATATCTGTAGGTTAGTTTAATATTTTGTTTGTTTAAAAGGAGAAAGGTGAAGAAATGAAAAAAAGTTTAGTAGCAGATATGACATTATTATTAATTTCAATTATATGGGGGTCGGGGTTTGTGGCAACTCAAATCTTATTAGATGCAGGGATATCACCATTTTATATGATGGGATTTAGATTTTTAATAGCAGGTGTATCTTTAGGAGTAATATTTTTTAAAAGAATAAAAAAGATGGAAAAAAAAGATATATTAGGAGGATTTTTAGTAGGAATCTTATTGTATTTAGCCTTTGGAGCACAAACTGTGGGATTACAATATACAACACCATCTAAAAATGCTTTTTTAACAGGAGTAAATGTAGTTGTAGTACCGTTTTTATATTGGGCAGTAACTCATAAAAAACCTGACAAATATGCTTTTATTGCAGTAGGAATTTGTTTTTTAGGAACAACATTTTTATCTACAGGAAATAATATGAGTTTTGGTTATGGAGAATTTTTATCTTTGTTATGTGCATTTATATTTGCAGGACATATAGTTTCAAATGGTCATTTTGTAGATAAAACAGGGCCTTTTATTCTTTGTTTTTTACAGATGGTCTTTGCATCAATATTTTCTTTTATAACAGCGTTTAGTTTAGAAACACTGCCACCTGTTATACCTACTCAAACTTGGTTAGCCATATTTTATGTTGGAATAGTAACAACAATGTTGGCTTTTTTTCTACAAACTTGGGCACAGTCTCATACTACCTCTACTAAAACAGCTATAATATTATCTACAGAAGCAGTTTTCGGAACCTTATTTTCAGTATTTTTATTGGGAGAACTACTAACTTTTAATATGATTATAGGTGGTATCGCTATTTTTATAGCAATAATAACTGCAGAAACAAAATGGAATTTTTTGAAATTTAAGAGAAAAACAGTTAAGATATAATAAATAAAAAGAGTAGCTTAAGCTACTCTTTTTTAATCTATTTCTTTTGTAGAATAAAGATTAATTAAAAAATAAAATAGGGGGACAAGTATGTTCAAACTAGTGTCAAAATATACTCCTACAGGAGATCAGCCAAGTGCTATAAAAACCTTAGTAAAAGGATTAAAAGATAATTGTAAAGATCAAACATTACTAGGAGTAACTGGATCTGGAAAAACATTTACTATAGCAAATGTAATTGAAAAAACTAATAGATCGGCTCTTATAATGGCTCCTAATAAAACTCTTGCAGCGCAACTATATTCAGAATATAAAAAGTTTTTTCCTGAAAATGCAGTGGAATATTTTGTTTCATATTATGATTATTATCAACCAGAAGCTTATATCCCATCTACAGATACATTTATAGATAAAGATTCCTCTATCAACGATGAGATAGATAAGATGCGTCATGCAGCTACTGCAGCTCTTTTAACTAGAAAAGATGTTATAATAGTAGCATCGGTATCTGCAATATATGGTTTAGGTTCACCTGAAACATATAAAAAAATGACTTTAGCTATAGATCTTAAGAGTGGTATGAGTAGAGAAAAAGTTATGGAAAAATTGATACACTTAAGATATGAGAGAAATGATATAGCTTTTGAAAGGGGAAAATTTAGGGTGAAAGGAGATATTATAGATATCTATCCTGTTTATCAAGAGAGTGGATATAGACTTGAATATTGGGGAGATGAACTTGAAAATATCTCTGAAATAAATACTCTTACAGGACAGAGTATTAAAAGAAATCTTCAAAGAATAATGATTATGCCAGCTACTCATTATCTAACTGAGGGAGAGAAATTAGAAGATATAATAGAGGAGATAAAAAAAGATTTAGAGATCCAAGTTGAAAAATTTAAAAAAGCTGGAAAACTTTTAGAGGCACAAAGGATAAGACAAAGAACTGAATATGATCTTGAGATGATAAAAGAAATTGGTTATTGTAAAGGAATAGAAAATTATTCTAGATATCTTTCAGGAAAAAAAGAGGGGGAGAAACCTCACACATTGTTAGAATATTTTCCAGATGATTTTTTAATATTTATGGATGAATCACATATAGGTTTATCTCAAATTGGAGGAATGTATAAAGGAGACAGGTCTAGAAAAACAACTTTGGTAGAAAATGGATTTAGATTACCTTCTGCTTTAGATAATAGACCTTTAAAATTTCAAGAATTTAGAGAAGTAGGAGGGCAAATGATTTTTGTATCGGCTACTCCTGGAGATTTTGAAATGGAAAATAGTAAGGTAGTAGCAGAACAATTGGTTCGTCCTACAGGAATAATAGAACCTAAGATAATAATAAAACCAACTAAAAATCAAGTAGACGATCTTTTAGAAGAGATAAGATTAAGAGTAGAAAAAAAACAATGTGTTTTAGTTACTACATTGACAAAAAAAATGGCAGAGGAGTTAACAGAATATTATCTTGATTTGGGAGTTAAGGTGAAATATATGCATTCTGGGATAGATACCTTAGAAAGGGTTGAAATAATTCGTGGTCTAAGGAAGAGAGAGTTTGATGTATTAGTAGGAATAAATTTATTACGGGAAGGATTAGATATTCCTGAAGTATCTTTAGTAGCTATATTAGAAGCAGATAAGGAAGGGTTTTTAAGAAGTAGGAGATCGTTGATACAAACAATGGGTAGAGCAGCGAGAAATATAGAGGGAGAAGCTATACTATATGCAGATATTATGACAAAATCTATGATGGAAGCAATCTCAGAAATAGATAGAAGAAGAGAGATACAGTTAGAATATAATATAAAAAATAATATAGATCCAAGATCTACTATAAATGAGTTATCCCAAGATCTACTTAATCTAGATTATGGTTTAGATATAGATGAAATAAATGAAGAAAAAATGATATATAGTTCTAAAAAGGATATAATAAAACAAATAGGAATATTAAAGTCAGATATAAAAAGATTAGCAGAGGAATTAGATTTTGAGGGAGCCATAAAAAAAAGAGATGAGATGTTAAAATTAGATAAATTATTACTTGAAATATAAGTATTAGGAGGAAAAATGAAAAATGTAAAGGTAGAGAGGTTTCTAAAAAAATATAATAAGATGCTTCCAATTTACAGCGAAGCAGTAGACGTTATAAAGGAGATCTTAGATGAGAAAATTGTGAATAAGGAATATAAATTTCAAAGTATAAATTTTAGGATAAAAACCAAGGAAAGTTTGACTAGAAAGATCCATGATAAGGGAAGAAAATATCAAAGGCTCTCTGATATTACAGATATAGTAGGAGTAAGAATAGTTACTTTTATGGAGGATCAAGTAGATATAGTAGCGGAAAAAATAAAAGATTTTTTTGTGGTAGATGAAAAAAATACCATCGATAAGAGAAAAGCTGTAGATCCTAGATCTTTTGGGTATATGTCTCTTCACTATGTAGTATCATTTCCATTAGAAGAAAGATATAAAAAATTTAGAGGGTTGAGATTTGAAATTCAGATAAGAAGTTTACTACAACATACTTGGGCTACTATAGAACACGATCTAGGATATAAGAGTAGGATAGGAATTCCAGATGAATTAATAAGAAGTTTTTCTAGGGTGGCAAGTTTACTTGAACTAGCAGACAAGGAATTTGTAAATATAAAGCAAGATCTTATAAAATATGAAGGAGAGATACATAATTTGATGAAAATGGGAAAAAATATGCCTAGTGATAGCCCATTAAATAATATAACAATTAGATATTTTATGGAAAATAGTGTTATTTTAAATAATCTTTTTAAAGAAATTTTAGAGGAATTTAATTTAAAGGAGGAGATTAGAGAGGAAGCTCCTGTAGAGATAATAAAATTATTAGATTATTTTAAATTGAAAAAAATTGGGAGTTTAGAAACGATACTACAAAGCAAAAAAAAAGAGATTATTTTTGTATCTAATAAACTAATCCAAGAAACAGAGGAAAATACAATGGAAAAAAGAGGTATATTTTATTCTATGGCTTATGTTTTATTAGGTGGGAAACCACTTAGTGAAAAATTAAAATTTTTAGAATTGTTTAAGATATTAACCGACGATGAGAGAAAACAAATGTCAGAGATGATGGAAAAATACCATTTAGAATATAGAAATAGATCTAAAAAAACTGCTAAATACTCTCTTAAAAATATTATTTTTAGAACTAAAAAGGGGGAAAAATGAAAAAAATAGATTATTATGGAGAATTTTTAGAGAGACTAAACGAATTTTTAGGAGTTGAACTAGAAATAAAGGCCTCTGGAAATAATATAGAATTTGTACCAGAATTTAATTCTAAATTTATAAAAAAAACTTTAGAACATATAGGTAAAATTTTTGTGATTATAGATATAATTTTAGAAAAATATTATGAGGATAATAATAATGTTTACTTTACCGACTTAATAGAGGAGTTTTCACAAAAATTAATAGGGTATATAGTCAATGGAAAGTTAGCAGTTAAAGATGAACAAATAAATTTTATGAATGCTATAAAAAAAATTTGTAATGAAACTTATGAGAGTGAAAATTCAAATTTAAATATATTACTTTTTAAAAATAGAGAGATCATACCAGAGGAATTAAAAAAAATAGGTTTAGATTTTCTTCCATTTGATAATTCTAAAAAAATAGATGAAATTTTTAAAGAAAAATTATCTTTAAAGATGTTAAATGGAGATAATTTAGTTTTGATTATAGGTAGTGATTTTAAAGGTTATGGACTAGGGGTAAATACAGAAAAAAATACAGTATTTAAGGAGAGGTTATTGGTTGAATTAAGGGATCAAAACAATGAATATTTAATCTCGTTTATATCGTTATTATCAAAAAATATTTTAAAATATATAAATAAAGATAATATAGATGCTGAAATTAGAGCTGGATTTAGACTCAGTGAAGAAAAAATAAAAAAATTAGTTAGTTACTCTAATGAGAAGATGCTATTATCTAAAGATTTTTTTTATAATGAAAATAAGGAAAAAAAAGATAGTATTCCCTATATTTATATGGAAATTAAAAATAAAGAATTAAAATTATATCTTCAAAATTCCATAGATAACTATCTTTCATATAGTGGAGGAAGGTGGAAATTAAAATCTTTTCATATATTAAAATTTTTGATTATAGAAAAATTTTATATGGATTCTTTTGTATTTCATCTTTTTAATGATAAAATAAAGAAAAAAGATATAATTAAAAACATTATAATGAATATAGATATCTTAGTTTGTTTGATAAAAAATCTTTTAGAAGAGGGAAAAGGTGGACTTTTTATAATTTTAGATAGATCT
>DDQV01000103.1 GCA_002342785.1 Fusobacteriaceae bacterium UBA2433 | reverse complement strand
TATACTTATCATACAAGGATAAAAATGGCAATAGTAAAATTAAAAAAAGTAGAAAAAATATATCCAAATGGATTTAAAGCAGTCCATGGAATAGATTTAGATATTAAAGATGGAGAGTTTATGGTATTTGTAGGTCCATCTGGTTGTGCAAAATCTACAACTCTTAGGATGATTGCTGGATTAGAAGATATTACAAATGGAGAGATAATCATAGGAGATAAAGTAGTCAATGATCTTCCTCCTAAAGATAGAGGGATCGCAATGGTATTTCAAAATTATGCACTCTATCCCCACATGACTTGTTATGAAAATATGGCATTTGGTCTCAAATTACAAAAATTACCCAAGGATGAGATAGATAAAAGAGTAAGAGATGCAGCTGTAAAATTAGAGATAACTGATCTCCTCGATAGAAAACCAAAGGAGATGTCTGGTGGACAAAGACAAAGAGTTGCAGTGGGAAGAGCTATCGTAAGAAAACCTGAAGTTTTTTTATTCGATGAACCTTTATCAAATTTAGATGCTAAATTAAGAGTCTCTATGAGAGTTAGAATAACTCAATTACACCAAGAATTAAAAGATACTGGACAACCTGCTACTATGATCTATGTCACACATGATCAAGTAGAAGCTATGACTATGGGTAATAGAATTTGTGTATTAGAATATGGCGTAATTAAACAAGTGGATACTCCGATCAATCTATATAATAAACCAAAAAATAAATTTGTTGCAGGATTTATTGGATCTCCTTCAATGAATATTATTCCTTTTGAATTATTTTTAGATAAAGAAAAAGTTGCCATAAAAATAGGAGAAACTATCTTACATCTTCCTAAAGAAAAATCAGATAAAGTAAGAAGTTATGTTGGAAAAAAAGTTTGGTTTGGAATAAGACCAGAACATATTGGATCTCACGAAACACATCCAGGAAAAGAAAAATATGTAACTGGAAATATCTCCATTGTAGAACAAATGGGAAATGAAGAATTTGTCCACTTTACAATAGATAAAAATCAATACTCTGCTCGATTAAATTCTGAAAATGTGAAAGAAACAAAAAATGGAAAAAATTATAGTTTTTGGTTTGATATGGAAAAATGTCATATATTTGATTATGAAACAGAGGAAAATATATCTATTCTCAATACAAAATAACTAAAAAGGGAATCATTAATTTTACTGATTCCCCCCTTTGGTTTTATTTAAATTTTTTTACTTTTAGTTTTTTATTTTTCTAAATTTAAAAGATATTCCTTCCTCCAAATACCAGAACCAAATCCTGTAAGTTTACCCGACTTACCTATTACTCTATGTCAAGGAACAACAATAGAAATCGGATTTTTTCCATTTGCTCCTCCTACAGCTCTCACAGCTTTAGGATTATTAATTGCTATCGCTTCTTCTGAATAAGAGATAGTTTTTCCATAAGGGATATCGTACATCGCTTCCCAACATGATCTTTGAAATTTTGTTCCTTCTTTAAAATTAATTTTTATAGTAAATTTTGTTCTCTTTTTTTCAAAATATTCCTCTATCTCTTTTTTACATTTTATTACTTCAACACTAAATATCTCTGGACCTTTTTTTTCGTCTAAAAAAGAGATACTACTTATTCCATCTACCTCTTCTACTATCTCAACAATCCCCAAATAATCATGCTTTAAATAAGCTCTTCCTTTCAAAGTACCACCTCCAAACTTTATTTTTAATATAAGTTATTAATTTTTAAACCAAACATAAAATGATTTAAATTCTACTAAATATTCTATAATACCTTGATCTTCCATAGATTCTAAAAGATCTATTGCCTCTTCTGTGTCCTCCCTTAAATTTTCCATGATACTATCAACTAGATCTGGTTGAGTCATCTTAAAAAAATATTCCAAAAATTCCAATGGACCTTGAAATATATCAAGATTATTAGATATTTCTTTTAACTTAATTTCATCTATGTCAGGTATCTTTTCAACTATATAAACAATCATCTTTGAAAGACACTCTAATTGATCCTTTTCAAAATCGTCTTTTATTTTTTCTAAAAAATTAGTCACTCTCTTTTTATCCCAAATTTTTATCAACTCTTCACTTATTTTTTCATATTTATTTTTTCCCATCTTCTCCTCCGTATTTTTTTATACAATAATAATATCATAATTTTTTCAAATACACACATATTTAATATCCCTATTTTTTCCTATTAAAATCGGATTTTTTTCTAAAATAAATTAAATAAAAATTAAAAAATATAAAAAAAATTAAAAAATTTTTGACATGCTTGTATAAAAATGTTATTGTTGTATCAATAAAAAACACAAAAGGAGGTCAATCATGAGATTATCAATTAATGCTTATAGTGTCATACTCATACTAATACTGATTCTAATAATTATAAACATAATCAACAATCTTAGTTGTGACCTTTATAGTGCGAATTCCACTAATTTTTTTCTAAAGTGATAATTTTTATTAGAATCAATTAGTTATGAAAATGTAGTTATAGAAGCAACTAAGGTTATTAGTTGCTTCTTTTTTTATAAAAAAATAATGATTTTAGGAGGTATAGATATGATAGATACTAAAAAAATATGGATGAATGGTAAGATGGTTGACCATGATGACGCTAATATTCACGTTTTATCCCATGTATTACATTATGGAAGTGGATTTTTTGAAGGTATAAGAGCTTATAAAACTGATGAAGGAACTGCTATCTTTAGGTTAGATGAACATATCGACAGATTATATAACTCTTGTAAAATATATAGAACAGAAATTCCATATTCTAAAGAAGAAATGAAAAAAGCTATATTCGATACAATCAAGATCAATGGTATAGAAACTGCTTATATTAGACCTTTGGTATACAGAGGGTATGAAAGCTTAGGAGTAGATCCATCTAGTTGTCCTATAGAAACATTGGTTGCTACCTGGGAATGGGGAGCATATTTAGGACCAGAAGCTCTTTTAAAAGGAGTAGATGTATGTGTTTCATCTTGGAGTAGATTAGCACCAAATACAATGCCTACAGCTGCTAAAGCTGGTGGAAACTATATGAGTTCTCAGCTTATTAAGATGGAAGCATTAGAAAATGGATATGATGAGGGTATAGCTTTAGATTATACTGGAAATGTAAGTGAAGGAAGTGGAGAAAATTTATTTCTAATTTCCAATGGAAAGATCTATTCTCCCCAAGCAGGATCTTCAGCTCTTATTGGTATAACACGTGATTCCGTAATTACAATTGCCCGTGATCTAGGATATGAAGTTATTGAACAAACAATTTCTAGAGAATCTTTATATACAGCTGATGAATTATTTTTCTCTGGAACTGCTGCTGAAATTACACCAATAGCAAGTGTTGATAGGATAAAAGTAGGAAGTGGACAAAGAGGTCCTATTACAGAGGAGATACAAAAAGCCTTCTTTAAGATGACTGAAGGTAAGACTCCTAAATATAACTCTTGGTTAACTTATATAAAATAAATATTTAATAAAATTTAAAAGTAGGAGATGAATTATGAGAAGTGATGAATTAAAAAAAGGGAGTCAAAGATCTCCCCATAGATCTCTATTAAAAGCCTTAGGACTTATAGATGAAGAAATTAAAAGACCTATCATTGGAATTGCAAGTTCTTTTAATGAAATAGTTCCAGGACATACCCATTTAGATAAAATAGTTGAATCAGTTAAAACTGGTGTTAGATTAGCTGGTGGAGTTCCTCTAGAATTTAATACCATTGCTGTTTGTGATGGTTTAGCTATGAATCACAAAGGAATGAGTTTTTCCCTTCCTAGTAGGGAAATTATAGCTGATTCTGCAGAGACTAGTGCAATGGCAATGCCCTTTGACGCTATGATATTTATTCCAAACTGCGATAAAGTAGTTCCTGGAATGCTTATGGCAGCTGGAAGATTAAATATTCCATCTATTTTTATAAGTGGAGGACCTATGTTAGCAGGTATATTTAAAGACAAAAAAATTGGTTTAAGTAATGTTTTTGAATATGTAGGTGAATATGAAAATGGAACAATGACTTGTGAGGAATTAAACCAAGCTGAAAATGCTGCTTGCCCAACATGTGGATCTTGTTCTGGTATGTATACTGCTAATACTATGAACTGTCTTACTGAAGCTTTAGGTATGGCACTATCTGGTAATGGAACTATTCCAGCTGTTTTTTCAGAAAGAATTAGATTAGCTAAAACTGCAGGAATGCAAGTTTTAAAATTGTTAGAAGCAAATTTAAGACCAAGAGATATTATGACAAAAGATGCTTTTTACAATGCTATTGCTGTTGATATGGCATTAGGTGGATCTACAAATTCAAGTTTACATCTTCCTGCTATTGCAAATGATTGTGGAATAGAACTAACTTTAAAAGAATTTGATAATGTTTCAAAAAAAGTTTTACAAATATGTAAACTATCTCCTTCAGGAAAATATTTTATAGAAGATCTACACATGGCTGGTGGAGTATCAGGAGTTATGAATGTTTTAGATAAAAATAATTGTTTAAAAGAAACTCCAACTGTAATGTTAAAAACTCAATTAGAAGTTGCTCGTTCTAGTAAAGTATTAGATAAAGAGATCATTAGAGATTTTGATAACGCCTACTACAAAAATGGTGGATTAGCTACTCTCTATGGAAATTTAGCATTAGATGGTGCCATTGTAAAAGCTGGAGCTGTAGATGAAACTATGCAAATTCATTCTGGAGTTGCTAGAGTTTTTGATAATGAAGAGGAATCTGTAAAAGCTATCTTAGGTGGAAATATTAAAAAAGGTGATGTAATAGTTATCAGATATGAAGGACCAAAAGGTGGACCCGGAATGAGAGAGATGTTAGCTCCTACTGCAACACTTGCAGGTATGGGACTAGATAAACATTGTGCTCTTATTACAGATGGAAGATTTTCAGGAGCTAGTCGTGGAGCAGCAATTGGTCATATATCACCTGAAGCAGCAGAAGGTGGGCTTATTGGTCTTGTAAAAGAAGGAGATATCATAGAAATAAATATTCCTGAGAGATCTATAATTTTAAAAGTCAGTGACAGTGAGTTAGAAAAAAGAAAAGTTAACTTTAAACCTCTAATAAAAAAAGTTGAGAGTAGTTATCTTAGAAGATATCAAAAAATTGTTAGCTCAGCTAGTAAGGGAGCTATACTATTAAAAAATTATTAATAAGAAATATTATTAAGAAGGGAGTATTTTAATGAAAAATATTAATGGAGCTAGAATCATTTTAGAAATTTTATGTAGAAATGATTTAAATACAGTCTTCGGTTATCCTGGCGGAGCAGTAATACCTCTTTACGATGCTCTCTATGACTATAAAGATAAGATTAAACATATTTTTACAAGACATGAACAAGGCGCTACCCATGCAGCAGACGGGTACGCTAGAATAAGTGGAAAAACAGGAGTTTCAATTGCTACTTCAGGACCAGGTGCTACCAATACAGTCACTGGAATAATGACAGCTCATATGGATTCAACACCTCTACTTATTATTACTGGACAAGTTCCTAGTACAAGTTTAGGTAGCGACGCTTTTCAAGAATCTGATATTACAGGAATTTCACTTCCTATAACTAAACACAACTATCTTGTGAGAACTATTGAAGATCTTCCACGAATCTTAAAAGAAGCTATCTATCTTACAAATATAGGTAGACCTGGACCTGTTCTTGTTGATATTCCTAAAAATATTCAGTTGGAAGAGATCTCTTATGAAAAATTTGAGCAACTCTATAATTCTGAAAATAATCCAACTTCTACATATCAACACCTATATTGTCCGCCAAAAAATAAATCTATAGATCTTATGATAGACCTTATCAAAGATAGTAAGAGACCTATTATTATTTCTGGAAACGGTATAGTTAAATCAAAAGCTCAAGAAGTATTAAAAAAAGTTATTAAAAAATTTGATATTCCAATGGCTTCTACACTCTTAGGATTAGGAAACCTACCTCATAATGATATTCATAATCTCCATATGTTAGGGATGCACGGTACTGCTTATGCTAATTATGCAATAGATGAAGCGGATTTAATAATTGCTTTAGGAATGAGATTTGATGATAGGGTAACTGGACATGTTAAAAAGTTTTGTAAGAATGCAAAAATTATACATATAGATATAGATGAAGCTGAAATAAATAAAGTAAAGGAAGTAGACCTAGATATTGTTGGAGATTTAAATTGTATCTTAGAGAAACTTTTAGAAACTAACTATGAAAAAAATCATTCTAAATGGATGGATAGAATTTTAGAATTAAAGAAAAATTTTTCCCTTTCAAAAGATTTTTCTAAAGATGAGATCAATCCCCAACACTTAATTTCTAAAATAAGTGAGGTTACTAAAGGCGACGCAATTATTTGTACAGATGTTGGACAACATCAAATGTGGGTAGCACAATATTATGAATTTAATAAAAATAATAGTATTGTAACTTCTGGTGGAGCGGGAACCATGGGATTTGGTCTTCCTGCTGCTATAGGAGCTAAACTAGCTAATCCTGATAGAGATGTTATTGCTATTGTAGGAGATGGAGGATTTCAAATGAATTCTCAAGAACTTATGACTATCTCACAATATAATTTAAATATTAAGATTGTTATTGTAGATAATTCATTTCTTGGAATGGTTAGACAATGGCAAGATATGTTTAATAATAAAAGATATTCATTTGTTGACTTAGAGATAAATCCTGATTTTGTAGCTTTAGGAAAAGCTTATAGAATTGATTCTTATAGAGTAGAAAATTTATATCTTCTTGACGAACTATTAATAAAAACATTTAAAACTGATAGACCAGTATTAATAGATGCTGTTGTTACAAAGGAAGAAAATATTTTTCCTATGATTCCATCTGGAAAATCTGTAGATGAGATGATTTTATCGAAGGAGGATAGATGAGAGAATATCAAGTTTTAGTTATTATGAAAGATATTCCAGGAGTACTATCTAAAATTTCTGGATTGTTTTCAAAAAGAGGTTTTAATATAAATGGAATTACTTCTGGTGTAAGTGAAAGAGATGGATTTTTTAGGATGACTATCTCTGTTATTGGAAATAAAAAAATTATAGAACAGATAAAAAAACAAGTTGCAAAACTTGTAGATGTAGTCGAAGTACAAATCTTTGACAAAACAAAAACTATTAAGAGGGAACTTATTTTGATAAAAATAAAAACTGATGTTAAGACCCGTACTGAACTGATTGAAGTTGCTAAGATATTTAAAGGAAAAATAATTGATATCTCCAACGAATCTTTGATCATAGAGTTGATTGGAGACCTAGATAAGATAGATGGTTTTTTAAAATTAACCCAAAAATTTGAAGTTTTAGAAATTTCAAGAACAGGAATAACTGCCATGCATAGAGGAGAAAAACAATAAATAAAAATCAAATTCGGAGGACTCATAATGAAAGAATTACAAATTTTA
>DDQV01000033.1:1780-3756 GCA_002342785.1 Fusobacteriaceae bacterium UBA2433 | reverse complement strand
TTTTATCTTTCTTTATAATGAATTCTCTTATTTGAAATTTGTCTTCACAGTTTCTCGCTACTTCTATAAAATTATCGTCTTCTATGAGATTTACTAGTTCTGTAAGAGCTTCAATATGTTCACTTTGATCTATACTAGAAAATGGTATAATAAGTTCTACACTTTTATTTCCAGGAAATATAACTGGTTTTTTTAGTTTAAGCATTCCCATTCCTGTTTTTAGTACTGTTTTATCTGTTCTTGCATGGGGAAGAGCTACTTTTTCAGCAACAATCATATAACTTCCATTTTTATTGACTGCCTCTACCATATCTTCAGTATAACCTTTAGTAACTATTCCTTGTACCTCTAATATTTCTCCTGCTGTTCTTATAGCTTCTTTCCAATCGAGAACTTCATCTATAAATTTAATATTTTCAGGTTGAAGAAAAGTTTCGAGAGTTTTTTTATTATTTTTTTCTCTATCGTCAATTACTTTATTTTTAAGTAATTTTTTTAAATTTTTTACAAGTTTTTCTTCATTTTCTATAAAACATTCTTTTTCTATTGTTTCTAGAAGTTTAGTCATGGAAACTTTTTTTCTCACTTCTGTAAGACCATAATCTTCTAACATCTTTCTGTCGCCTTTTGAAAAAATAGGATGAACTTTAATTATAGGTAAAGGATATTCAATTTTATCATCTATTTCAAGGGTGGTTATAATAAGATCTATATCATCATATTTTTTTATTTCTAAAAATTTATGATATGGTAAAGTATCTATAATATTTACATCATATCTTTCTTGTAGTTTTTGAGATAATAATTTAGATGATCCATATCCAAATCCACAAACTAGTAAAATATTTTTAGTTTCTTTTATGATATTTGATTTTCTATCAATAGCTATCTTAAAATGTATAGTTATAAATGATATTTCTTCATCTGGAATCTCTTTTCCTATATAATTATAGAGATTATTTTTACAAACAGCTTTAACTTCTTCAAAAAGTTCGTTATAAAGAAGTTTTACTTCATCAGACATCTCATTTTCAAGAACAATATCATTTTTTATCCTATAGATAGAAGGTTTTAGATGATTTAAGAGTCCGTCTAAGAGTATTTTATCTCCTATGAGATCTACACCTATAGCGTTTCCTACTTCTTTTATCATCTTATGTATAGACATTTCTATTTCTATCCAGTTTTTAAAAAATGATGTATTAAAATTATATGAATGACTTCCTAAAAATAATTCTGTCAAAAGTAAAAGTTCTGAATCATTAAATTTTATTTTAAAATTTTCTTCTAAGTGGGGTAACTCTTTTAATAATACATTATATTCTTTGGTTTGTTTTAAAAAGTTTTCATTTTCTTCTCTTTTTTCTATCTCTTTTCCATCTAAAAGTCTTATAATTGATAGCATCATATAAAATTTTAAAACTTTATAGGCTTCGTCAGATATGATTATTTTTAGATGTTTTTCTATTCTTTTTATAAAAATTTCTATATCTCCTATTGATATATCTTCAAAATATAAAAGTATTTCATTTATTACTATTTTACTTCCAAATGTTTCTTTAGAATGATTTTTGGATTTTAATTTACCTTTGGAAAATTTTACATAATTTAACAAAAATTTTAATTGCATTTTTCTTATTTTTTCTTCTTCTCCTTCAAGGATTAATCCCTGTTTAGAAAGAGGAATAAGTTCTAAATTATTATCACGAAGATGATTTTTTACATCTTTTAAATCTAATTTAACTGTACTTATACTTACAGAAAGAGTTTCTGATATTTCATGAAGTCTTATGACGTCTGTAAAAAAATAGCAAACTGATTTTATATAGTTAATTCTTTCTGCCTTTGAAAAAGTATAAAATTGTATATTCAAAATTTCAATTATTTCTAAAAGATTCTCTTTTGTTTCATCTAAATGGTAAGTTCCTTTGGATTCTTTTTTTAATTGGTTAAGATTATTTTTTTTGAAAAAATAG
>DDQV01000033.1:0-1741 GCA_002342785.1 Fusobacteriaceae bacterium UBA2433 | reverse complement strand
TATCATATCTAATACTTCTTTCACTTATTCCAAATTTATTGGCCATTACCTTTAGATCAAATGTGTTGTTGTTCTCAATAAGATATTCAATTATTTCTAAGCAACGTTTATTTAACATTTTTATTTCCTCCAATCAAAGATTTCATAGATTTCTTCATCATCTAGTGCCATGCATAGCTTTTGAGTTTTTTCATCTTCATCTATTATTTGAGCTAATTTACTGAGTAATTCCATATGTTCATTTTCTTTTACTGCTACTCCGATAAGTATGTACGCGATTTTATTATTTCCATAATCTATTCCATAAGGATATTGATGTATAACTATTCCAGATTTTTTTATATATTTTTTACCATAAAAACTTCCATGGGGCATGGCTATTCCACTCTCTAAATATGTACTAGAAATTTTTTCTCTTTCATTCATAGTTTCTATGTATTCTTTATTTATAAATCCACTTTCATACAATTCCTGTCCTAAATTTTCTATGGCTTCAGATTTACTTACTCTTTTTAATCCAATTTTTATATTGGATTTTTCAAGCCAGGTTTGATTTTTTTCAGAATTTTTTCTCTCTATTTCCTCTTTTTTTTTGATTATTCTCTCAATTAGGGTATCGTATATTTTTCCATTTAAAAAATCATCTATTATTATTACTTCTATTTCCTCTATATTTTCTTTTACTCTTTTATATATTTCATTATGAATAATTATTATATCTGCTTTATTTTCAAGCATATTTCCTACAGAAGAATTATTTACATTTATATCTTTTAAGAAGTTTTTTTCTAATTTTTGTCTTAGAAAACTAGCTCCCATTGCACTAGACCCCATTCCTGCATCACATACTACAAGTATATTTTTTGGAATTCCATCAAATATAATAGATTTTTTTGGGATAGTTTCCTTTATTGGTTGTTTTTTAGTACTATCTATAAAATTGTCTTTTTTTATAAACAATGATGTTAGAAAAAATGTAACTAGTGCAGAAAATATAGTAGTGAGAAGAATGAAAAATCGATCTTTAGAAGGAGCCATTAGCTCTATCATGAGAATACTTCCAGGAGAAGCTATGCCAGTTAAACCTATATTAAAAAGATAATTTAGAGACATTCCACTTAGACTTCCTACAACAAGAGGTATAAGGAGATAGAGTCTTTTTAATACATATATATAATAGACCTCATGTACTCCTCCTAAAAGAACAATAAAAGCATTTGAAAGTATTTCTTTTTTTTTAGTATAATAATAGTAAGCCATTAATAATCCAAAACCAGGTCCCGGATTTGTTTCTAAAAGAAAATAGATAGATTTTCCTTTTTCGGATAGTTCTGCCATCCCTAATACAGAAAAAATTCCATGATTAATTATATTATTTAAGAAAAATATTTTTAATGGCTCAATTATTATGGTGAAAAACATTGCCCACTTATCTATTAATATTTTACTTATTAAATTTTCTAAAAAATGATTGGGTACTTTGAAAAAATTTATAAATATTGTATGTAAAATACAAAAAATCGATAAACTTACAGTTGTTACTATTATATTATTTGTAAGCATCTCATATCCAGGTTTAGGATATTTTTTTAAAATTTTATAAAATCCCTTTAAAATATATCCACTAAAGACTCCAAGGATAATAGGTTCTAAAAGACTTACAAAGTGAGACTCTGTTAAAATTCCAAGAGAAGCAATAACAGCAACTGTTCCTCCATGTTTTTTTTCTATTTTATTTCCT
>DDQV01000082.1 GCA_002342785.1 Fusobacteriaceae bacterium UBA2433 | reverse complement strand
ATTATTTTTATTATTCTTTTTTTTAATGTTAAGGGGAAATTCAATATATAAAGATGAAATGAATAAAATAGATAAAAATCTCTATAGAGCCGCTAAAAATTTGGAACAATTTCTTGGTAAGGATCATAATTTTTATAATATGAATAAAAATTCTTATACTAATGAAGAAGTTTTAAAAAATTCAATGGAAATAAGAAAATTATCTAAGATAAATAATGTAGATTATCTTTATACTATTATAATTGAAGATGGAATGCCTACTTATACTTCTTTTAGTGGAACTTCTAAATGGATAAAAAATAAGGAGACAAGTAAACTTTATTGGCAAACTTTTGAAGAAATTGGAGATAATTCTATAGAAGAAACCGTAAAAGCTTTTAATTCTGAAAAAGTATATTATATAAATAGTTCTGATGATCTAGAAGACTATAGATCTGTATATCTTATGGTGACTTCAAAAGATGGTAGAAAATATATAGCTGGGGCTGATATGACTATAACTAATTTGAAAAGATCTGTGATAAATAGATTATTTTCTTTGACGATGTATACTTTATTACTCTTAATAATATCAGCTATATCTTTGCTTATTATTTCAGATAATATAAAAAAGCAAATAAAACTAAAAGAAATTATAATGAATAAAAATAGTATTGATGAATTTACTGGTGCTTTAAAGAGAGAAGAGGGACTAAAAGAGATCCAAAGAAATATTGAACTGAAACCTTTAAGAAATGAAAAAATATTTTTAGGTTTGTTTGATATTGTGGATATGTCTTATATCAATGATAAATTTGGAATAACAGTTGGTGACAATATGATAAAAAAATTATCAGGATTATTAAAACTAACTTTTAGAAGAGCCGATACAATTGTAAGATTAAAAGGAGATCAATTTTTAATTGCTATTAGAGAACCTTTAGATGGTGAGAGTAAAGAGGAGTTAGAAAAAAGATTTTATAAATTTTTAAAAAAATATGATCTTGAAAAGAAAAGAAAATTTCATCTGTCGGTACGGACAATTTTTTTAGAATGGGATCAAAATAAAGATTTAAATTTTACATTGAATATTTTATTTGAAAAACTTAGATATAAAAAAAGAGATGATAGAAAGGAAATTGTTATTTTAGAGTTAGATATTCAAAGAGGTTTATATAAAAATGAATTTGAGATTTATTATCAGCCTAAGGTAGATATTAAAACTAAAAATATAGAATTTGAGGCACTTATGAGATGGAATCATGAAGAAAAAGGATTGATTTTACCAGGAGAGTTTATTCATATAGCCGAAAATTCATCGTTGATAATCTCCCTTACAGAATTTTTAATAGAACAAGTAAAAAAAGATATTCAACTATTAAAAACAAAGGTATCTATAAATATATCTCATAATTATTTTGATAGAAAATTATTTTTAGAAGAAATTACTAATAAATATACTGATTTGAATAATATAGAATTTGAACTAGCTGAAGAGAATTTTATATTAGATATAAAGGACTCTATAGAAAAGATTAAAACTTTAAAAAATTTGGGAATTAATTGTTTGATCGATGATTTTTGTACAGGATATTCTTCCTTTTCATCTCTATCGTCACTTCCTATAACTACCTTGAAAGTTGATAGATTTTTTGTGACCAATATGTTTAGAAGTGATAAAGATGAAACTATCATTAAAAGTATTATTGAATTAGGAAATACCTTGGGATTGAAAGTTATTGTAGAAGGAATTGAACAAAAAAAAGAGTTAGATTTTTTAATTAAAATGGGAGTAAATAATTTTCAGGGATATTATTTTGGTAAACCAGAAAGACTAGAGATTGTTTTAGAAAAATTAAAAAATAAAGTTTATCTTGAAAACTTAAACTATTAATAAAATTAAAATAAGTCAAGATCCTATTTAAGTATAAGATTTTGACTTATTTTATTATATTGTTATTTTGTTTTTTCTAAAGCTATTTCATCAGCTAATATTAGAACTGTTTCTATAATTTCACCATCTGTTTTTAATATTTCTAATTCATCTTCTTTAGATCTTTCTTTATTATATTCTTCTAAAGCTTTATAATCTTTAAGTTTAGTTTTATTTTGAGAGACTAATTTTTCATTGGTTATCTCAAGCCATCTGTCTTCTAATTCCTTTGTTTCTAACTCTCTAGTTTTTCTATTTAAAGATACTTCTTTATCTTTTGTTATATCTTTAATAATAGCATATTTTTTCATGTTATAAATAAAATCAGGATTTTTAACTACTCTTTCCATATGTTTTTTATTTAGTATCTCATATTTTCTGTCTAAGTATTTTTTTATTTTATTATTATTTTCTTTACTCATAAGAGAATTTACTTCATCCCAAGGAAGGGGATTGTCTAGGGAACTTTCTCCTATCTCTGAACTATCATATGTAGGTGGAAATAAAATATCTGGAGTTACACCTTTATGTTGTGTACTACCACCATTTATACGGTAAAATTTTCCATTTGTATATTTTAATTCTCCCAGGTCTAAATTTTTTATAGTTTGAACTGTTCCCTTTCCAAAAGTAGGAGTACCTACAATTATTCCACGTCTATAGTCTTGCATTGCTGCTGCAAAAATTTCAGATGCAGAAGCACTGAGTCTATTGACCATAACTACTACTGGCTTGTTAAAATAAGTTTTCATATCGTTATCTCCTAGATAACTAACACGGCCTCCTTCTTTTACTTGTACTACAGGTCCATATGGTATAAATAATCCCATAAGATTATTTACTTCACTAAGAGATCCACCACCATTATTTCTTAGGTCTATGATAAGTCCATCTACACTTTCTTTATTTAATTTTTCTAAAATTTCTTTTACATCTCTTGTAGTACTTTTATAATTTTTATCTCCCTTACTATAGGCATCAAAATCCATATAGAAGGAAGGAAGATTAATTACTCCTATCTTATAATTAGAATTTTTTGATCTAGCTTCTTTTATAAAATACCTAGCTCCCTTATCTTCTAATTTTACATTTTCCCTCACAAAGGTATATTCTTTAGCAGTCTTAGTTCCACTTGGAATTACTCTTAGTTTAACAGTTGTACCTTCCTTCCCCCTTATAAGATTAACAGCATCTCCTAGGGGCCAATCAGTTATATCTTCAAATTCCTTTCCATCTGTGGCTATTGCTATTATTTTATCTTCAGGTTGAAGTTCCTTTCCCTTTGCAGCAGGACCATTTGGCATTACTTTGACAACTTTAATAAACTCTTTTTCCCCAGTTAGTACTGCTCCTATACCTGAAAGTTGTAATTTCATACTGATATCAAAATCTGCTATCTCTTTAGCCGAAAAATAATCAGTATGTGGATCATATTCCTTTAAAAAAGCGTTTACAAAATATGAATATATATCATCAGAAGTTTTTTTATCTAATAATTTTTTTCTTGTGACCATCTTGCTTTTCATACGGTTGATACTTTCATCATATGTTAGCTCTTCAAAATCTTCAAGGGATAAAATTGATGATTTTAGCATTTTTTTCCAATGAGTTTCATATTCTTTTTCTGTTGAAAAATAAGGTTGATCTTCCCTATCATAGATTAGTTTTTCATCTTTATTAAAATCTAATTGTTCAGGATTTTCTAATAATTTAGTTTGGTATTGAGTAACTCTTATTACAGCATCTTTATAGATATTATATATTTCAAAAGCTGCATCAGAGTTTCCGTTTAAAAAATCATCATCTAATTGAGTACACCATTTTTTATAGATTTCATCTACTTCAGTTTGGGTAAAATACTGATGGTTGTAATCTAATGTATCTAGGTAGTTCTTGAGAACATTTTTTGAAAATGAATCATCTATATTTAAATTTTTATAGTGGGTTGTTTCCAAGGAAAAAGATATATCTGATAATACCTTATCCATTTGTTGCTTTTTTTCTATATCTACTTTAGCAGTAGAAATTAATGTTATAAACAATATTCCTATTAATATCATTGTTTTTTTGTATGTTCTCATCTTATGCCTCCTAGTATCTCATTTATTTTAAAGTTTAATATTTATTTAGTTTTTCTATTAATAAATTTGTTATATGATTTTTTTTTAAGTCGTAGGTTGTATGTTTTATTTTTGATACAGGCATTATTCCCATTATGGAATTAGTTAAAAACACCTCGTCTGCCTCTAATAATTTTTTCAAAGAAAAAAAACCTTGTTTCAATTGTAAATTTTTATTTGTTTCTATGATATCTATAACCTTTCTTCTGATTATTCCTTGTAATAGTCCACACTCTTTTGTAGGAGTATATATAATTTTATCTTTAATAAAAAAAATATTTGAGGTAGCTCCTTCAGATACATAATTTTTATAGTCTAAAAATAATACCTCATGGCTACCTAGTTTTTTAGCTTCCCTAAGTGCATATATATTTTCTAGATAGTTTACCGATTTTATTCCAGATAAGATAGAGCTTGGATTTCTTTTGAATTCGGATATTTCCATCTTAAATCCTAATTTATAATGGGAAGAGTTATATTTATTTTCCCTATGAGTTATGAGAATATCAAAGGAATCAGAATTCTTAAAGATAGTGACCCTCAAGATAGAATTTTCTAAAGAATTTTTTTGAATATAAAAATTTAGAGATGAATTTAATTGCTCAAAATTTAGATCCATATTTATTTTAAGTTTTTCAACAGACTTAATTAAACGATCGTAGTGCTCTCTTAAATAAATTAATTTATTATCCTTAAGTAATATTGTTTCAAAAACTCCATATCCATATAATAAACCATCACTTATATCCCATTTAAATTCATTTGAGAACATGAATTTATTATTTAAAATTATATGATTCATTATGCTCAACTCCTAAGTTATATTTAGTGCTTTTATGAGTGCTTGTCCTTTTATTAAGCTTTCCTCATATTCTTCATTGGGATCGGAATCCCATACAATTCCTCCTCCTACTTGAAAATATGCTTTGTGATCTTTCAAAATTATTGTTCTAATGGCTATATTCATATCCATATCTCCATGAAAACCTATGTACCCTATACTTCCAGTATAAATATTTCTAGTTGTTGTTTCTAGTTCATCAATTACTTCCATAGCTCTTATCTTTGGTGCACCAGTAATAGATCCTCCTGGAAATGTTGCTTTTATTATATCTATAGCAGAAAGATTATTTTTTAATTCCCCTTTTATTGTGGCCACCATCTGTAGTACAGTAGAATATTCTTCAAGATGAAATAATTCTGTTACCTTTACACTTCCTTTTTTAGCTACTTTACTTATATCATTTCTCATAAGATCTACTATCATAAGTAGTTCTGCTCTATCTTTTTCACTATTTATCAATTGGAATTTTAATTTTTCATCTTCTTTCTTTGATATTCCTCGGGGCCTAGTTCCTTTCATGGGTCTAGTTTCTATTGTTCCATCAGTTAATTTTATAAATCTTTCTGGTGAACTAGATACTACTACTCCCTCTCCAAAGTCTAAATATACAGCAAATGGAGCTGGATTAATTGATTTTAAATTTTTATACAACTCAATGGGGTCTCCTTCAAAATCACATTTAAATCTTTGGGTAAAATTAACTTGATAGATATCTCCTGAGTAGATATATTCTTTTATTTTTTTTATAGATGATAGATAATAATCTTTTGTCATATTAGAATTTATATTTTTTTCTTTTAATATTTTTTTATTTTCTATATCTATCTCTTTTGTTTTTAATTTATTTTTATATTGTTTTATACTATCTTCTATTTTGTTGATGATTTCCTCTATATTTTCTTTAAATCCTATTGCTCCTATATATTTTTTATTATATTTATGATCGATTATTAATATACCATCATAAAAACCCATGACCATTTCAGGAATTTCTACATCTTTTTTTAATGTATTTGGTAGATTTTCCAAAAGGTGGGATAGTTCATAGGATAAAAATCCAACTGCTCCTCCTACAAATGGTATCTCTTCCCTTTGAATTTTATATAGATTTAATTTTTCTTGTAAAATATCTAATGGATTGCCATCTATTTTTTTTATCTGTCCGTCTTCTTCTAATATTATTTTATTTTTTTCTGATCTTATAGTTAAAAAAGGATTTGCTCCCATAAAGGAATATCTTCCTAATTTTTTTTTATCCATTCCACTATCTAAAAAAAATGGGTAATCTCCGTCTTTTTTTATAGCTTCAAATAACTCTAAACTATTTAAATTACTTTCAAATTCTATAATTTTTGCTTTTTTAATATTAATTTTAAAACTCCCTTTTTATTTTTTTATCTTATAACTTAATTTTTGTTTTTGCTTCTCTTAAAAAATTAGATAACATATCATGACCATACTCTGTTAAAAGAGCTTCTGGATGAAATTGTACTCCTTCAAGAAGATATCTTTTATGTTTTACACCCATTATCTCTCCATCATTAGTCATTGCTGTAATAATTAGATCTTTTGGAAGGGTATCTATATCAGCAATAAGAGAATGGTATCTTGTTACTTTTATTGGATTTTTAAGGTTTTTAAAAACTCCCATACCAATATGATTTATCTCTTCTACCTTACCGTGAACTGGTACCTTAGCTTTTATAATTAAACCACCTAAGACTTGAATTAGAGATTGGTGTCCCAGGCAAATTCCCAATATGGGAGTTGTTTTATAGAAATTTTTTATTATTTCTACACTCATTCCTGCTTCATTTGGAGTTTTAGGCCCAGGGGAGATAACTATCATCTCAGGTTTTATCTCTCTTATCTTATCTAAACTTATCTCATTATTTCTATATACTTCAACCTCTTCTCCTAGTTCATTTAAATAATGAACCAAATTATAAGTAAAGGAATCATAATTGTCTATCATTAATATCATTATTTTTTCCTAAAATATCTATAGTTTATTACTAAAATTATATGTTAATTTCTCAATATTATCAAGAGTTTAAATAATATAAAAAAACCTCCCACAGTTACTAGACTCATCTAGACAGTAAAAGGTTTAAATTTTTTTTAATTTTTTATGATATTTGGAAATATTTCACTAATAGAGTTAACTAAATTAGAGGAATGTTTTGGAAATTTATTGGTATACATAATTTTTTTCATTTCTAATTCTGATAGGTCTTCTATAAAAAAAGATAAATTATTTTTATTAACCCCTTCAAGGATAACAAATTTATTATTTTTTATAATCATATTTATAAATTCTTTTAATATTTTGATAGAATATTTATGGAAAAATATTGTATTTATCATGGAGTTATCGATCTTAAAACATTCTATATTTTTATATTTAAAGAAGTCTTTTAAGGATAGATCGAAGGTAAAATCATCTATGGCAAATGAAAAATCCATAGATTTTAATATTTCTAAACTCTCTCTAATTTTTTTATTTTCTAAAAATTTTTCTTGAATTTTGATAATGATTTTATCTCTAGGAATCTCTAAATACTCTATTAAGGATAAGATTCCATTGGATTTTATGTTAATTAAAGTATCTTCATAAAGGGTAATAATATATCGATTATTGAAGTTTTTTGGAGAATTCATAGTAATGTTGTTATGGTAATCAGAGTTTAAAGTTTGTAAGGTGTTTTTATCTAAATCGATTAAACTACCCTTTCTCTTTAATATATGTAAGAATTCAGAAACATAAAATTCTTCACCATTTTTTTCTAATTTACTTGTTACCATAGATATTTTATTTTTTATATTACTAGCTATATAGACAGGTTGATAATGAAGTTTTAGAGCACCTTTATAGATTACATCATCTATATCTTTTAAAAAATTAATGTGATATTTTAAATCTTTTTTATTTCGAAGGATAACTGTATTTCCTATAATACTTTTACTTTCGTACATAAGATCATCTGATAAATTTATTAATATATCCCATTTATTAATAGCTACATTACTAGAAACAACTCCTATTGCCATCCCAATAAAATGTTCCCTATCATATGAATCTATAAGAGGTTCAGACAATAGCTCCTTTATGGTATTGATATTTCTATCTATATTTTGATTAACATCTATTTTATTAATACTTTTTGTTAAAGCTATAAATTCATCTCCTCCATATCGATAGAGATTATCCTCGCCAAATACTTTGAGTAATTTTTTTGATACTCCAATTAATATCTCATCTCCAATCTCGTGACCATATGTATCATTTATTATTTTAAATTTATTTAGATCGATAAAATATATTGAAAAATTGACTGGAGATTTATCTTCAATATAGCTAAATAAACTATGTCTATTTTTTAATTTAGTAAGGGAATCAAAATTTGCATGGTACTCCTGCTGTTTTATCTTAGTAGTTAAAAATAATCCTATAATTGTTATTCCAATTGCTAAAAATATCATAATCTCATCAATAGTTTTTTGTTTTTGAATATATAGATCGTTACTGTATTGATATTGTTCTGTAATATTATGAAATTCATCTTTTATTATTATTGAATTAATAAGTATAGATTGAAGATCCTCCCTAAGAGTTTTTTTAATCTTGTTGTTTTGATTTGAATAGTATATTAAGTTATTTACATTTTTAATATAGTCATCTATTAGTGGAGTTAAATTTTCTAATTTATTTTTAATATTTAAAAAATTATTAGCTTTAATATCGAGTGAAGTATTTCCGTATTTTAGAGCTTCGGTATATTCTTTATAAATCCTAAGTTCATTAATTAAAGGAATTATTTTTTCATTTGATTTAAATCCTTGATCATAAATTTGATGTGCATAATTAGCAATTAATATTGTTCGCATTCTTTGAGATCCTGCAATATTAATTGCTCTACTTAAATAATTTCTGTCTGAGTTTCTATAAATAGAATAACTTAGACCCACAATGAAAGGTAATAGAGATAAAATTAATATAATGACATTTTTTTTAGCAATCGATCTACTTCGGATAATAATCACCTTCTTCTCAAGAGAATATTTTCTATCTAATAAATGAAATAATAATTTCATTTAAATATATATGATACTAAATTAATTATACCACTTAAAATTTAAAAATAAAATGTTAGATCTATATTAATTTTAATTTTTATTTCATCATTTTTTTTACAGTTATCAATAATTCATCTATAACTTCTGTTTTTCCTTCTGATAGTTGGTCGATTATACATGATTTCATATGAGCTTCTAATAGTAAAGCAGCTGTTCCACTAAGAGCACTTCTAATAGATGATATTTGAGTCAATACATCATCACAATACATATCTTCCTCTATCATCTTATTTACTCCACGGACTTGACCCTCGATTCGATTTAACCTATTTTTTAATTTTTTTTTTAAAATTTCATTGTGATGAGCTTTTCTATTTGTACAGCATGTAGACATCTTATTCCTCCTTTTATATATTGATTTATTAAATTTAAACTTCATTAAAACTTCTATTTTGACATTTTATGGTTAAAGTAATATAATGCACTTAAAATATTTTAAGGAGGTTTTTATGTCACCTGTTATAGTTTTAGTCTTAATTTTCAGTGTTATTGGTTTTGCACTTGGTTGTTTCTTAAGAAGTAATTTCTTAAAAACTAAAA
Organism: Fusobacteriaceae bacterium UBA2433; assembly: GCA_002342785.1. GTDB lineage: Bacteria > Fusobacteriota > Fusobacteriia > Fusobacteriales > Fusobacteriaceae > Psychrilyobacter. The sequence continues at coordinate 3,081 of DDQV01000082.1, read as the reverse complement.
TCAATAGTTTAATTAAAAAATTTAAAAAATAATCACTCTTCCCCAATTTTGATTTTTCTAATTCTTAAAAAAACAAAGTTAGGGAGAGTTACTATCTCATTTATTTCCTTGACATTCTCTTATACATTTTTTTTGCATAAAATCTATTTATCTTTTTTTGAACTTTTCTCACGATTTAAATCACAACAATCTAATGCTTTATTTCCAAAAGTAGATTCGTTGGAGTTTCCTAGATTTTTTATAAAATTTTCAAAACTTTTTTTTATTTTTTTAAACATAACTTTACTCCTTTATCAAGTTTGATTTTAAATTAATATTTACTCTTAAAGAATTTTAAACGAAGAGCGTTACTAACTACAGAAACTGAACTCATTGCCATGGCTCCTCCTGCTATCATAGGATTTAATAATGGTCCTCCAAATATATATAGAATTCCTGCTGCTATTGGAATACCGAGAGTATTATATCCAAATGCCCAAAATAAATTTTGTTTTATATTTTTAATAGTAGCACGACTAAGTTCAATAGCTACAGCTACATCTTTTAAATCACTTTTCATAAGAACTATATCTGCTGACTCCATAGCTACATCGGTTCCAGTAGCTATACCTATTCCAATGTTTGCTTGGGCCAGTGCAGGAGCATCATTTATCCCGTCTCCTACCATTCCTACTTTATATCCTTGTTTTTGTAATTTTTTTACCTCTTCTATCTTATCTTCTGGCATTACTTCAGATAATATTATATCTATTCCTACTTGTTTTCCTATGGCATCTGCTGTTTTTTTATTATCTCCAGTTATCATTGCAACTTTTATTCCCATATCTTTTAAATTTTGAATGGCTTTTTTACTACTTTCTTTTATTGGATCAGCCACAGCAATTATCCCACTAAAACTACCTTCTATAGAGATTAACATAGGGGTTTTCCCTTGGTTAGCAAGATGATCAATCTTTTCTTTATCTTTTTGCGATATTTTTATATTATTTTTAATCATTAATTTAATATTTCCAACTAGGATAGATTTTTTTTCAACTATTCCTACGATCCCCATTCCAGTTATAGAATTAAATTCACTTACATCTAAAATTTTTATTTTTTCTGCTTTTATTTTTTCAACTATTGCTTCTCCTAGAGGATGCTCAGAATAAGTTTCTAAAGATCCTACTAGTTGTAATATTTTTTCTATTTGAATTTTTTTATTTTCTTCTGCCTTAATTATATCTGTCACTATAGGTTTTCCAAGAGTGATAGTTCCTGTTTTATCAAATATTATATAATTTAATTTATGGGTAGTTTCAAGTGCTTCTCCACCTTTTATAAGGATACCATTTTTAGCTCCCATTCCAGTTCCAACCATTATAGCTGTTGGAGTAGCGAGACCTAAAGAACAAGGACAAGCTATAACTAATACTGCTATAAATATAGTAAGAGCAAATATACTAGGATCACTATTTAATTCTATCCATCTTAATTTTCCTGCCAAATACCATAAACTTGATGAAATTATTGCAATTAATATAACTATAGGAACAAAATATCCTGAAATTATATCTGCCATCCGAGCAATTGGGGCTTTTGATCCTTGGGCATCTTCTACTAATTTTATTATGTGGGAAAGTGTTGAATCTTCTACAGTAGCTTTGGTCTCTATCTGGATACTTCCATTTTTATTTATACTAGCTCCAACTACACGATCTCCTATTCTTTTTTTAACTGGCATACTTTCACCGGTTAACATAGACTCATCCACACTAGTTTGGCCACTGATTACTTTTCCATCTACAGGAATTTTTTCTCCAGGTTTAACTAGAACAATATCTCCTACCTCTACCTCTTCAACTTCGACTTCTATTATTTCACCATCTTTTATAATAGCTGCCATCTTAGGCCTCAAACTTCCTAATTTTTTAATAGCTTCTGAGGTTTTTCCTTTGCTTACTTCCTCTAAATATTTTCCTAAAGAGATAAGAGCTAGGATTACAACTGCTGATTCATAGTATAAATGATGTGCCATAGATGTATTTCCAATATAAATTTGGAAAGTTCCATAGAGGCTGTATAATATAGCTGCTCCTGTTCCAATGGCTATCAAGCTATCCATATTAGGATTTCGAAATAAAACTTTAAACCCTACCAAATAAAATCTTCTTCCAAGATAAACTACTGGGATTGTAAATATCATTTGAATCAATGCAAAATTTAGTGGGGTTTTATTTAAATCAATAATATTAGGTAGGGAAGCTCCTAGCATAGATCCCATAGCTATATATAGTATTACTCCTCCAAAGAAAAGTGAACCCATGAGTTCATACCATTTTTTCTTTAGTTCTAATTTTTTTTTGTCATAGTCTGGATCTCCTTGATTTTTTAAAGCTTTAAATCCTAAACTTTCAACTTTTTTTATAATTTGAGATAATTCGATATCTTTTTTATTAAACTTTATTCTCATTTTTTCTGTAGTTAGATTTACTACAACTTCATTTACTCCTTTTTCTTTACTTAGATTTACCTCTATACTTCTAACACATGATTGACAAGTCATCCCTTCTATTTTGAGAGTTATATCTTCTATTAGATTTTCTTCTACAACTTTATACCCTGCATGTTCAATGGTTTTTTTTATAATTTTTAAATTTATTTTTTGCGGATCAAAAATTATTTCTAATTTACTTGTTAAAAAATTTATATTTGAAGCTTCAACACCATCTAATTTTTTTGTTTTAGTCTCAATAGTTCTAACGCAAGCTTGGCAGGTAATTCCTTTTATTTGAATAATTTCTGTAGTTAACAATCTGTCTTTTTTTATAGATCTATCTTTTTTTATTTCTACTTTTTCAGGAATTTTATTATTATCTTCTACAATTCCATATCCTGCTTTGATTATTTCTTTTTTTAAATAACCAAAGTTCACTAAGGTTTTATTTTCAAAAGTTATAGTTAAAGTAGAATTTTCCAAACTTACGACTCCTTTACTTATACCATCTGTATTGTTTGCAATTTCTTCTACTTTCTTTTTACATTTTCCACAACCTAATCCTGTTAGTTTCATTATCTTGGTTTTCATTTTTGCCTCCTTTA
>DDQV01000011.1 GCA_002342785.1 Fusobacteriaceae bacterium UBA2433 | reverse complement strand
AAACTCTTCAGGAGTCATATCTCCATCTTCCATAAGCATCCTAGCAAAAATAACGTCGCCATAGATACTTCTATCCATAACACAACCATTTAATAGGTTAGCTTCTTTTATCATTTTAAATCTCTTATTCAAGAAAAATATTTGAAGTGGAAAGCTATATCTTTTTTTATCATAGTAGAACTTATCTAAAATAGGATTATTTAAAACAGGTTCTTCAAATAATGAAATTCCTAATTCTTTTGCTAAAATATCTCCTAAAGTGCTTTTTCCAGCACCTACAACACCATCAATACAAATAATTCCGTTCATCTCATCTCCATTTAATCTAGTTTTTTTAAAAAAATTATTATAATACATAGTTTCCTCACAAAATTTATTTACTTATCTTTTTTAAGATATCTTTTATAGCCATTTCTATACTGTCATATGAATCAAGGTCTTTAGGAGTAATAAATTTATCAATGTCTTTTTTAGAATATCCAAGGGAGCCTAAAGCAAGATAGATATCTTCTTCTAATTGAACCTTAAGACTACTATTACCATTATCTACATTATCTACAAGTTGAAGATTTTTCATCTTGTCTTTCACATCAACGATTAGTTTCTGTGATTTTTTAGCTCCTAATTTAGGAACTTTTGTCAATAATTTTATATCTTCATTAGCTATTATTTGTTTTAGATCATTTATGTTAAATGTAGATAGTATAGCTAATGCAAGGGACATACCAATTCCATTTACATTGATAAGTATCTCAAAAAAATCTCTTTCTCTTTCCTCAGCGAATCCAATTAATTTAAACATATCTTCTTTTACATGATTATAGATGTATAACCTTGTAGTTTCATCTAATTTAATTTTATCTAAAGTCTGGAGAGAAACAAAAACTTTATAACCTAAACCATTTACATCTATAGCAACATATCCCATTTTTTTTATAGTGATCTTGCCATCTAAATATTCAAACATTTTTTTACACCTCTTTTAATTCAATTTATATTATGTTAGAAAAAAATATCTATTATTTTTTCTAAAATTTTTTCTAATTTTAAAAAGAGAAGAAATTTTATCTTTTTCTCATTCTTTTGAATACTCTATCAAAACTAGTTGGGATTTTAGTTTCAAATTTATATTTTTCTCCTGTTATAGGATGGATAAATTCTAAAACTCTAGCATGTAATCCCAATCTTTTGATTGGATTACCAACGGCACCATACTTCTTATCTCCCACAATTGGATGTTTAATATCTTGCATATGGACTCTAATTTGGTTTTTTCTTCCAGTCTCAAGAGATGCTTCTAATAACGTATAGTTATTAGTTTTTTTAATTACTTCGTAGTTTGTAATGGCTTTTTTTCCACCATTATCTGTTTTAGAAGAGTAGACTACAAAAGCAGCATTTTCTTTTAACCAAGAAGTTATAGTCCCTTTATCATCTTCTATTTTTCCTTCTGTTAATACAGAGTATTTTCTACTAACAATATATTTTTTCCATTCAGTTTGTAGAAGTTGTTGAGCTTCTGGAGTTTTAGCAAACATCATTATTCCAGAAGTATTTCTATCTAATCTATGTACAATAAAAATTTTATTTGTAGGATTATTTGATTTAACATAATCTTTTAATTTATTGTAAGCAGTATCTTCTTCTCTACCACCAGTAGAAACAGAAAGAACACCTGCATCTTTATTTACAACAATAATATTATCATCTTCAAATAAGATATGAACGCCATTCATTTTTTTAACATCTCTATCTTTATTCCAGTTTATCTTTACCTCTTGATTGATATTTAATACATGGTTGTGTTGACTAACTATTTGACTATCTACAGTTATTTGTCCATGAGTAAGAAGTGATTTTAAATTATTTTTGCTTTTTCCTTGTAGGTGGAAGGCTAAAAATTCCATTAATTCCATTTTTTCCTTTACTTTTAATATTGTATCTTTTTTTATTTTCATATTTTTTTTCAAAATAAATCTCCTCGTTTTATATTTTTTTATTTACCTATAATTATATCATTTTATCAATAGTTTATCCATGAAATTTTAAGAATATGAAAATGCTAATTATTTTTTCCAGAATTTTTATCTTCTTATTTATTTTGAATTAAAAAAATATTTATTCTATAAGATCTATCTTTTTCTAAATATTATAGAATAAATCAATATTAAAACTGAATATATTTCTAATCTACCTAAAAGCATACAAAAGATGAGAACCCCTTTACTATAGGGATCAAAAAATCCAAAGTTTTCGATAGCTCCTACTCGAGCTAATCCTGGTCCAATATTTCCTAGACAAGAGATGGCAGCAGTAAAACTTGTAATGATATCGTATCCCATTCCTGCTAAAAATAGTGTTGAACCAGTAAAAATAACCATAAATAGTATAGAAAATCCTAAGACATTTCTAACAACATTATTTTCTACATGTTCTTCTCCTATCCTCAGAGCAAAGAATGCTCTAGGATGAGCTAGTTTTTTAATTTCGTTATATAGGTGTTTAAATAGTATTAATATTCTAATTTGTTTCATTCCACCCCCTGTAGATCCTGCACAACCACCAAAGAACATCAATGTAACTAAGAGTAGAGCAGAAAATGGAGGCCATAGATTAAAATCAGCAGTCATAAAACCAGTAGTAGTAGTTATAGATACAACTTGAAATGCAGAATCAAGAAGAGCTCGGCCATAATTTGAAGTATATTTTTCTATTCCAGAAGAAAAATATATATTCAGCGATATTAATATGGTTGTGATAGTAACCACAGCTGTATAAAATCTTAGTTCACTATCTTTGAAAAAATCTCTAAATCTTCCCTTAATAAGATAAAAATAAAGTGCAAAATTAACTCCAGCTAAAAACATAAAAATAGTTATAACTATATCTATATATACACTGTTGAAACCTGAAACAGAATTATTTAAAGTAGAGAATCCTCCTGTAGCAACAGTAGCGAAAGAATGATTAATTGCAGTATAAAGGTCCATACCTCCAAACATTAAAAATATAGTTTCAATAATAGTAAGTCCAATATAAATAAGCCATAAAATTTTAGCAGTATCTTTTATTTTTGGACTTAATCTATCTTTTGTAGGACCTGGAACCTCAGCGTTATATAGTTGTCCTGGTGCTATTCCAAACATAGGTAAGATGGCGATAGTAAATAAAACTATTCCCATACCACCAAGCCAGTGAGTCAATGATCTCCAAAATAATAATCCTCTAGGAATAGATTCTATATCAGTTAAGATAGTAGAACCTGTGGTAGTAAAACCTGACATAGCTTCAAAAACACAATTTATATATGGTCCGAAAGATCCATGGAAAAAATATGGAAGACCACCAAAAAAAGCTGCCAAGATCCAACCTAATGAAACACTTGCAAACCCCTCTTTGGATTTAAATTTTTTATTTGATTTAAATATAAATATAAAAATTAATCCAGTAGCTAAAGTAATTATAATGGAAAAAATTATAGCATTTAAATCATCACCATTATAATAAAATGAGATCATAAGTGGAAAGAACATCATAATTCCTAAGATAAGTAAGAGATATCCTTGAACTTTAATTATTAAACTCCAATTCATCTCTTACCTCCAAATTTTGGAGCACTAAACATCTTATCAACTTCAGAAATAGCTTCAGGAAGCAAAAATATAATAACTTTATCTCCTAATTTTATTATATCGTCTCCAGTAGGGATGATAACATTATTTTTTCTAATTATAACACCAATGATAGATTTTTTAGGAGGATTAATATTTTTTATAGGAATATTTAAAATAGGTAAATTCTGAGTGATATTTATGCCTACTATTTCTGCATCAATTTCTGTAAATGGGGAGACAGAAAAAAGATCGGTTTTTCTAGTATGTTTTAATATGTCCCCAATTGTAAGGGAATGAGGTGAGACTACTGTATCAATAGGGTCAAGATTATTGATCAAGGTTACTATAGAGCTATTTTTGACTAGACACATAGTTTTAGAAGCACCATATTTTTTTGCTGTAAAAGCTGATAAGATATTATACTCATCGTTATTACTCATACTAATTACACAAGAATCCTCAACGGCTATTTCATCCATAAGATGAGAATCTGTTGCTGATCCATTCATAATTAAAACACTATCAAGTAAAAAACTAAGTTTTTTACATCTAAATTTATCTTCTTCTATAATTGTAATATTCTTTCCTGATTTATTGAGAGCTTTTGAAAGTTCAATAGCATGTTTAGTTCCACCTACGATAATTATATTTTTTAAATTCATAGGATTGAAAAAATGTTTTTCAACTATATTTTTTACAATATTTGTTTTACCTACTAAGTATAATTTATCTTTTGGATGAATTACATCCTGTCCTTTTGGAACGATAACCTTTCCTTCTCTTTGAATAGCTACTAATCTAACTTTTGAAAAAAGACTGTCTTTTATGGAAATTTCTGAGATAGGAATCCCTTTGTATTCAAAATTTCTTTTGACTTTAACCCCTACTAGTTGTGCCATATTATCTGCATAGTTCATAATTTCAAATATACTTGGGTTTTTTATAAGTTCCATAATTTTTGATACTGTAATTTCTAGTGGTTTTATAATAGTTTCTATACCAAAATCTTTAGGAGAAATATATTCTTCATTAAAATACTGGTAGTAACTATCGATCTTACAAGTTACAGAAATGTTATTTTTACAACATTTTTTTACAAGACTACAAGCTATAAGATTATCACTATCACTATTTGTAACTGCTATAAAAGATTCGGCACTTAATATGTTTGCTTTTATAAGGGTGTTTATATTTGTTGCATCTCCTAATATAACCATGGCATCTAGTTTACTTTGTAATATTTTAATTAATTGTGGATCTTTTTCTAAAATTGTAACATTATGGTTTTCATAGATGAGTTTCTCGGCTATTTTTACTCCTACATCTCCGCCACCAGCGATAACTATTTTCATTTTTTTCCTCCAGTTCATGTATGCATATATAATGCTTTTGAGTATAGTATAAATACTAATCTCATTTCTTCATTATATAAATATTATTAATTACTGTCAATAATATCAATATTTAAAAAATGAAAACCTCCATATTTTTCAGGACAAATTAGTTACTGATGTTTCGCGGTAACCA
>DDQV01000075.1 GCA_002342785.1 Fusobacteriaceae bacterium UBA2433 | reverse complement strand
CTTCTAAATTTTTAACAATAGTTATTTGAACAGGATTATTTTTATCATCATAAACAGTGTTGTTATAGATATAATATCTATAATTTTTATATAAAATTATATCCTTTATCTTAGGAATATCTTTTAAAAAAATCTCATTATTTTTAAAAATAAAATCATTATTTTTTACAACAATAGAAAGATTTTTAAATCTAGGAATTTCATCTAAAGCATCTTCGACTTTATCTTTTAAACTCACTTCATCTAATTCAGATATCTCTTGTTTTAAAAAACTAAGAACAACTTCAACTTCTCTCTTTCCACTTTTTTTACTATAATTCCAACTAAATATAGTAATTTGAATAAATACTGCTAAAATAACTACTATAATTATAAAATATGACTTTTTTAAATCCTGACTTATATATTTTTTTTTCATCTTTAATTTCTCCCTTTATTTTTATATTTTTAATAAAATCTAACTTCTATACTAATATACTACCTTTTAATGAAAGTTTGATGAAAAAATTTCTTAGATAATAAAAAAACAGACAGGATAAATGATCCTAATCTGCTTAAATGATTGCAAAAATAAAAATATAATCCTTATAAATTATATTCTTATTCAATATAATATTACTTTTTTTCTAATATCTTTATAATATAGATAATTATTTTAATCTTCTTTAAATTTTTTCTCTAATTTTTCCAAATCTTTTAAATCTTTCTTTAACTGATCTATTTTAGCTTTAGTTTTTTTTATTTTTAAAACTATATTTTCATCTTTACTTTTGATATTATATTCTTTTTCTAACTTATTTAACTCTTCTTCAGCAAGTAATTTTCTAGTTTTTCTTAATTTTTTAATTGCATTTAATTTATCAATCATAGAATAACCTCCTAAATTCGCTTTTTAATTTATTCAATTAAAAATAGATTTTTCCTTTAATTTTTTATTAAATTTAATTATTATTTCTGTAATATCATATCTATTTTTATATTTTTAATTTAATATGCCACCAGTAAAAACCAGTGGCATAAATAATAACTAACGTTTGATATTTTTAAATTCTTCAGTTTGAGATTTGATAGCTCTTTCAGCGGCAAATCTTTCAATACTTGAAGCTCCAAAGAATCCATCAATTTCTGGTAAACGAGATAATACATATTCTGCATCATCTGGTTCAGCAATTGGACCACCATGACATATTACAAGAATATCTGGATTGACTGCTTTTCCAGCTTCAGATATTGCTTTAATTTTTTCTAAACAATCATCTAGAGTCAATACTGTTTTAGCTCCAATAGTTCCTTTAGCTGTTAAACCCATATGTGCTACTAAAACATCTGCTCCAGCTTTAGCCATCTTAGTTGCATCTTCTGCTGAAAATACATATGGAGTAGTAAGTAGATCTAACTTATGAGCTTCTCTTATCATTTCCACTTCTAGATCATATCCCATTCCTGTTTCTTCAAGATTTTTTCTAAAGTTTCCATCAATTAAACCTACAGTTGGAAAATTTTGAACACCATTGAAACCTTGATCTTTTAATTGTTTTAAATAAACTGCCATAATTCTAAATGGATCAGTTCCACAAACACCTGCTAGTACAGGAGTATGTTTTACTACTGGTAATACTTCCGATCCCATATCTACAACAATTTGGTTTGCATCTCCATAAGGTAATAATCCAGCTAAAGATCCTCTTCCTGCCATTCTATAACGTCCAGAATTATAAATAATTAACATATCAGCTCCACCAGCTTCACTAGATTTTGCTGTTATACCAGTTCCTGCTCCTACTCCTACTAAAATATTTCCTTTTTCCCTTTGTTTACGAAACCCTTCAATAATTTGTTTTCTTGAATTTGTATTCATATTATAAACTCCTTTTTATTTATTTTAATTGTTTAACTTTTTTTCCTCTATCAATTCAATTAATTTTTTTGCACAAGTTATTGCAAATTTTTCATCATTAATAATATTATCCATCTCAACAATATCTATTTTGTCATTTTTAATATTACTTCTTAAAGTATCAAATAACACCTTATCTTCCTCAGGTCCATAAAAAGGTTGTCCTTCACAATCTATCATTGATACTCCCTTTAAGGGTAAAAATAAAGTAGTTCTACTCTTAGCCATATTTAATTTTTCGGCTATTTTTTCTCCAACTAACTTACACTCTTCTACATTTGTTCTCATCAATGTTGTTGTTAAATTATGTTTATAAAAATTTCTATTTGCATATTTCGCTGGTACAGTATCATATGGTCCATAGTTAACCATATCAGTTGCACCTATAGACATTACCGTTGGGATCCCATTTAATGCAGCAGCTTCACAACGTTTAGGACCAGCAGCTAAAATTCCTCCTACTAATTCATCACACCATTCAGTAGTAGTAATATCTAAAACTCCAGTAATCAATCCTGTATTAATTAAGGTTTCCATCGTTCTACCACCTGTTCCAGTACAATGAAATACTAATACCTCATATCCTTTAGATTGTAAATAGTCCTTTGCTATATCTACACAAGGAGTAGTTACACCAAACATAGATGCAGTTATAAGAGGTTTTTCTTCCTCTTCTTTTACTTTAAGATCATCTTTTAATTTTACCATACCCACTATAGCTAAAATGGCATTTGTAAATATCATCTTTGATATCTTATTTAAGCCTGAAACATCTACAATAGACGGTATCATCATAATATCACTTGTACCTATATACATCTCGGTATTTCCAGATGCAACTGTAGATACAATAATTTTTGGTACTCCAATAGGTAAAGCACGCATAGCCGGAGCAACCATTGAAGTTCCTCCCGTTCCCCCTAAAGATATTATTCCATCAAACTTACCTTCCTTATAAAGTCTCGGTAAAATTGTTTTCAATCCCTTAGATAAAGCATCTACTGCTAAAGCTCTATCTTTTTTAGCTGATATTGCGATGATATCTTCATCAACCTCTTTACACACTTCAACATTTGAGATGTCTGGTTCAAAAATTGGTTCAAAAGTTCCAGTATGAATAGTAAGTGTAGTGCATCCTAACTCCTCAATTTTGTCTTTGATAAATTTGTACTCTATACCCTTTGAATCGAATGTACCTGTAATAGCAATTGTTTTCATATGTTCCCCCTTTTACTACATTTAGACAAATCTATTTTACAGTTAACTTGTATAGTATAAGTATAATTTTTAATTTTAACTATTTCAATAGCTTTATTAATGTATTATATGGGTTCATATTATGTCTTTTATAAATATATATATAACTACATGTGTTTATATATTTTGCTCCTTGTATTTAGAAGGAGATATTCCAATATGTTTTTTAAACATTTTTGAAAATTGCATTGGATCACTAAATCCAACACTCATAGCAACCTCTTTGATTGGCTGATTCCTTATTAGTAATTCCTTACTCTTATCCAAACGATATTTTAATAAATATTGAGTAAAACTAATATTTAATGTCTTAGAAAATAAACTACTCAAATATGGATAAGAAACATGTATCAATAAAGCAATATCAGATAATAAAATTCGTTCTTTATAATTATTTTTTATATAGGATTTTACAAAATCTACATAATCTTTTTTTTGATAATCATTTTCAATTAATTTTACTATTAAATCGTTTTTATCTAATTCTAAATGACTATTTTTAAATTCTTGTGTTGTTTTTAATATTATATTTTCTACAGGGATTCTATCAAAAGTAGAGCCACCAAAATATCCATTACAAGTTGAATTCTTATATATATATTTCATATCTATTGGAGTTGATATAGGCCCACCATAGACAACTTTTATAATCTCTGGTCTTATTGAATCGATATAATTAAATATCTCTTCAGCTTTAATCTTTGCTCTTGTTAATGAAATTGCTTGATTTACACCTAAAGAACCACCCCTTGTAAAACCCAAATGAACACAAAGGCAATCACATCCAGCTTCTACCATAGCTTTTGCTTCTTCAATATTAGTAGCAAATGCAATAGTGAAAAGATCGCAGTAATGAGCAAATCTAATGGCTTCAACTTCATTTTTATAAGAATTATTCTGTGCTTCTAAATTTTCTCTAAAACTTCCATCTAATAGTGACATAGTAGGAAAGTTAACTATCCCTGAAAACCCATCCCGTTTAATTCCCTTAATATACTCATAGAGATGAATTGTTGGATCACTAGCATTCAAACCAAAAATAACTGGTTTATCAATTAATATAGGAAGTAGTTCTTTAGCTCCAAAGTTCATAACTAGTTCATTACTATTTCCATAAGGTAAGTATGAACATAAAGAACTTCTACCACTCAGTCTATATATTCCTGCACTCAATGCTAAAAATAAATCTGCACCTCCTAGTGCAGTATACTTAGCAGTCATTCCTGATCCTACAACTGTCCCTACTATGTGATTTCCTTTATTTATTTGGTTTTTTAATTTCATTAATACTTCTTCTCTATTTATTTTACCCACCATTCCTTCATAATATCTATAATTTTCTATTCTTTACTATGAGTATAACTTATTATTTCAAAAATACAAAGATTAAAACTTTTCATTTGACTATAAAAAAAATGATCTCTTTAAAATATAGAGATCACTTTTTTTATTATTTTTTATTTCAAAATTTATTTTTTTAATTATATGTTTAAATTATCAAAAGCAATTTTTCTTTTTTGTTTTTCATATTTTAAAACTAGAACTGATGACAAAATACCCATTCCTAACATAACAAAGGAAACCAGAGAGAATATTGCTGAGGTACTATATATTTCCATAAAATATCCATTTACTTGGGTTCCTACTGCAGCACCTAAAAATAGATTAAGCGATACTAAAGACATCACAGTTCCCTTCATCTTTGGTAATTTTTCTTGTGCTGTAGCAACCAATGTTGAATGAATCAGCATATAAGCTAAACCAAATCCAAATAACCCAATTCCAATAATAAATATATTACTCGACAAGGCCATTATATTTAAGGAAATAAATCCAATTATACCAGATACAATTAAGAAGTTTTTTTTCAAGTTTTTTCTTAAACTCTGAACAAAACGTCCTCCTACTACTGTACCTATTCCAAAAAAAGATAACACCAATCCTACTATAAATATATTATAACCAGTTTTTTCCATTATAGATATTCCTGCATAAGTAAAACTTCCAAGTACTGTAAATCCAGATAAAAATACTACACTAGTAATTTGTATAAATGATTTGTTTTCAAAAGCTTTTTTATAAGAAGAAAAAATTTGTAATTTTTTTACTACAGGTTGATCTTTTTTTAAAACTTTCATTATAACAATTGCCAATAAAAATTCTCCAATTCCATAAATTAAGTAAACTAAACGCCATGAACCAAAATATGATATAGTCCCACCTATTGCCGTTGCCATAGCTCCTCCTAAAAAAGTTATTCCCAAAACTTTTCCTAGTGCTTTTTGTCTATGTTTTTCATCATACAACTCTCCCACAAGGGCTAATGTCACAGGAATAATTCCAGCACCAAATATCCCATTCATAGTCCTAAAAAAAATTAAAGATGGTAGATTAAATGCCAATGCTCCTAACATACTAAAAATTGCTGTACCTATTGCTGCAATATTAATTATTCTTACTTTTCCGAATCTATCTGCAAGGGGACCAAACAATATAGTAAAAAGACCAAAAGCCATCATATATGAAGTTACTGATAAAACCTAAAATTAATAGTGTAAAATTTTTATTTTTATTTTCCATAGTTCTCCCTTCCCTTATTTATTGTACTCTATATAGTTTCTATTAATGAAAGAAGATTAGTCAATAAAGCGACATTATCCTTTCCAAGTTTCCTATCAATTCCATTTTGAGCTTCCTTCCAAAGTAGCATTCCATCTTCTAAAACTTTACATCCAACAGACGTTATCTTCAATTGACAACTTCTTTTTTCTGTAAAAGATATATCTTCTACAAATCCTTTTTTAAAAAGAGGTCTTAAATTTCTAATTAAGGTAGTTCTTTCAAGACCCATGTGGTTAGATAATTTAGTTACATTACATATACCAATTCTATCTATATTTTTTAATATAGATAGTTGATTAGATGTAATTCCACATGATTTGATCTTATTATCATAATATTTAGTAAGAGCATTTGTAGCTCTTCTTAAATTAATATAATTACACTGAGTTTTCATTCTTTCCATTTAATATCCTCCTAAAAAATATATATAAATAATTATAGTGTATATACACTATAATTATTTATTAATATTAGTCAATATTATTTTACATTTAAAATTTGACTTCTTAAAAATTTAAAGATAACATTTAGTGACGAATAAAAATATTTATAGGGTATTTAAATCAAATAAAAAAGGAGGTTTATGATAAAGACCTATATACTTATCATAATAAAAATTTTATGTATAAAAATATTAAATTATTGGTGTATGTTTTCCTTTTAAGTTTTATTTTTATTTCTTGCAACAAGGAAAACCAAGAGGTAGAACTAAATAAAACTAAAAAAATAATATCTACTAAAATGGAAGATCTAGAGATCGAAAAAGATAAAAAAACATCTCAAGATAAAGTTACTAAGGGTATAGAAAGTTATGAGTTCGAAGAGTATAACAATACAATTAGATTAGTTCTAACATTTTATAGAGATATAAAAAACAAAGATCTAAATAGTTATATTAATATTCAAGGTACTCAAATGAATACAAAACTAAATATAACTTATAATCAAAATAAAGTATTTATTAATGAATCCTTTTTACCAGGAACAGATTATAATATAACTTTATTTAAAGGTCTAACTGGTTTAGAAAAAAATCAGAATTTTACTGTTAAGGTTCCTTCTAAAGAACCAAATATTGAATTTAAAAGTTCTGGAATCTATATGACTAGCTCCTCACAGAAAAAACTCCGAATTAGAACTTTAAATTTAGAAAAAGCAAACTTAAAAATCTTAAAGGTTAGTTCTGATAATATAAATCTATACAAGTATAGAGGAAATTTTAAAAAAGGAAAAAACAGTTCAGCTTCATGGTCAGATTTTAAGGCCATAAAAATATATGATGGAGAGATCCATATAAAAGGTAAAAAAGATACTTGGATAGACAGTGATATTGATCTGAGTATATTTGATAATGATAAAAATATGGTTAATGGTCTTTATATAGTAAGACTAGAAGTAGACAACGATGATACAATTTTAAAAAAGAAAGATCACTTCTACAAGAGTATTGAAAAAACAATTATAATCAGTGACCTAGGGATCTTAGTAAAAAAATATAATGAAAATACTGTGATTTTTATAAAAGATCTAAATACTAATCTACCAATAGATAAAGCAGAAATAGTTGTAGATTTAAATAAATATCTAACAGATAAAGATGGAAAAGTAGTAGTTCCAAATACCTCTTGGAAAGATATATTTGTAAAAAAAGATAGAGACTTTGCCTTTATAGATTCTTCAAATTATATAGATTATACCCTAGCTGATAATGAAGGAACCATAAAAAAAGAAGGAATAGATTCCTATATCTATCTTACACAAGGGGTTTTTAGACCTGGAGATGAGATAAATATCTCTACTATTTTATCTGAAAAAGAGAAAAAACTTCCTGACAATCAAAACTTAATTATGGAGATCTATACTCCTAAAAGGGGACTATATACAACAATAAATGGAAAATCCCAAGGAAATTCACTATATACATTTAAATTTTCTACCAAAGAAAATGATTTTACTGGAGACTGGACTGCTAAACTTTATATAGGTGAGGTAAGTGATGAAGGATTTATAAATAGTAAAAAAATTAGTATTGAAACTATAGTTCCACCTCTAGTAGAGATAAAAGATAACTCAAAAATATTAAAAGATGAATTAATTGTAGATACAAATACTAAATATTTGTTTGGAACTCCTGGAAATAATTTAAACTATAAAGTTACCATAAGTAACTCTATCTCAAAGGATAAATTTAAAGGATATAGCAACTTTAATTTTGTAGATAATACAAATACTAAATTTGATATTGAAAAAATAAAGGAAGGAAAACTAGACATAGATGGTAATATGATAGAAAAATTTAGTATAGACACAACTAACCCACCATATATCCTCGATTACCATATTAAAACTGAAGTTTTTCAAAAAGATGGAAGAAAAGTAATAAAAAATAAAACACTTAGTTATAGTCCCTATGGTGAATACGTGGGGATAGAAAATAAAGACTATGGATATTATGAAGTTGGAGAAGATATAACAATGAGAACTATTTTGTTGTCTAAAAACAATAAGGAAATAAATAGAATCTTAAAATATACCGTTTATAAAAATACTTCATTATATTGGTGGGATTATTCTAACTATGATGAGTACAAAAAACATTATAAATCTAGTCCAAAAACAATGGTCATCACACAAGGTGAGGTCAACTCTGGTGATAATATTAAATTTAAACTTCCAGATTATGGAAGTTACTATGTTGAACTAACCGATCCTAAAAACAATCATTCTTCAGGGACTTTATTAAAAGGATCTTATTGGGGAGATAGTGATACAAAAAATGATACCTTTGTAAAATTAGATTTTAACAATATAGATTATAATATAGGGGATGACATAACAGTAACTTTTAAATCTCCATCTTCAGGAAAGGCAATCATAAATATTGAAAGTGAAAAAAAATTAATCCAAAATGAAATTATAGATCTACAAGAAGGAAAACAAAACTATACTTTTAAAGTAACAAAGGATATGTATCCTGGAGCGTATTTCAATATAATTATGTTACAAGATCTAAAAAAGAAAGAAAATGACAGAGAATTAAAATTACAAGGTCTAAGATATTTTAAAGTGAAAAATAAAGATAAAATTATTCCTATAGAGATAATAAATAAAAAAATCTATAAAGATCCTAAAAATGTCAATATAACAATAAAAGGAAAACCCGGAATCTCCTATACAATAGCTGCTGTAGACGTAGGAGTTCTAAATTTGACTAATTTTAAAACACCAGATCCATATGATTATTTTACTAGAAAACAAAGATATCAAGTTGGAAATTATGACAACTATAAACTTATCTTAGATTTTCAAAAAGATCCTGCCTTTAATATTTTTAAACCTGGCGGTGGAGATGCTTTAACAAATAAAAGGGAGGGATCTCTAAGTAAAAAACCAAGATTTAAAATAGCTAGTCAATTTAAGAGTGGAACAATTAATTCAAAGGGAGAGGCAAATATAGTTTTTGATCTAGGAAATTATATGGGAAAAATAAAATTTATGGTAGTAGGAGTAGATAGTGACAAACTCGGTAAGGTTGATTCAACATCTGAGATTAGAGGAGATCTTGTTTTACTTCCAGGTGTTCCTAGAAGTTTAGCACCTGAAGATCAATTTGAATCAAACCTTACTATATTTGTAAATGAAAAATTTGAAGATAATGCAATAGTAAGTTTAAAAACAGAAGGACCAATAGATATTATAGGAAACAATAAATATAGATTAGATGGTTCTAAAGTTGGAGAATATAATTTTGATTTTAATCTAAAGGTTTTAAAATCATTTGGCCAAGGAAAATTAATATATACAGTAAAAGATAAGGATAATATCTATACAAATAAAATAAATATAGATGTAGAACCAAAGTTAGATTCTATAAACTATAGTGAATCTTATATTATAGAACCAAATTCTGAAATAGATTTTATAACAAAAAAAGAAGCTATTAAAGATAGTTCAACATCAAAAATGATCATATCTAAATTTCCATTAAATGGATTATATGGAAGATTAAGATATTTAATCAAATATCCATATGGTTGTCTTGAACAAACAACATCAAGTATATTTCCTCAACTTTATGTAGATAACTTTATGGAATTATCTCCTAAAGAAAAAGATGAGATCAATGAAAATTTAGAAAAAGGAATAGAAAGATTAGAAAAATTTCAATTGGGAAATGGTAGTATGTCATACTGGATTGGGGAAGATTATACATCTGAATGGGGAACTAACTATGCATATTTTTTCCTACTTTCTGCAATAGATAAAGGATACTATGTTCCAGAAAAGATGATAAACAAATTAAGAACCTATATGATAAAAACTGCAAATTCTACACGGGAAATTTCTTTAACTAATATTCAAAGATTATTTTTATTAGCATTAGATAAAAATGAAAATATAAGTGCTATGAACTACTATAAACAAAATTCTATAAAGGATATGAGTTCTTTAAACAAACTTTTATTAGCTTCATCATATGACCTAGTTGGTTATAAAGATGTGGCTAGATCAATCTATACTACTGTTGATTTAGATCAGATAGGTTATAAAGATTCATATTGGAGATATTCTTTTGGTTCATCTACAAGGGATCAATCTTTAGCCCTTCTAGCTCTAAAAACTTTGGGAAGTTTAGATGAAAAAAATAAATTCCAAGAAAAAATATTATCTATCTTGTCTAGTGATCAGTGGTTGTCTACTCAAGGTAGTGCGTATGCATTATTAGCCATAAGTAAAAATATAGAAAATTCTGACAACAAACTTAGAAAATATTCTTATTCTTTAGATAGCTCTACAGAAGAAAGAATTTTTAATGGAAATAATGAGAGTATCTCCCTAGATAAAATCCATGGAGAAAAAATCAAGATTAAAAACCTTGGAGAGAGTAAACTTTATCTTAGTTATTATTTTGAAGGTGTAGTAGATCCCTCTGATCAAGTTGAATATTCTAATGAGTTAGGTCTTAAAGTTAGATATTTTACAGAGGATGGTAAAGAAATTCCATTACTAGAAACTTTAAAAAAAGGTCAAAGTATCTGGGCAATCTATGATATTTCCAAAACTAGAAATAGTAACTATTCTGAATTAGTATTCAATCAAAATATAGCTAGTGGAATTGAAATTGAAAACTTAAGACTTCAAGGAGATAATCTACCAAAATGGTTGACAAACTATTCTGAATATAACTTAGATTTAAGATATATGGATATAAGAGATAGCCGAGTTTCATATTTCTTTGATCTTATAAAAGGTAGTTATTATCACAATAAATATAAGAGAATTAATGATTTTGATCACGGTTATATAATAGTAAAATTAAATGCTGTAACAAAGGGTAATTTTTATATGCCTGGAGCTACACTAAAAGATATGTATCACGATGAAATTGGAGCTGGATTAAAAGGTTTTCCAATAAAGGTAGAATAGATATGAATTTTATAGATAAAATAAATAGAAAAAAAATAATTATTATAATCCCACTGATTATAATAATTATTTTCTCAATTATTTCTGTCTCAATAGCTAAAAAAAATTTAAAAATCATGATCGATTCTTTAAAGTATTCACAAATTATATATAGTAGGGAAGGTGAGATCTTAAGAGTTTATCTAAATGAAGATGAACAATATATCTTTCCTATAGAAAAACAAATTAATATCCCTAAAAAACTTGAAATATCAGTCATAGCATTTGAAGATAGAAATTTTTATAATCATCATGGAGTAAATTTTAAAAGTATATTAAGGGCAATAGTATCAAATGTTAAAAATAAAAAAATTGTAAGTGGTGCAAGTACAATTACAATGCAAACTATAAAAACCCTTAGAGGAGGAGAAAGAACTTATCTCAATAAAACAATTGAAATTTTTTATGCTATTGTCCTTGAAAAAATGTATTCTAAAGATGAAATATTAAAATTATATCTCTCTAATACTCCATATGGTGGAAATATTAGGGGATATAGAAGTGCAATATTTAAATATTTTAAAGTTGATGAAGATAGTTTAACTTGGGCAGAAGCTACAACCTTAGCTGTCCTTCCAAATTCTCCATCTTCTATCCTAAAAGATAGAAAAAGTTTTATAGAAAAAAGAGACCGATTATTAACAGAGTTATATAATCAAAATTTTATTTCTAAAGAAGATTATAAATTATCTTTGGCCGAGATTCCACCATTAAAATTAAAAGATCAAGATAACAATAATATTTTTTTCTGTGACAACATTAGAAAACAAAATAATAAAAATATAGTGATCACAACTTTAGATATTAAAGTTCAAAAAAATATTGATAAAATAGTAGAAAAAAATAAACCCTTCCTTAGAAAAAATAATATCTATAATACTGGTATCTTAGTTGTTGATACTAAGAGTCGAGAAGTCCTTGGTTATTATGGTGGTGATAATTCAAATTTTAACGGTGGAAAAATTGATGCACTTCAAAGAAAAAGAAATACAGGATCAACTTTAAAACCATTTTTATATGGACTGAGTATGGATAAAGGTCTGTTGACTCCTAAAACTATGTTGATAGATATTCCATCTTATTTTGGAAGTTTTGCTCCTGTAAATAGTGATAATAATTATAGATATCTTGTAAGGGCAGATAAGGCCCTTCAACTTTCTTTAAATATTCCTATGGTTAGATTGTTAAATGAATATAATCCTGTATATTTTCAAGATTTTTTTCAAAAAACTAACTTAGTCAAAGAAAATAAAAAATCCAACTATGGACTCAGTATGATCTTAGGAACTTATGAAATGACCCCTATAGAGTTGGCATCTTTATATACTTCCCTTGGAAATTTAGGAAACTTTAAGCCATTAAAAATATTTTTTGATGACAATAATAAAAAACTTCCCAATAATCAACTCATATCAAAGGGAGCGTCATACCTAACTTTAGATATAATGTCTAATTTAGTAAGGCCTAATATTAATTGGAACTTCTATGATAACAAAAATATATTTTATTGGAAGACTGGAACTTCCTATGGAGAAAGAGATGGATGGGCAGTAGGAACAAATAAAAATTATACAATATTAGTCTGGAATGGAAATCTAAATAATAGACCAGGGACTCATCTTAGCGGATTAAATATCTCTGCTCCTATGATGTTTGATATTTTAAATACTATAAGTAAAGGCTCTGGGAAGATTTTTCTACCTAAGGATGAGCTAAAAAATATTTCTACTACCAAAAATGGATTTATGAGTTTTTATGACAACACAGAATTAACAGTGGAAGTTCCTAAAAATTCAATCTTAAAAAGAGATCCCTATGAAAGAAAGATATTTATTGATAGTGATACAGGTACTCAAGTAAATAGTAAGACTTGGAAGGGAAAAAATATAGAAACAAAAATAATATATGATTATGGAAAAGATGTAAATTATTATTTAAATAAAAATAAAATAAAACT
>DDQV01000177.1 GCA_002342785.1 Fusobacteriaceae bacterium UBA2433 | reverse complement strand
TATAATGATTAAGTTAGAGACAGTAAAATTGGAAACAAAGAATAACTAAGATTTAGAATAATAAGTCAGGAGGAACAGATGAAAAAAATATCTTTTAAAAAGATACTACCGTCAAAAATTTTAGTGATGTCATTTATAATTATAATATTAATAGGGACATTTTTTTTATCGTTACCTTTTGCAGTAAATAAAGGTCATAATATAAGTATCTTGACTGCTCTCTTTACTGCAACCTCTGCGGTTTCAGTAACAGGACTTACATTAGTTGATGTGAGTAAGGTTTTTAGTCCTTTCGGTAAGGGAATAATATTGATATTAATCCAACTAGGTGGACTTGGGATAATGACTTTTTCAACATTAGTTTTTACTCTCATAGGAAAGCAGATTGGTTATCATGAAAGAAAAATATTAAAGGAGGATCTCAACTCTTATTCAGTTGGTGGAGTAATAAGATTTTTAAAAAGAATTGTTTTAATAGTAATAGGGATAGAAGTAGTTGGAGCTGGATTTTTAACACTGGGATTTTCAAATACTATGCCATTAAAAAAAGCAATGATCTATGGAATATTTCATTCAGTTTCAGCATTTTGTAATGCTGGATTTTCACTTTTTTCCGATAGTATCGTTAAATATTCTAGTAACATAACTGTAACTCTTACTATCTCAATTTTGATCTCCTTAGGTGGAATTGGATTTGCCGTTATTAATTCAACTATTAGTTACTATAAAACCGGAAAAAAAAGATATAATTTAACATCTAAATTAGCACTCTCCATTAGTTTTTTTCTAACTCTTAGTGGAGCCATAATGTTTTTTATATTTGAAAGAAGT
Organism: Fusobacteriaceae bacterium UBA2433; assembly: GCA_002342785.1. Taxonomy (GTDB): domain Bacteria; phylum Fusobacteriota; class Fusobacteriia; order Fusobacteriales; family Fusobacteriaceae; genus Psychrilyobacter. The sequence goes on along the minus strand of DDQV01000177.1, from coordinate 12,835 downwards.
AATCCAGGAACTCTTGGAAATATGGGAATAATAGATGCACTAAACAACTCTTTTTTTCAGAGTGTTACTGCAAGAACAGCTGGTTTTAATTCTATTCCAATGGAAAACATAAGGCCTTCAACATTATTTTTATTTTTAATATTGATGTTTATAGGTGCTTCTCCTGGTTCTACAGGTGGTGGATTAAAAACTACAACTCTTGGAATAATAATGTTTTATGTTTTAGTTATCCTTCGAAATGAAAAAAATCTTATTATATCTAATAGACGTGTTTCTTGGGAAGTGTTGCATAGAGCTATGGCAATCCTAGTAATATCTTTGCTATATATTACTATTGTAGTTTTTTTAATATTAATGACCAATAAGATTGAATCTACATCTTTAATGGGTATAGCAGATTCAATTTTACAAGGTACCCTCCATGGAAGTAATATAATACAAACAACTAACTTAACTTTAGATAAAGTTATTTTTGAAGTTATGTCTGCATTTGCTACGGTAGGAGTATCTCAAGGAATAACAGCAGATCTAAATGTATTTGGAAGAATTTTAATAATATTAACTATGCTTATAGGAAGAGTTGGACCTCTTACATTTATGTTAGCATTTAGTGAAAAACTTAAAGTAAGGTCTTATAAATATCCAGAGGAAAATATTCTAATAGGATAGTTAATTTAAATATAAATTTAGGAGTTGAAGATAGATATGAAAAACTATTTAGTTATAGGTTTAGGGAGATTTGGAACTAGTGTTACAAAAACACTTTATGACGCTGATTGTGAAGTCCTTGCTATAGATACAGATGAAGAATTAGTACAAGAAGCTATCAATAATAATATAGTAGATAATGCACTCATCCTTGATGCCACTGATGAAAATGCTTTAAAAGAGATAGGTGCTAGCAATTTTGATATAGCATTTATAGGAATTGGAAGTAATATTCAAGCTAGTATCATGGCAACTTTAAATTTAAAAGAGTTAGGCGTAAAAAAAATTATAGCCAAGGCAGTTACAAAGAGTCATGGAAAAGTATTAAAAAAAATAGGTGCTGATGAAGTAGTTTATCCAGAGGAGTATATGGGAACTAGGATAGCTATGCTAGCTATGGAACCAAATATGATTGAACATCTGAGATTTTCAAAAGATTTTTTATTAGTTGAATTTAAAGCTCCTCCATCATTTTTAGGAAAAAATTTAATGGAGTTAGGTGTAAGAGATCTATATAATATAAATATCGTTGGTATAAAAAAAAGTAACGGAGATCTTAATTCAAGTCCTAGGGCAACTAGTGTAATTGAAAAGGGAGATACACTCTTAGTTATCACAAATTCTAAAACAGCCAGAGAATTAGAAAATTTAAAATAAAGAGGAGAAAATAATGGAAAAGTTTGATGTAATAGTAGTTGGAGCAGGACACGCAGGATGTGAAGCAGCCCTAGCTGCTGCTAGAATGGGAATGAAAACAGCAATATTTAGTATAACTTTAGATAATATAGGAGTAATGTCGTGCAATCCATCTCTTGGAGGTCCTGCTAAATCTCATTTAGTAAAAGAGATAGATGCTCTCGGTGGAGAGATGGGAAGAAATATAGATAAAACTTTTATTCAAATAAGGATATTGAACACAAAAAAAGGTCCTGCTGTAAGATCTCTTAGAGCTCAAGCTGATAAGCAAAATTATCATATGGAGATGAAAAAAACTATAGAAAATACTGAAAACTTATCTCCTATTCAAGGGATGGTAACAGAGGTATTAGTAGAAGAAAATAAAATTGTAGGTATCAAAACTCAAGAGGGAGTTACTTACTCATCAAAGACAGTAGTTATAGCAACTGGTACATTTATGAAGGGCCTTATCCATATTGGAGATAAACAATTTCAAGGTGGAAGGATGGGAGAACTTCCTTCTAACGATCTGCCTGTATCTCTTAAAAAAATAGGATTAAAATTAGGAAGATTTAAAACTGGAACTCCACCAAGAATTGATTTTAGAAGTATGAATTTCGATAAACTAGAGGAGCAACCTGGAAATACAGATCAACTTTTAAAATTTTCTAATAGAACATTAGATAAAGATGTAGAGGGGAGAAAACAAATTCCGTGTTATATAACATATACAAATCCAGATGTTCATAATGTAATAACTCAAAACAAATCTAAGTCACCACTATTTAATGGAACTATTGAGGGAACAGGACCAAGATACTGTCCATCTATTGAAGACAAAGTTTTTAGATATAAAGATAAAGAAAGACATCATCTGTTTTTAGAAAAAGAGGGATATGGAACTAATGAAGTATATATAAGTGGATTTTCGACTTCCCTTCCTGCAGAAGTTCAAGAAAAAATGGTGAAAAATATATATGGACTAGAAGATGCAAAAATAATGAGATATGCCTATGCCATTGAATATGATTATGTATTACCTGAAGAGTTACAATATAGTTTAGAAACTAAAAAAATAGAAAATTTATTTTTAGCTGGACAGATCAATGGAACTTCTGGTTATGAAGAAGCCGCTGGACAAGGTCTTTTAGCTGGAATGAATGCTGCTAGAAAATTACAAGAAAAAGATCCTATTATATTGGATAGGGTAGATTCATATCTAGGAACTTTAGTAGATGATTTAGTAACTAAAGGAACCAATGAACCATATAGAATGTTCACAGCTAGAAGCGAATATAGACTCCTTCTCAGAGAGGACAATGCAGACCTTAGACTATCAAAGATAGGGTATGAAGCTGGATTATTAAATCCTGAAACTTATAACTTAGTTAAAAAGAAAAAAAATGATGTTTTAGAGATCATAGAAAAATTATCTTTAAATGTAGGTTCTAGTAATAAAAGGATTGAAGAGGTTCTTATCAAAAAAAATAGTGGGGATCTTAAGTCAGGAACTACATTATTAGAACTATTAAAAAGACCTAGATTAGACTATAAAGATATTAAATATATTGCTGAAATTATAGATGGATTTGAATTAGGAGAGTATCCTGAAGATACTGAATATCAAGCAGAAATTCAAGTTAAGTATGATGGATATATAAAAAAATCATTAAAGATGATAGAAAAACATAGAGCTTTAGAACAAAGATTAATTCCTAAAGATTTTGACTACAATGCAGTCAGTGGAATAACTGGAGAAGCTAAGGAAAAATTAAAACAAAAAAATCCTTTAAACATAGGACAAGCTTCTAGAATATCTGGAGTATCTCCAGCTGATATCTCAGTATTACTTATGACTTTAAAGATTAGAGGTGACAAATAAAGATGAAAACTTTTCTAAAAGAAGGTTTAAAAAAAATTAATTTAGAGTTAGATGAGGTTACAGTAGATCTTTTATTAGAGTATGGTAATTTATTATTAGAAACAAATCAACATACTAATTTGACAGCTATCAGAGATGAAAAAAATATGTATGAAAAACATTTTTTAGATTCTCTATTACTTCAAAATAAAATTCCTCCCAATATAAAAAAAGCTATGGATATTGGTACAGGGGCAGGGTTTCCTGGAATGGTATTAGCTATTGTCAATCCTAATATAAATTTTACCCTCATGGATTCTGTAAGTAAAAAAACAAAATTTTTAGAGATGGTCGCCGCTAAATTAAATCTACCTAATGTAGAAGTTGTAAATATGAGAGCTGAAGATTATATAAAGTTAGAGGGTAAGAGGGAAACTTATGATCTTGGTTTATGTAGAGGTGTTTCAAAATTTAATGTTATCTTAGAATATATGATCCCTTTTCTAAAAGTAGATGCTTTATTCTTAGCTCAAAAAATGGATTATCAAGAGGAGTTAAAATATTCTGAAAATGCATTTAAAATATTAAACAGTAGTATTATAAAGGTAGACAGTTTAGAACTTCCTTTTTGTAAAGATCCTAGATATATATTTGAAATAAAAAAAATATCAGTAACTGATAAAAAATATCCAAGAAGAGCAGGGATACCTTTAAAAAGACCCCTATAAATAAGAAAGGAGGAAGCTGTGAAAAAACTAATCAAAAAATATAGAAAAAGTTTCATCGCTTCCTCAATACTTATTTTGATGTTAATAACAGTTCCACTATATATTACTGTTAAAGACAATTTTGATGAAATAGTAGATATGTCTTTAAAATATTTTTTAGCCGATATCTCCCATACAACTTCAGATCTTTCTAAATTTGGTTTGATTGAAATAAACGATGCAGTCTTAAAAGATAATAAAGGGGTTACGGTACTCTATGCTCCTAAACTTTTTCTACGCTATACCATAAAAGATCTTTTAAGAGGTCGAATAACAGAGATCTCTGCTAAAGAACCATACTTATATATCGCAGTAGATAAAAGTAGAGATATAAATATAGTAGATATTTTTTCTAGTGGAAATTCCAAAACTTCTAGTAGTCCAAAAACTCCAGAAAAAAAGATTAAACCTAGGGAACCAGGATCGAAAGTTCCTATAGATATAATAACAGTAACAGATGCTAAGTTATTATTTCAAGATAATTATTATGAAAAACCTATAAATAAATTTGTAAATAGTGTAAACGGATATGTTAGTTTTGATACTACCCGTGGAATCGATCTTAATTTTTATAACACTAAGGGAACAGAGATGGTAGATTATTCCTTTTCTAACTATGAAAAAAGATATTCTATGACTATTAAATTAAAAAATGGTAATCTCGATCAAGAACTTATGCAATATGCTTACGTAGGTGAATATACCGATTATTTAGGAGGAAAAGTAGATCTAGATCTAACTATAGACAGTGACGGTTTATGGGGAGATGCTTATCTATCAAAAGCTAGTTTTCATACTAGTGCATATAATGGAATAGCTAAAGATATCCATGGAAAAGTGGATTTTTTAGGTCATAGAATAAAATTAAAATTAGATGGTAAGATGGAAAAAAAAGATCTAACTTTCTCCTTAGAATATAATCCTAATAATCTAGAAATGACCATAGGAGCTAATAATCTCAACAAGGAATATATAAAAAATGTAACCTTATTAGATGATGCCCTCAAGAAAAAAATCGATGATTTAGGAGATTTTAATCTTTCATCTCTTAGATTAAAATTTAATTTTGATAAAGATTTTAACTTAACTTTAGAAAATTATTTAAGGGTAGACACCCTAAATATAAAAGGAACAGAGATAAAAGATCTCAAAGGAAGTATAATCTTATCTAATAATAATATTCAACTGAAAGATTTGAGATTTTTTCTAAATTATAATGAAATTAAAGGATATACTCTATTAAATGGAAACTATGACAAAAATATTTTAGATTTAAATTTTAATATTTTAAATAGAAGGAGTCCATTAAATTTAAAAAAATTAAGTGGTAATCTAAAATATGACCTAAAAACTGAAAAAATTGATTATACCCTCTATTCAGATATATTAAAAATAGAGGGAGATATTAATCTCAATCGAAAAACCATTGGAATTTCAAGTATAGGAAGTAAGGATGTTGAGATAAAATATAAAGATGAATACTACTCCACAGAAAATAATGTTAGAGTCATCTATGACTATGCCAATAAAGATCTGATCTTAGGAGAGGGGCAAGTAAAGATAAAGAAAAAGAACTCTTTAAAATCTTTAATCTTAGATTTTTATAACGAGGGGAACAAGATCTATTTTAATAAGTTGGATTTATTTTACAAAGATTTAGAGCTATCAAGTAGTGGTTATCTAAATATAGATGATCTCTCCTATAATTTTAAATATAAGGGAAAAAATTTAAAGTTAGAAAATTTTATTCCTATAGAGAATTTAAAAACAAAAATTGATTTTAACGGTACCATTAAAGGAACAAAGCAAAAATTTTCTTTAACTTCAAATTTAAATAGTAAAGAGGGACAATTCCATACATCTTATAAAAATATTCGTGGAAGACTTATGGTAATTAACGATGAAAAACTCACTGGCGATTTTGATGGTTACATAGGAGAACTCTCCTATAATGACATTGAATTTAAAGACTTTAAAGTTGCATTAAACTATAAAAATGGGATTTTTAAGGTATTGGAAATAAGAAATAATCTTTTGACAATTAAAGGTGACTATAATATAATTAATAAAACCCTGGACTTTGACTATAAGATAAGGGGGATAAAAGAAAATAAGATAAAATTGTTGGAAAAATATGGAGTTAAAATTAACCTAGAGGAGGTCGATGGAAGCCTAAAAGGTGAATTAGAAGATTTTAAAATCAATTTTTCTTCTTTAAATACCTGGGTTCAATACAATAATTTACCAAAAATATATTTAAAGGGAAAGATTCAATTTTATAATCAAAATATTTATTTTAAAGGATTCAAAATCGGTGAAAATAATCTCGGTGGATACTATAATATCTTTTCAAAGGAATTTAAATTTAAAATAAATCTCCTTGAAAATAATTTAGCTGAATATTATGGAGATATAAATTTAAAATATCGTCTCACAGGTGAAGTTATCTTGTGGGGAACACCAGATAGTATCAATGGAATTTTTAATAATTTTGCAGATAATATCTATCTGCGAGGGATAAAATTACCAAATATAAAGCTAATTTCTACTTACAAAGGGGGGAGCTTAGACAAATTAAATAAAAGTGGTAGTGTAGACATCAATGATATCAGAATTTATTCTGATAAGGGAGATAGACTTTTAGGGGGAGAAGGTTGGATCAACTTCAATAAAAATAAACTTTCCTTTAAGATTAAAGATGTTTTAGATATCGAAAAATTAAAGGAGTATTCAAAATCTCAAGATATAAGTGGAAAATTAAATACAGATATAACTATTGATGGTTTGTTTAATAATTTAAAATATAATATCAATATAGATAGTAAAGTTATTACAATCGATGGAAATGAATTTGAAGATTTAAAAGCCAATCTTTATGGAGATTTTAAAAATTTAACATTAAAAGAATTAAGTTTAAATTATCAAGGAAATACACTCTATTCTAAAGGAAATTTTGATCTTAAAAACTTTGATTATAACTTCAAAGTTAAGTCTAATGAGATAGACCTTTCTTTTTTAAATATATTTTCTTTTTCAGAAAATATAAATAAAATTAAGGGGATAGCAACTATAGATGCTGAGATAAATTCTAATAATAACTATGGTGAATTTAAGATCAAAGATCTCTCGGCTGTAATTCCAAAGTATGGTATCAATATAGATAAAATTAATACACAGATAATTTTAAATAAAAAACTTATAAATATCGATTATTTAAAAGGTAAGATAAATAATGGAGATATAGTGATGAAAGGTTATCTACAAGTTCCTGATTTAAAAGGAATAGAGGATAAGATATCAAAATTAGATTATAGATTTAGCCTAATTTTAGAGAATATGGATTATTCCTATCAAGATAAGATAAACTTAGTTTTAAGCTCAAACGCTATCTTTACCAAAAATAAGATCACTGGAGATTTTATAATTAATAGTGGTAACTTTACAGGAATCCCTGATCTTAAAGATCTCAAAGTTTCTAAGATTCGTTCCCAGATCAAAGAGAGGGAAGTTATCAAAGGATCTAAGGAACTAGGTAGTGATTTTGAAATAAAAACAGTTCAAGATGATGGACCTATTATTGATATAGACATCAATTTGAAAACTAAAAATCCAATAGATTTAAAGATCTCAAAGTTAACTTATACATCTATCGTTCAAAATATATATGGAGATCTAAATATAAATGGAAATTTAAAATTAAAAAATAAAGAGATTAGTTACAATGGTCTCATTAGTATTGATAAAGGTTCTCTTGTATTAAATAATAATTTATTTTATTTAGATACTGCTTCAGCAAAATTTATAAAAACTGAAGAGGAATCTATCAATTTTCATCCAATATTAGTTTTAAATGCAAATTCTACTATAGCCAATGAAGAGGTATATATAAATATAAATGGTGAATATCCAAATTTACAATTTCAAATGAGTTCAGGATCTGGACTAGATGAAGACGAGATTGGATCGTTACTTACCTTTCATAATATTAGTAGTGAAAAAAATACAAATGTAGTTGTAAAAGATGTTTTAGATAGAGAGATAAGCAACAAAGTCTTTTCACCTATATCTTCAGAGATTGCCAGTGTATTAAAGATAGAAAAATTTCAAATTTCATCTAATTTAGTAGCTTATGAATATGAAGGTGGAATCTATAAGGACACAGGAACTCTAGCATTAGGTGCATCTATCGATGCAGAAAATCCAATATATAAGGATAAATTATATTGGAAAGCTAATGCTAGGTGGGGTGCATCCCAATATTACGACAATGTCACTGAGTATGACTTTGCTTTAGATCATAGAATAACAAAATCTTTATCCTGGGGTGTAGGTATAGGGAAGGTTCCAGAGGGAAGGGTAAAAACTGGAGATAGTCTTGTTAACTACCACATCGATTTGAGTTGGAGAAAAAAATATATAAATTTAGAGCAAATAATACTTAACATATTTTTACTTGGAGGAGAATGATGAGAAAACAATTAATAATTTTATTAACATTTTTAATCTCATTGGTAAGTTTTTCCCTAGATTATGAGGTATCTAGTATAGATATCAAAGGAAATCGGGAAGTACCAATGGAAGTTATAAAAGGAAATTTAAAATCTAAAGTAGGAGATAAATATTCTTCAAATAATATGATAAAAGATTACCAAACTATAAAAAATTTATCATATATAGATGATGTGACTATATCTCCAAAATTAGAGGATAATAACATCAAACTTATTATTGAAATTAGAGAGAATAAAGATGTCATAAATCTATTAAAAAAAGAACAAATCTTACCTATGTCTGAAAGGGTAAAAGTGGATAAATCTTTAATTGTAAATTCAATAGATATCTTTGGAAATTTACATATTTCTAGAGAAGAAATTTTACAACAAATACCAGTTAAGATAGGTTCTTTCTTTTCTAAAGCAAAAATTATAGAAGGTCAAACTAATCTTATTAACACTGGTTATTTTAGAGATGTTAATCCTGAGGTATATAAAGATGGAAAAGGCGTTGCAGTACAATACACCCTCGAAGAAAATCAAGTAATAACAGACATAAAGATCCAAGGAAATACTAAATATTCAACAGATGAATTGATAAAATTAATTCAAACAGAACCTGGAAAAGCTTATAACATAAACACATTGAGAGATGATAAAGATAAAATCATAAAAAAATATCATGAAGATGGTTATACTCTAGCAAAAATTTTAAATATAGATATCAATAACAGTATGGAGTTAGTAATAACTCTTTCTGAAGGAATTATACGTAACGTTGAGTATAAAAAAATGGTAACTAAACAAAAAGGTGCCCGTAGGCAAGCAAATAATACTCTTTTAAAAACAGAAAACTTTTTAATCGAAAGGGAATTAGAGATGAAAGAGGGAGAGGTCTTTAATCAAAAAGATTATGATCAAACAGTAAAAAACTTAATGAGAAGTGGTGCATTTAAAAATATTCAACCTGAATATAAAAATATTCCTGGAGATCCAGATGGAGTAAAAGTTATAATGCTTATTGATGAAGACAGAACAGCTATGCTTCAAGGAGCAATATCTTATGGATCATCAGTTGGATTAGTAGGAAGTCTTAGTGTTAAAGACAGTAACTATAAAGGTAGGGGACAAAATCTTGCTCTTTCTTTTGAAAAATCTTCAGAGGATTATACAAGTGCAAGTTTATCTTTTAGAGATCCTTGGATAAAAGGTACTGATTTTGTATCTTGGGGATGGAGTATCTACAGACAAGAAGATGAAGACAGTGATAGTACTCAACATTATGACAGTTCTATCCATGGTGGTTCTATCTCAATTGGTAAAGGTCTTGATAGATATTTAAGATTTGAACTAGGATTAAAATTAGAAAATGTAGATGAAGAAGATGAAGATGGAGAAAAAACACAAAATTATAATTATGTAAGTGTGACTCCAGCAGTTGTATATGATACTAGAAATAACTATTTAGATCCTACAACTGGTAACTATGCTAAACTAAGTTTAGAACTTGGTCAATACTTTGGAACTGAAGTAGGAAGTACTTATGATAATGATCCTGGAATCAATGGAGACGACGATGCTTTTGTAAAAACTACTTTAGAGCTTAGAAAGTACCATCAAGGATTATTTAAAGGAAATACTATGGCTTATAGAATGGTTGCTGGAATAGGTACAGATACACTAAAATATCAACAATTATTTGCTTCTGGTGGATCTAATTCATTGAGAGGATATGATTCTGGTGCATTTAGAGGACAAGATAAATTAGTTTTCAACATTGAAAATAGAACAAAAATAAATGATGTATTCGGTCTAGTTTTTTTCTATGATATTGGTAGATCTTGGTATCATGGAGATAGTACCGATGATTTTGTAGATGATTCTGAAGGGAACTTCTTAGAAAATGTAAAACAATCTGCAGGTGTAGGACTTAGAATCAAAACACCAGTTGGACCTATCAGACTAGACTTTGGATTCCCAGTAGGAGATTCTGAAGAAAGTAGTATGCAATTCTTCTTTAACATGGGACAAATGTTTTAGATAAAAGATTAAAATAAATAGGAGTGGATACAGTGAAAAAAATATTAACATTAATAATGGCAATCAGCATATCAGGATCGATCTTTGCAGCTAAGATAGCTACTATAAGTACACAGAAAGTATTTCAAGGTTATTCAAAAGCACAATCTGCAAAAACAAAATTATTAGATGAAAAAAACAAATTAGAAGGTCAATTATCGCTTAAAGCTAAAAGCTTAGACAAAGTTAAAAAAGAATTGATTGCAAAGGGTAAAAAAGTTACAGAAGCTGAAGCAGATAAATATAAAAAACAAGAGATGGAATTATCAAAAGAATATCAAGCTCTTCAACAAAAATTAAGTAGAATGGAATATGAAGAGATGGTTCCTATACAAACTGAGATAAAATCAGCTATCAATCAAGTTGCTAGAAAAAATAAATATGAGATGGTTATTGAAGAATCTGCTGTATTATACGGCGGAGATGATATCACAGCAGAAGTATTAAAATCTTTAGAAAATTCAAAAAAAATAAAATTATAATGGTATTAGGAGGAGTTTATGTATAATTTAGAAAAATTATCAACTCTTCTTGGTGGAAAAATTAAGGGGGATAAAGTTCAGGAAATTACTGGACTTGCTCCCTTTTTTCAAGCCAAGGAGGGAGAGGTAACATTTGCAGCAGAGGATAAATTTTTAGCGAAATTAAATGAAACTAAAGCAACAGTTTTAGTAGTTCCTAAATTAAAGGAATACCTACCTAATAAAATATATATTGTTGTAGAAAAAAATCCTAGAGAACTTATGCCAATCTTATTAAAATTTTTTAAAAAAGAAATTTTATTTCCTACAAAGGCAATAGAAGATAGTGCAGTAATAGGAAAAAATGTAAAAATAGCTCCCAATGTATATATAGGACACAATGCAATTATTGGTAATGATGTAACAATTTATCCAAATGTTTTTATAGGGCAAGATGTTGTTGTTGGAGAGGGATCTATCCTCTATCCAAATTCTGTAATAAGAGAATTCTGTGTCCTAGGAAAAAATTGTATCTTACAACCTGGTGCAGTTATTGGATCTGATGGATTTGGATATACAAAAGTAGATGGAAATAATATAAAAATAGAACAGATAGGAAGGGTAATATTAGAAAATGATGTTGAGATTGGTGCTAATACTACTATAGATAGAGGAGCTATTGGAGATACAATTATAAAAAAATATACCAAGATAGATAACCTAGTTCAATTAGGTCACAATGTAGTAGTTGGTGAAAACTGTTTTATCATCTCACAAGTAGGTATAGCAGGAAGTACACAAGTTGGAGATAATTGTACATTGGCGGGACAAACAGGTGTTGCAGGTCATATTAAGATCGGTGATAATGTAATCTTAGGAGCTAAATCTGGAATAACAGGAAATATTGCTTCTAACCAAGTTCTTTCTGGTAATCCACCAGTAAATGTCAAAGAACATTTAAAAATAAAAGCAAGTTTGAAAAAACTTCCAGAATTAATAAAAAAAATAAAAAAATTAGAAAAAATAAAATAACATTAAAAACATCTGTATAGGTGTTTTTTTTACAAATTATATACATAAAAATATTAGGAGGTTTATTATGAATTTAGACAGGATCGGCAGAATTATAAAAGATGGAAAATTTGTTATTTTATATGTTAAAAGTAGAAGTTGTGGTGTCTGTAATGAGCTTTTACCAAAAATTACTGAAATTACAGAAAAAGAAAAAATAGAATTTATTAATATTTATATTGAAGATATCCCAGAAATAACAGGCAGATACAGTGTATTTACTGCTCCTACTATTATCATGTTTGTCATGGGAAAGGAAGTCTATAGAGAAGGTAGATTTTTTAGACCTTCAGAATTAAATAAAAAAATATATAAATATAAAAATTTAATCCTATAGAAAAATAAAATTAATTTTTCTATAGGATTAAGATATAATTAAAATAATTTATAAACTTTTTTTATGATAGCCTTCCATTATCTCTATGAGTTGAAAATTAGAATATTTATAGTTATGGGCTAATCTAGTTCCATCTTTTATTCTAATTACAGTAAAATAAGGATTAGGTACATTTTTATAATCGATAAAATGAATTAAATTATCATCATCTTTTTTTATTAAAATATAATTATCACCAATCTCCAAATCATGGACACCAAAAATTAAAATATCATTTATCTTGACAATATCTCCATCAATTTCTACTTGCATTTTTTTCAAATTACTCCCCTCCTTTTTTATTAAACAAATTAAATTAACGTTATTAACTATATATCCAA
>DDQV01000086.1 GCA_002342785.1 Fusobacteriaceae bacterium UBA2433 | reverse complement strand
AGGGACTATCCAAAAAAGTCTGCAAATAAAATATGAAAAAATAGTTTCCTGTGGTAATAATATTACTTAAGGAGGCTATTTTTTATGACAAAAAGAAAAAAGAATGATTTATCGGATGGAAAAAAGCAAATTATTGCTGGGTTATTAAATGAATATGATATTAGAACTGCAGAAGATATTCAAGATGCTTTGAAAGATCTTTTGGGTGGAACTATTAAAAATATCATGGAAGCTGAAATGGATGAACATTTAGGTTATGAAAGAGGTCAAAGAAGCGATTCTTTAAACTCTCGAAGTGGACATAAAAGTAAAAAGGTTAGAAGTCATTATGGAGAATTTGACTTATCTGTTCCTCAGGATAGAGAAAGTTCTTTTGAACCTAAAATTGTTTCTAAAAGACAAAAAGAAATCTCACAAATTGATGAAAAAATTATTGCTATGTATGCGCGTGGTCTTACTACTAATCAAATTTCTGAACAAATTGAAGATATTTATGGTTTTGAAATTAGTCAAAGTTTTGTTTCTAATGTTACGAATAAAATATTACCTGATATTATGGAATGGCAAAATAGACCATTAAGTGCTCTATACCCTATTGTTTTCATTGATGCAGTTCATTTTTCTGTTAGAGATGATAAAATAATTCGAAAATTAGCAGCTTATGTTGTCTTAGGCGTAAATCAAGATGGTTATAAACAAGTTTTAGGATTATATATTGGACAGAATGAAAGTAGTAAATATTGGTTAAGTGTTCTTAATAAGCTTAAAAATCGTGGAGTTAAAGATATCTTGATAATGTGCGCAGATGGTTTATCTGGGATAAAAGAGAGTATTTCGGTAGCCTTTCCAGAAACAGAGTATCAAAGATGTGTCGTACATCAAGTTAGATATACACTTAAATATGTATCGTATAAAGATAGAAAAGAATACGCGAAAGATTTAAAAACAATATACACTGCCCCTTCTGAAGAAAGAGGATATGAATTAATGGTTGAAGTTACAGATAAATGGAATAAGTCTTATCCTAATTCTATGAAGAGCTGGAATAGCAATTAGGATGTACTAACTCCTATTTTTAAGTTTTCTTCAGAGGTAAGAAAAGTGATTTATACTACCAATGCAATAGAAAGTTTAAATAGTACTTACAAGCGTCTAAATCGTCAAAGAAGCATTTTTCCTTCAGACACTGGACTACTCAAAGCATTGTATCTAGCAACTCAAATAGCAACAAAGAAATGGGTTTATCCTCTTAGAAATTGGGGGAATATCTATGGTGAATTATCAATAATGTATGCAGATAGAATCCCTGAATAAAGTAAAAAAATATGCCAAGAAGCCTTTTTTTAAAGGCTCGCTTGACATGCTTAAATTTTAAAATTATACTTGAATTAATAAAAAACATAAATTTTTATCGTATTAAAAATTATCATAGGAACTTTTTTTCCTATTTGCAGACTTTTCTGGACACCCTCTTAAAAAAATATAACCATATTAAAAATAAGGAGTAATAATTATTTAAATATTACTCCTTATTTTTAATTTCTACTCATATCTTCTTTTTTTATTCATCTTAGCTTTATTTCCCATAGATATTCCATATTTTTCTTCTATAATACTTTTAAATTTTATGTTATCTAATCTTTGCTCAGCTTTTATGTTTGATATTTCTTTATTAACTTTTTTAACTTTTTTCCAGTTTATACTATCTTGCACTAATAATTTTTCCAGTTCTAATTCTTTAAATCTTGTATCTAAATCTTTTTTATAATTAACTTCTTTTCTTTTTTTTATTAATTTATTCAATTCTGTTTGTTGATTTTCAGTTAAATTATTCATCATTTGAATTCGAGATGACATTGTTTTGTCTCCACTGTTTATTTTTTCTAAATTATTTTCTCTCTTTTTATTTTGATTTTCTATTTCATTTCCATTTTTTCTATTTATTCTTTTTCCGATATTACCACCTTTATTATGTCCCATAAATATTCCAAATTTTTCTTCTAATTCACTTTTAAACTTTATATTTTCTAGTCTTTTTTCAGCTTTCAATTTTGATATTTGGTCATTTATTTGCTTAACACTTTTCCAGTTTATCTTATCTTGTACTAATAATTTTTCTAACTTTAGCTCTTCAGATCTCATTTCTAAACCTTTTTTATGATTAGTTTCTTTTTTTCTTTCCTCAATTTAGCTAATTCTATCTTTTGTCCCTCTGTTAAGTTATTTATCATTTGAGTAGTGTATGACATTTTTTGATTACTTTTATACATATTTTTCATATTTTCTAAATTATTATTTGTAGCTCCAAAAGATAGTGCTGATACCATCAATAAACCTATTATTATTTTTTTCTTCATTTTGATCACTCCTTAATTTTTATTTAATTTTATTGTTTTCTTTAGATAGATATAATAACCGAGCTCTGTGAAATTAATGTGAAGAAGAAAAAACAAGCTAAATAAATATTTTATTTTTCTTTATAGAATTACTATTTTAAATATTTTGTTTCTCCGTTATTTAATTGACAACAGCATAAAAGAAGGTTATATTTATAGCATGCATATACACAATCATTATAAAAAATATTATTAATAAAATAAATATTCCCTAATATCAAAGGGAATATAAAAAAGGTGGTTAATATACAAACAACTTTATACTGTATTCCATCTCTCATCAAACAAGGTATGAAAGTAGCAGATTTTTTAAATATATATGATTTAAAAAGCGAAGAAATGATGTGACTCTGATAGATACTAAAACATTAAAAATAGGGGCGATTACAAAAGTTATAGATAATGGTGACGATGCTCCTGGTACTATTTTAGAAAATATAAAAAAAGAATTTAAAGACCTTTTTTATAAATTGGATATAGTTATGACAAAAGGTCAATGAAATTATAAAACTTTAAGTAATATAGATAAAACAAATGTATTTCTATTATTTATAACTAAATGTGAAGTTGTAGCAAAAAAAATAGATGTTAAACCTATAAGTTTTATATGTATAGAACGTGGTAACTATTCTATCAATAAATAAAAAAATTGACTTCAAATAAAAATAATTTTAGGAGGATGATCATTTGAAAATAAATATTCCTGGAGGGAAACCTCTTGA
Organism: Fusobacteriaceae bacterium UBA2433; assembly: GCA_002342785.1. Classification (GTDB taxonomy): domain Bacteria; phylum Fusobacteriota; class Fusobacteriia; order Fusobacteriales; family Fusobacteriaceae; genus Psychrilyobacter. The sequence continues at coordinate 19,513 of DDQV01000086.1, read as the reverse complement.
GATAAAACATATAGTTTCAGATTATAATGGAACTATAGCTTTAGATGGAAAACTTATAAAAGGAGTTGCAGACCTGATTAATGAATTATCTACAGATATAAAATTTCATGTAATTACAGCTGATACCTTTGGTTCTGTAGAAAGAGAATTAGGAGGAGTTAATTGTGAAATATTTAAAATTGGAATTGAAAACCAAGATCAAGCCAAGGCAAAATATGTCCAAAAGTTAAATACATCTAATGTTGTAGCATTAGGAAATGGTCAAAATGATTTACTTATGCTAAAAGAATCTATTCTAGGAATAGGAATTCTTAATCATGAAGGTATCTATACAAAAACACTTCTTGCATCTGATATTGTTTGTCAAAACCCTATAGATGCTATAGAATACTTTAAAAATTCAAAGAGACTTATCGCTACTTTGAGAAAATAATAAAATTAGACCACAGATAAATATCTGTGGTCTAAATTTTTTATTTTAATTTTTTTTTGATTTCTTCTGTTTCTTTTTCAAATCCCGGCTTTTCTAATAACGCAAACATATTACTTTTATAAGCTTCTACACCTGGCTGATCAAAAGGGTTTACTCCTAAAAGATATCCACTAATTGCACAAGCTTTTTGGAAGAAATAATACATATATCCTAAATGATAAGGAGTCGCTTCTGGTAAATTAATAATTAAATTAGGTACACTTCCATCTTTGTGGGCTAATCTAGTTCCCTCAGCTGCCATCTTATTTACATAATCCATAGTTTTTCCTGCTAAATAGTTTAATCCATCTAAATTTAAATCATCTTCTTCTATAACCATATCTAATTCTGGAGTTTCTATATTAATCAAAGTTTCAAAAAGATTTCTCTTTCCATCTTGAATATATTGTCCCAAAGAATGTAAATCTGTAGTAAAATCTGCTGATGCAGGATATAATCCTTTATTTTCTTTACCTTCAGATTCACCAAATAACTGTTTCCACCACTCTGCAACATAGTGTAATCTAGGCTCGTAATTTATTAGTAATTCTATATCTTTACCCTTTCTATGAAGAATATTTCTAACTACAGCATATTTATAACAATCATTTTCAGCATATGGTTTTTTATAATCTATCATCGCTGCTCTTGCTCCTGCCATAAGTTCTTCTATATTTATTCCTGCTGCTGCTATAGGTAGCAATCCTACTGCCGTTAATACAGAAAATCTTCCTCCTACATTATCAGGGACTACAAACGTTTCATACCCTTCTCCTGTAGCTAATTTTTTTAATGCTCCTTTTTTAGCATCTGTTGTAGCATAGATCCTATCTTTTGCTCCGTCTTTACCATATTTTTCTATAAGTAATTTTTTTAATACTCTAAAAGCTATTGCTGGTTCAGTAGTTGTACCTGATTTTGATATTACGTTTACTGAAAAATCTCTATCTCCAACTAATTCTATTAGATGCTTTAAATAAGTTGCTGAAATATTTGTTCCTGCAAAATATACTTCTGGAGCCTCTTTTTTTTCTTTAGGTAATTCATTGTAAAATGTATGTGTTAAAAATTCTATTGCAGATTTTGCTCCCAAATAAGATCCACCTATTCCAACTACAATTAAAACTTCTGATTGTTTTTTTATTCTTTTAGCAACTTCTTTTATTTTTTCAAATTCAGCTTTATTATAATCTTCTGGTAAATTTACCCATCCTAAAAAATTATTTCCAGCTCCTGTACCTTCCATCAATACTTTTTCAGATGTTTCAACATGAGATTTCATAAATTCTAATTCCTGACTACAAAAAAACTGGTCATTATTAGAAAAATTAAATGATAATTTTTTCATTTTTATCCTCCTATAGTTTCTTATTTTTTAAAAAATAATATATTAATTATTTTATTTTTTCCAATTCTAATCTTAATTTTTCAATTTTAAGTTCATTACTTTCAACTTTTTTTTTTAAATTTTCTATACTATTTTCATTAGATTTTATATTTTTTATGTATTGCTCTGTATTAAATCCTATTTTATTTAATTCATTAGAAAAATCATAAACAAGATGTTCTAATATCAATAAATCTGATTGACTCGCTTTTGTTTCATCTATTTTATTTAAAGTTTTAGATAAATAATAAATCAAATCATACTTACTAATTTTTTTATTTCCATCAAAACTTGCCGAATCTTTTGGTAAAATCCCATTTCTATATAAATTTTCAATTGCTCTATATGCCCAATGTTCATTAGATATGTCATTATACATTTGAGAACTAAAAGTAATAGAAGTGACTATTATAAATATTATAAATATCTTTTTCATATTTTCCTCCATTTAATAAACTTTAGTCTATGCATTGAGTATAGCATATGTTTTTTTAGTTAGCAATTTCATTTATAGTTAAAAATAAAACTTAAAATTTGCAAAATAAAATCATTTTAGCTCTTGATAATTATAAGAAAAATTTAAAATAGTAACGACCATAAAAAATTTACTTTTAAAGAATCTCCAAAAATATGCTATAATTTAAAGAAAAATATAATTTAAAGGTGGTATTTTATGACTCGAAAAGAATATTTAAAGGATACAAAAAGATTGGTTATAAAAGTAGGAACATCTACTCTTACATTTGAAAATGGATTATTAAATCTATCCAGAATAGATAAATTAGTTCGTGAATTAGCTAACCTTCAAAACAAAGGATATGAAATTGTTTTAGTTACTTCAGGAGCTCTCGGAGCTGGAATGGGTAGTTTAGGTCTAAAAGAAAGACCTAAAACATTGCCAGATAAACAAGCTATTGCATCTGTAGGACAGGTTGCTCTTATTCATCTATATCAAAAATTATTCTCTGAATATGGAAAACAGATAGGACAACTTCTATTGACAATGGGAGATATATCTAATCGTAGAAGATATCTAAATGCTAGAAATTCTTGTTTAAAATTAATTTCTATGGGAATAATTCCAATTATTAATGAAAATGATTCTGTAGCTGTAGGTGATATAAAAGTAGGCGATAACGATACTTTATCAGCTTTTGTATCTATTTTAGTAGATACAGATCTTTTACTTATTCTATCTGATATAGATGGTTTATACACAGGTAATCCCAAAAATGACCCTGAAGCAACCCTTATTAATACAGTTCCAAAAATCAACGATCATATTAAAAGTATATCTACTGGGGCTGGAAGCAGTTTAGGAACTGGAGGTATGGCCACTAAAATAAGTGCAGGAGAGATAGTTACTTCTGCTGGAATTCCTATGATTATTGCAAAAGGATTTGATCCTTCAATTATAGGTGATATAATGGATGGGGAAGATCTCGGAACACTATTTTTGGAAACTAAAGGAAAATTAAATCCTCGTAAACATTGGATTACTTACGGAACTACAAAAACAGGAACATTATTTATAAATGATGGTGCTATAACTGCCTTGCGTGACCATAATAGTCTTCTTTCTATTGGAATTATAGACTGTGAAGGAGATTTTCATAAAGGAGAGGTTGTCTCTATCTGTGACGAAGACAGAAATGAAGTTGCTGTTGGAATTTGTAATTATAGTCAAGTTGAAGTGGATCTTATCAAGGGACATAATTCTTCTGATATCATCGATATTTTAGGACATAAAGACTATGACGAAGTTGTGCATATGGATAACATGTTTATTTTTTAATAAAGGAGACATAAAATTATGAAAAAATATATGAATAATATGGGAGTCTTAGCCAAAAAGGCTTCTAGAAAATTACTTCAAATGGATACTAATAGTAAAAATAATATCTTAGAAGAGATGGCTAAAGAAATTTTAAATAATATAGAATTTATAAAAAAAGAAAATGAAAAGGACCTACAAAAAGGAAGAGAAAAAAAACTTACACCTGCTTTTATTGATAGATTAACTTTGACTGATGAAAGAATTAAAAATATGGTTCAAGGAATTAGGACAGTTATAAATTTAGACGATCCTATCGGTGAAACTTTAAGTGGATTTAGACATAAAAATGGAATGGAAATATCACAAATTCGTGTTCCTTTAGGAGTTATTGGAATGATCTTTGAATCTCGTCCAAATGTAACTGTAGATGCTGCTGTTCTTAGTTTAAAATCCGGAAATTCAATTATTTTAAGAGGTGGCTCAGATGCTATTTTTTCGAATATGGCATTAGCTAAAATAATTATTAAAGCAGGAAAAAAAAGAGGATTACCTGATGGTGCTATTCAATTAATTGAATACACTGATAGAAGTTGTGTAAATGAATTAATTACAATGAATAATTTTATAGATGTTATTATTCCACGTGGTGGTAAGAGTTTAAAAGAAGCTATTCTTTCTAAAGCTACTGTTCCTGTTATAGAAACTGGTGCTGGTTTGTGTCATACTTATGTTGATCAATATGCAGATTTAAATATAGCTATAGATATCATTATCAATGCTAAAACTTCTAGACCTGGAGTCTGCAATGCCATGGAAACTCTCCTAGTTCATAACAGCAGTATTTCTAATTTATTACCTATTTTAGGAGAAAAATTAAGTGCTTTAGGAGTAGAACTTAGAGCCGATGAAAGATCTATAAAATATCTAGCAAATGCAATCCCTGCAACTAATAATGATTGGAGCACTGAATATTTAGATCTTATTTTGTCTATTAAAACTGTAGATTCTATCGATGAAGCAATAGAACATATTGATTTCTATTCTACAAAACATTCAGAAGCAATCATTAGTGAAAATTATAGAAATACTCAAAAATTTCTGAGAGAAATAGATTCTGCAGCAGTTTATGTAAATGCTTCTACTAGATTTACTGATGGAGGTGCTTTTGGATTTGGAGGAGAAATTGGTATTAGTACTCAAAAACTTCATGCTAGAGGACCTATGGGAATCAAAGAACTAACTTCCGTTAAATACATAATTAGAGGAAATGGACAAATTAGATAATCTAAATTATTTTTTAGAATAGAAATAAAAAAAAATGCCTATAATTTTTGGCATTTTTTTATTTTTAATTTTTTAATTCTCTATAATATTAATTTTTTCTGTATGTTTTATTTCTTCTATAGTCTCACTATATTTTTTTATAACTATTTCTGTTAAAATTCTTCTTAATTCTGGTGTAATAGGATGAGCAATATCTTTAAATTCACCATTCGGCATCTTTCTGGATGGCATAGCTACAAACATACCTTTTTGACCATCAATAACTTTTAAACCGTGGATAACAAAACTTCCATCCAACGTTATGTCTGCATAAGCTTTTAACTTTAATTCATTTTCATTTTTTACTGTTCTAAGTCTTACATCTGTAATATTCATTTTTAGTACTCTCCTTTTTAGTTTTTTCAAAGAAGACTACATATTTCAACCCTGCAGCCCTCCATTGTTGTTTTTATTTTATTATAAACTACATCTATATTATTGGTTTTTATGAAAGCATAGTAACAACTGCCGCTACCAGACATATTAAATTTTATTTTTTGGTCTCTTTCTATTTTTTCTAAATATTTTTTAAATTTTATTATATTTTTATTTTCCAATAATAATCCTTGTTCTAAGTGATTCTCCAAATAATTCTCTATATCATTTATATATCCAGATTTAACTCTTTCTATAATTTTATCTACATTAGCATTTTTTTTATTTTTTAATTTTGAATAATTTCTATATGCCATTATAGTGCTTATACCAAAATCTGGTTTTATTAAAATAATTTTATTTTTAATATTATTTTCTATTACTTCTAAATTTTCTCCAATTCCTTTTATTCTAGTAGATTTATTAAGAAGAAAAAATGGAATATCTGAACCAATTTTTTTAGTTATTTCAACTGCTCTTTGAAGTGTTATAGGATTCCCATAATATTTATTTAGTGCATTAAAGAAAAATGCTCCGTTAGAACTTCCACCTCCAAGTCCAGCTTGAGATGGAATATACTTTTTTAAATATACTTCTATCATTTGTTTTTCAAATTTCGTTTCTTTATAAAATTCGTTATAGATTTTAAATATTATATTTTCCTTTCCCGTTGGAATTTCTTTTATATTCGTTTCTATCTTTAATTTTCCTTTTATTTCTTTAAAATTTATTTCTAATTCATCCGATAAAGATATAGGAACCATTACCATATCTAAAAGATGATATCCATTTTTTGCTTTTCCAACTATATTTAAACCTAAATTTATCTTAGCATTTGATTTTAACTTGACAATCACTCTTACTCCTTTATGTACATACTCAATAATAATCTAATTTTTTAATTTTAAACTTCTAATATTTTTGTATCTAATATTTTAAATAATTCTTTAGCTTCATCTTTTTTAGTATTACCTTCAGGTACTTCTAATATTTCTATTTTCGTATATTTATTAAAATATTCTAGTTCTATTATATCTCCTATACTTACTAAAGTACTAGCTTTAACTATTTTTCCATTTAATTTAACTTTTTTATTATCTAGAACTGTCTTTGCTATCGGTCTTCTTTTAATTACTCTGGAAACCTTAAAAAATTTATCTAAACGCATTATTCCTCCTAATATTATATCTTCATAAAAAATTAATCTATAATATTTTATACTCTATTTTTTGTTCCTCTCCAAATTAAATATTTTTTATATCATTTTTTCTTTTTTCCCATAGTATATTCATTTCTTTTAAAGTAGCTTTGTTTAAATCACAATTATCTTCAATATATCTAAATCTTCTTTCAAATTTATTATTAGTGTTTGTTACTGCATCTACTATATCTATATTTAATTTTCTAGCAACATTAACAATGGTAAATACAACATCTCCTAGTTCTTCTTTTAAATTTTTCATATTATTTTCTTCATATGCTTCTTTCATTTCTTTTAATTCTTCTTCTAATTTATTTAATGCTCCTAGTTCATCTTTCCAATCAAATCCAACTTTGGAAGTTTTAACTTGAAGTTTATATGCTCTAGCTAAAGGTGGATATATTTTAGGAATTCCATCTAAAATGGATTTTCTTTCGCTATGCTCTTTTTCATTTTTTTTTATTTCATCCCAATTTCGTTCAACATCTTTTACTCCTTCTATTTTTACATTTGAAAAAATATGAGGATGTCTTCTAATTAATTTTTCACTGACCTTTTTAACTACATCATCAATTGTAAATTCTCCTTCTTCCTCTTTTATTAAAGATTGAAAAATAATATTTAATAAAAGATCTCCTAGTTCTCCTTTTAATTCCTCTCCACCTATATCCATAGCTTCTAAAGTTTCATAAGTTTCTTCTAACAAATAAGGTTTTAAACTTTCAATTGTTTGCTCTCTATCCCAAGGACATCCATTGGGAGCTCTTAATTTTTTCATTATCTCTACCAATTTATAAAATTCATTCATTTTTTCCTCCCTTTTCTATTAAACCTTATATGTACATGATCAATAATAATCTATATTTTTATTTTTTTGTTATTTATATAAAATAGGTGACTAAGTCACCTATTTTATATTTTATTTTTTTATATATTCTTTTTTTAATTTTTCTATCCAAACTTCATATTCTTCGGCTCTTTTTCTATTTAATAATTCTTTTTCTAAAGATGATTTTACATCTTCAAAATCTAAATATCCAGCTTCTTTCTTATCCTCAATATATATTATGTGATAACCAAATTGTGTTTGAACGACAGCTCCATATATTTTTCCCGGTATTCCTGTAAAAGCTGCATCAGCAAACTCTTTTACCATAGAATTTTTATCAAACCATCCAAGTTCTCCTCCATTTTTAGATGTAGGACCCTCAGAATATTTTTTTGCCATCTCATTAAAATTTGTTGGGGTAACTTCTGTTAATATTTTTTCAGCTCTTTTTTTGGCTTCTTGTTTTTGAATTTCAGTCATATCATCACTTACATTTATTAATATGTGAGCAGCTTTTACTTGTTCTAGTCTTTTATAATTTTCTTTATTTTTTTCATATTCAGATCTTAACTCTGTATCTATTAACTTTACACCGTCTATTATTTTTTTATTAACAACATGATTTATTAAAAGATCCTCTTTAACATTTTCTAAATCTTTTTTATAAGATTCAGTTTCTTCTATTCCTATTTTTTTAGCTTCTTGTTTTAACATTTTTCTTATACTTATCTCTTCTATAAGAGCCTTTCTACCCTTTTCGGATTTAGAGTAATCTTTATATTGAGCTGGTAAAGTATCTATTTTTTCCTGTAATTCATATTCAGTTAATTTTTCATTTCCTACAACCATTATCACATTTGATTCATCTTTAGTTTGTATTCCACCCTCTTTTTTACACGCTGTAAATACAAGTGAAGCCATAATAAATATTATTCCTATTTTTTTCATTTTATTCCTCCTTTTATTTATAATCCTCAAAAAAAATTCTTATATTCTTTATTTCAATAACTTTTTCTTTTTGAATATATTTTATTTTTTTAGAAATAATTAATTCCTGTAATTTTTCAAAATTCATCTTTCCTTCTATAAATTTTATTTTATATAAATTATTCTCTTTTTTTATACTTTTAATATTATTTTTTTGAGCTAAAATTTTTATTGATAAATATTCAAATAAATCTTCTACAACTTTTGGCAACCTTCCGAATCTATCTTTTATTTCATCTTTTAATTCTTCTAATTCAGATATTTTTTCTATACTAACAAGTCTTCTATAAATTACTATTTTTTCTGCTTCATCTATATACTTACTAGGTATATAACCATGTATTTCTATTTCTAATTCAACATCTTCTGTTATAACTTCTTTTCCCTTTATTTTTTTTACCTCTTCGTTTAACATTTTAAGATACATATCATAACCAAAAATTTTTAATGCTCCATGTTGTTTATCACCTAAAATTTCTCCTGCTCCCCTTATTTTCATATCTTCTAAAGATAACTGAAATCCAGCTCCCAAATCTTTTATCTCTTTTATTGATTCTCTTTTTTGTTTACCTTTTTCTGTTCCACCCTTTAAAGAATCCACTAATAAATAACAATAAGCTCGCCTATTACTCCTTCCTACCCTTCCACGAAGTTGGTATACCTGAGATAAACCAAGTTTATCAAAATTTTCTATAAGGATAGTATTAGCATTTTCTATATCTATACCATTTTCTATAATTGTCGTTGTAAGAAGTACATCTATCTCTCCATTTTCAAAAGAATTTATCTTATATTTTATTTCATTTGATGGCATTTGACCATGAATAAAATCAATTGTAATATATTCAGGAATGATCTTTCTTAATTCATTTAATTTTAAATTCATTCCTTTAACTGAATTATATAAATAAAAAACCTGCCCCTCTCTAGCTATTTCTTTAATTATAGCTTTTTTTATAATATCTTTATTTTTTTTCACTATAAAAGTTTCTATTGGTAGTCTATTAGTTGGAGGTGTTTGAATTATTGATATATCCCTTATTCCTAAAAGAGCTAAATTCAATGTCCTAGGAATTGGAGTCGCTGTCAATGTTAACATGTCTACATTAGTCCTCATTGTTTTTAAATGTTCTTTTGCTTTGACTCCAAATTTTTGTTCCTCATCTATAATAACTAATCCTAAATCTTTAAATTTTATATCTTTAGACAGTAATCTATGAGTTCCTATAACAATATCTACTACTCCTTCTCTTAATTTTTTTATTGTTTCAGTTTGTTCCTTGGATGTTTTTAATCTTGAAAGTAATTCTAATTCTATTGGAAAATTTTGAAATCTTTCTTGAAATCTTTCAAAATGTTGAGTAGCCAAAACCGTTGTAGGAGCTAGTATTACTACTTGTTTCCCATCCATAACAGCTTTAAATGCTGCTCTCATAGCTACTTCTGTTTTTCCATATCCAACATCTCCACAAACTATCCTATCCATAACATAAAAAGATTCCATATCTTCTTTTACGTCTAATATTGCTTTTAATTGATCTTTAGTTTCATTATATGGAAACCCTTCTTCAAATTCTTCTTGCCAAATAGTATCTTTAGTAAATGAATAACCTACATTCATTTCTCTTTTAGCTTGAATTTGCAATAATTCTATAGCAAATTTTTCTATCTCTTTTTTTATTTTCTCTTGTCGTTTTCTAAACCCCCTTCTACCTAATCTAAATATATCTGGGACTATTCCTGGCTCAGATATATAACGCTCTATTTTGTTTAGACTAACAATAGGTACAAAAAGTTTATCTTCATCTGCATATTTTATTTTTAAATAATCTTCACCATTTATATCTTCTACTCCTAAATATATTCCTACACCATAAACTTCATGAATTATATAGTCATTTGGAAGTATTTGATCTATTTTTTTAAAATTTATTCTATCTATTTTTTTTTCATTTTTTTTTACCCTTATCCCTTTTAATTCTCTATCTGTCAAAACGAGATTGTCTTTATTTTTAAATCCTTCATAGTGTGCATCTCTTTTTATTTTTATAGATGTCCCTTCAAATATTTCAGTATATCTTTTTTTTTCTTCTGTTAAAATTGTTATATTTTTATTTTTAGATAATTTTTTTAAATAATCATAATTTTTATAATTTTCTATTTCCTCATCTTCAAATCTTTTTAATTTTATACTTTTTGATATTTTTTTAACCTTAGAATATTCTAAACGAATTTTTTTTTCATCTTTTCTATTATTTAAAATATATTCCTCTACTTTATAATCTAATACCTCTTCATTTTCTAGATAAATATTCCTTTTTTCATTTTTTAATTTGTCTAATATTTCTAAAAAAGTATAATTTTGATCTTTATTTTTGTCTATATACATTTGAATTTCATTTATTTTCTTCATTGACCTTTGAGTTTCTAAATCAAATATACGTATTCCATCTAAAATATTATCAAAAAATTCAAAACGAATAGGATTTTTTCCATCAAAAGAAAATATATCTAAGATATCTCCTCTAAGACTATATTCTCCTCTGTTTTCAACTAAATAATTTTTTTTAAAATCATTTTTTTCTAACTTTTCTACGATATCTTTTAATCTATATTTTTTTTTTACAGAAAATTTTAATGATTCAGAATTTATAAAATAGTTTTTAAAAAGGTTTTCAATAGATATTAATATTTTTGAATTATCTAATTTTAATTTTTCTAATAATTGAAAAATTATATAATCAAATTCCTGGTCTGTATAATTATAGTTTTCTATCTTCAAAACATCTATATCTCTATTTAATGTAAAATAATAATCTACTATATTTTTATTTGAAGAACATATATATATATTTTGATTATTTTTCGATTTTAAAAAATAAGGTACTTCTCCTCTATATAATTTTTCATTATCAATTATTGATTTAAATTTCATAAATTCTCCTTTATTTTTGTTAGTATACATTTAAATTTAATTTACTTTCTATTATAATTTTATAGTTTTTATTTTACTCATAGAAATACTATCATAAATTTTAATGAAAATTATAATAATTTTTGATATAAATAATATTCTTTAATATGTATATACTCAATAATAAAGTAACTACAAATAAAAAAAGATCACTAAGGTAATCTTTTTTTATTTGTTATTTTCCATTTTTTAAAGCTATTCCTATATATTTCTTTAGAGTTATAAAATATACTCTTTTAGATACTTTTCTTAAATTATACAAAAATTCTTTTGGTATATCTTCATATTGAGAACATAATTCTAAAGCTTTTTCTTCTATAATTAATTTTTCAAATTCATCTAATTCATAATAATCTTCCATAGCATCATATTTTGGAAGATTTTCAATAACATCTTTTATATTTGTTATTTCCGGATTTTTCAAATGTTTTCTTGCTTTTTTTAGTTGTTTTTTACTCTTTAATGGTTTTTCTCTTATTACTTGATTAAATAATGTTAAATTATTTTTATTAGATTTTCGAGCATTTCTATCCATTTTTCTTAGATTTCTCAAAATTCCATTAATATATTGAACTAAAGTAGATTTTATTTCTGAATTAAGACGCTTGTATAAAAGATTCAGTATATCTATGGCTACCTCTTCTCCATCTTCCCTTATAATTTTTTTAAATTTATTATCTACCCTTTTATTCCAAGATTTAGAAACAAATATATTTCTTTTACATTTAATCATCCTACTCTGAAGTTCTTCTGAAAAATCTTTTAATCTTTCTCTTACATCTTCAGAAAGATTGATTTCATTTGTTTTATTTTCCTCTTCTTTTTCAATGATTATCTCAGCTTCTGATATCCCGTTAATATTCTTTATTTCTTTTAATTGATCTTTTATTTTTTGCTTAGTCATAAATGTTTTTTCTTTTTTAGCCTTCTTAGCAGCATTTATTGCATCCCATTTATTCTTATATCCAATTTGTTTTTCTTTTCCATTTAAATAACTCGATATATGACAAGTTCCATCTTTATCTTGATTAAACCTATAATTTATATAATAACTATCTTCTTCAGCGATAAACTCAGAATTAAAATAATCCATATATCCTAGCTCTTCTAAAAGTAAAAAAGCTTTTTCAATTCTTTTTAGTACTTGCTTTACCCTACTTAATATATATATTCTTTTTTCACCAGTTTTATTAATTCTTTCTGTTTCTTGTTCCATTTTTAATGGAATTATAGCTGCTAATGTTCTAATATTTATAGAATCTTCTTGTTTCGAATACCTAATTTTACTTATATATTTATAGATTCTTGAAGCAATAGGATCCTTTTCCATTATTTCTATAAGAGCCTTAGAATTATATTTTATATATCTTTTATCTTTTATCTTATTCCTAATATTTTTATTTAAAGTTACTTTATAATAAACCTTTGTTCCTACTTTGAGCTTTTGATAAGTAAGTAATTTAAATTCTTCATCTTCAAATTGATAGTTCCCTAATTTACTATGGTTTGATACTTCAAATTGATACTCGGTACTCTTTAAATTTTTAAGAGCTTGTGCTACCTTAGTATAGTAATTTCTATTCATTTTATTTCCTAAAAAATTAACTATAAAATCTGAAATTTCAAATTTTATATACTCATCTGTATTATTTATTTCTTTTTTTAACTCATAAAGAGATATTAGATATGTATAAATTTTTTCTTCAAAAATTGATGGCTGGTATACTTTGTCTTCAGAATTTTTTGCAACTAGTGTACAATACATAGTTACTCCTAAATCTTCAAAAGAATATTTAAAATTTATTTTTTTATTTTGTTTTTGAGGAGTAAAAAATGGAAAAACTATCATTTCTATTGGAATATTTATTATATTTTCTTTTAAATCTAAAAAATTTCCAGTTTCTTTAATAACAACTTCTCTTACTTCTATTTCAGGAAGTTCATTCATTTTTATATCGACTTTAGTCAAATCAGTTAATAATGATCCACTTTTATTTAAATTAAATTCATCTATTAAATCTATATTTTCTTCCTTTGACATGACTCCTCCATTAATTTTGTATACATATAACAATAATCTTAGTGTCATATATAATACCATCAAAAATAAATAAATTCAATTTTTATTTTTGATAGTATACATCTTATTTGTTATATTTTATAAGCTTATTAGCATTATTACTCAAATAATAATTTTAAAAAGCTTATGTTAATATTATGTATATAAACAATAATAACAACAATATTTTAAAACTCTTAATAATACTAGTCTTAGAAAAAATTATTTATAATAATCTTAGGATTATTATATGTACACATACAATAATAATTTTTTGTCAATAGATTTACTGAATTTACTAGTATTCTATCTAACCTTACTATAACTAATCCCTTTAAAAACAATAATTTTTAATTATGTACATATACAATAATAATTTTTTGTTTTGTTTTTTCATATGTTTATTGAGATTAAAGTTTACAAACAGTTGAAATTCCTTGAATATAAAGGCTTTCTGACTATGTATATTTACAATAATAATTATTTTAACATTATTTTCTTTCTATCCCTTGAAAAATATAGAAATCCTTTATAACAAATAATGACTTTACTTTTACTACATTTTACAAAAAACAAATACTCTTTTTATGTTACTTTTATAAAAAACTAATTTAAAATTATCTTGACAAAATATAACTTATATATTAGAATTATAAACTGAAATGACAATTTTTTTAAAAGCAATTAGGAGGTGTAATTCAAAATGGCAAGCAAGAGAACTTTTCAACCAAATAATAGAAAAAGAAAAAAAGAACACGGATTTAGAAAAAGAATGGCAACTAAAGCAGGAAGATCTGTTTTAAAAAGAAGAAGAGCTAAAGGTAGAACAAAACTGTCAGCATAAAACCCGGTGTTTATATCACCGGGTTTTTAAAAATATCTTAAGGAGATTTTATGTTGAAATTAAAAACAAAATCAGATTTTTTAAAAGTATATAACCAAGGAGAAAAATATTTTGGTTATTTTCAATTAATCTATTTTAAAAAAAATAATTTTAAAAAAAATAGATTAGGAGTAGTCGCTAGTAAAAAAACTGGCAATGCTGTTTGTCGGAATAAATTAAAAAGACTTTTTAGAGAGAGTTTTAATAAACAAGAAAATAATTTAAAACAAGGATATGACATAGTATTTATAGCTAAAAAAAATGCAGGAGAACAATTTAAGACTTTAAAATTATCAATGGTCGAAAAAGATAGTATAAAAATATTTAAAAGAGCAAAAATGTTCTTATGAAATATTTTTTAATATTACTAATAAAATTATATCAATGGTTTATATCACCAGTCTTAAAAAAAAATTGTAGGTTTCATCCTACTTGTTCGAGTTATATGATTCAAGCAATAGAAAAATATGGAAGTATCAAAGGTATATTTTTAGGTCTTAAAAGATTATTAAAATGTCATCCTTTCCATAAGGGTGGTTACGACCCGATACCTTAAATTACAAGGAGGAACAAAGTTGGTTGGAATCGGAGCTATATACAGAGCACTTCAAGGGATTTTAGAAAGTGCGATAGAAATAATGTATAATATTTTTGGAAATTACGGATTAGCTATAATAGGTATAACAATTTTAATAAAATTAGTATTGTTACCTCTTACGTTAAAACAAGATAAATCGATGAGTGCAATGAAAAAATTACAACCTAAATTAGAAGCACTCAAAGAAAAATATAAAAATGATGCACAAACATTAAATCAGAAAACAATTGAACTATATAAAATACATAAAGTAAATCCAGCAAGTGGTTGTTTACCAATATTATTACAAATGCCAATATTATTTGCGCTTTTTGGTGTTTTAAGAAAAACAGGAGCAGATGGAGGAGTAGTAGCAGAAGGATCAAAGTTTCTTTGGTTAACATTATCTCAACCAGATCCATTTTATTTATTACCTTTATTAAATGGTGCTGTATCTTATTTTCAGCAAAAATTAATGAGTGCAAGTCAAGGATCTTCTAATCCACAAATGAAAATGATGACCTATATGTTTCCTATAATGATGATTTTTATCTCATATAAAATGCCATCAGGTTTACAGTTGTATTGGTTTGTATCTAGTTTGGCTTCAGTAGCACAACAATATTATATTATGAGTAGAAGGGATGAGGTATAAAATGAACTTAACTTATCAAATCAAAGCTAATTCAAAAGATGAAGCTATAATAAAAGTAGTAAAAGATTATAATATTGACAAGAACAAAATTATAGAAATTATAGAAATATCAAAAGCAACTTCATTTTTTGGTTTTTTTAAAAAAAATGGAGAATATAAGATTAAAATAAAAAAATCAGTTGAAGTTATAGATGTAAAAATTGAAGATACAGTAGTAAAAAAAGCCAATGAATTACTAAATAATATGGGATTAGTTTTAAAAGTCGAAGTTTTAGAAGCTAGAGATCATTATGTTTTAATTAATTTATCTGGTGAAGATAATGGAATAATTATTGGAAAAAAAGGTAAAACTTTAAATAGTTTTGAGTATCTTTTAAATTCTTTATGCAAAAGCGTCAAAGTAGAAGTGGATGTAGAAGGTTTTAAAGCTAAAAGAGCTGAAACTCTTAGAGATTTAGCCAGAAAAATGGCTGAGAAAGCATTAAATACTGATAAAATAGTAAAATTAAATCCTATGCCACCAAGAGAAAGAAAGATTATTCATGAGATAGTTAATAAATATAAAGAACTTGATACATTTAGTGAAGGTCGAGATCCTAAAAGATATATTGTAATTAAAAGAAAGAAAATGGGGTAAAACTATGTTTGAGACAATAGCAGCAATATCTACTCCTAGAGGGGAAGGTGGAATAGGAATTGTTAGAATGTCTGGAGATAACTCTATAAATATTCTTTCAAAAATATTTAAACCTATATCTAATAAAAAAATAGAAGATTTGAAAAATTTTAGTATTAATTATGGTCATTTATATTCAGGTGAAAAGTTAATAGATGAAGTAATGGTTAGTATAATGAAGGGTCCTAAAACTTATACTAAAGAAGATATAGTAGAAATAAATTGTCATGGTGGATATCTTATGACAGAAAAAGTATTAGAATTAGTTTTATCTAATGGATGTAGAATTGCTGAACAAGGTGAGTTTACAAAACGTGCATTTATGAATGGTAGATTAGATCTTACTCAGGCAGAAGCTGTAATTGATTTGATTCATAGTAAAACTGAAAAAAGCTTATCTCTTTCACTCGATCAATTAAGAGGAGATTTAAAAGATCAAATATTACATTTAAAAAAACTACTTTTAGATGTAGTTGCTCATATAAATGTAGTTTTAGATTATCCTGAAGAAGGTATTGATGATCCTTTACCAAAAGGTCTAGTCAATAATTTAAAAGAAGTTTTAGAAACTTCAGATAAGTTATCAGCTTCTTATAGTCAAGGAAAAATGATTAAAGAAGGAGTTAAAACTGCAATAGTTGGGAAACCTAATGTAGGAAAATCTAGTTTATTAAATTCTTTATTAAAAGAAGAAAGGGCAATAGTAACTCATATACCTGGTACAACAAGAGATGTAATAGAAGAAATTATTAATATAAAAGGTATTCCACTTATCTTAGTTGATACAGCTGGAATAAGAAATACAGATGATTTTATTGAGAGCATTGGGGTAGAAAAATCTGAAAAGTTATTAAAAGATTCTGATTTAGTTTTATTTGTTGTAGATGGTTCTAGAAAACTTAGTGAAGAAGATATTAGAGTACACAATAGTATTCAAAGTGAAAAAGTTGTTGGAATATTGAATAAAATAGACATAGAGCAGAAAATAGATTTATCTAAGTTAGATAAAATAGATAAATGGATTAAAATTTCAGCAAAAAATAATATAGGAATATCTAAAATGGAAGATGAAATATATTCTTATATTATATCAGGTAAAGTTGAAGATTCTTCTGAGACTTTGGTAATAACTAATATTAGACATAGGTCTGCTTTAGTTAAAACTAAAGAAGCAATAGAAAATATATTTGAAACAATAAATATAGGACTTCCAATGGATTTAATAGCTATAGATTTAAAAGAAGCTCTTGATGCACTATCAGAAGTGACTGGAGAAATTTCTTCAGAAGATGTTTTAGACCATATATTTAGTAACTTTTGTGTAGGGAAATAAGTTTAAAAAAATATGAAATACTGCAGATATTTCTGCAGTATTTTTTATTTGAATATAGGTACTTATATTTAAAAAAAAATTAATGTATATAAACAAAAATAAACTATGAAAAAAGGAGAACTTATGAATTACGATGTAATTGTTGTAGGAGGAGGACATGCTGGATGTGAAGCAGCATTAGCCTCAGCAAGATTAGGATTAAAAACGGCTTTATTCACAATATATCTAGATACTATAGCTATGATGTCTTGTAATCCTTCTATAGGTGGACCAGGAAAAAGCCATATAGTCGCAGAAATAGATATGTTAGGAGGAGAAATAGGAAAACATATCGATAAGTATAATTTGCAATTAAAACATTTAAACACTAGTAAAGGACCTGCAGCTAGAATAACTCGTGGACAAGCAGATAAATATTGGTATAGGATAAAAATGAAACATTTATTAGAAGATACTCCTAATTTAGATAGTATTCAAGGGACAATAGATGATATTATTATTGAGGACGGACAAATAAAAGGAGTTATATCAGATCTAGGATTAAAATATAAAGCGAGTTCAGTAGTATTGGCTACTGGAACTTTTTTAAAAGGACGAATAGTTATTGGAAATGTAAAATATCCTGCTGGTAGAATAGGAGAAAAATCTGCTGAAAAACTTTCTGATTCATTAAAAAAAAATGGAATAATAATGGATAGATATCAAACCGCTACACCTCCTAGAATAGATATGAGAACTGTCGATTTTAGCAAAATGAAAGAATTACATGGAGAAGACAGCCCAAAATATTTCTCATTATTTACAAAAAAAGAAAATAATAGTAATGCACCTACATGGTTAACATATACAACATCTGAAACTATAAAAGTTGCTCAAGATTTATTGGAATATTCACCAATAGTAAGTGGCATAATAGAAACTCACGGACCAAGACATTGTCCTTCACTAGATAGAAAGGTGTTAAATTTTCCTGAAAAAACAAATCATCAAATATTTTTAGAGTTAGAATCAAAGGAATCGAATGAACTTTATGTAAATGGTTTAACAACAGCTATGCCACCATTTGCTCAAGAGAAAATGATGAGAACCATTGCAGGATTAGAAGATGCAAAAATAATGAGATATGGTTATGCTGTGGAATATGATTATGCTCCTTCATCTCAATTATATCCTAGTTTAGAAAGTAAAAAAATAAAAAATCTTTATTTTGCAGGTCAGATAAATGGTACTTCTGGATATGAAGAAGCTGCAGCTCAAGGATTTTTAGCAGGAGTAAATGCTAGTAGAAAAGTATTAGGGCAATCCCCTGTTATAATAGATAGAACTGAAGGTTATCTTGGAGTGTTGATTGATGATATAATTCATAAAAAAACTCCAGAACCTTATAGAGTGTTACCTTCAAGAGCAGAGTATAGATTAACACTTAGATTTGATAATGCATTTATGAGATTATTGGAAAAAACTAAAGAGATAGGTCTTGTTTCTAATGAAAAAATTAAATTTTTAGAAGAAGCTATAGAAATTATAAAATTTGAAGTTGAAAGAATAAATGGAATAAATATTTCTATGAAACAAGCAAATGAAGTTTTAAAAAGTGTAGATGCTAAAAATAAATTTGGAAAAGGTGTAAATTTATCTGAATTATTAAAACAAAAAGAAGTTACTTATGATTCTTTAGCTTTAATTATAGAAACTAAAACTTTACCAACATTTATTAAAAATCAAATTGAAACAATAATTAAATACAATTCATTTATTGAAAGAGAAAAAGTACAAATAGAAAAATTTAAAAAATTAGAGTCTCTAAAAATACCAGAAGGATTTAAATTTGAAAATATAATTGGATTATCTAATATAGCTAAAGATGGTTTAAATCAAATAAAACCTATTTCTATAGGAGAAGCAACAAGAATAAGTGGAGTAACAGGAAATGATATAGCCGTTCTTCTTACAAATTTAGAACAAATAAAGAAAAGTATTAATTAAAAACTGATGTTTCGCGGTA
>DDQV01000085.1:6393-13397 GCA_002342785.1 Fusobacteriaceae bacterium UBA2433 | reverse complement strand
ATAGTTTAGAAATTCATCATTAGTGATTAAGTATAGCGAAGCTTCTTTTCCATCTCCATTTTGGAAGACTTGCTTTGTTAGATAAACTGGGAAAGGTAATCCTTTAAGTTCTACTATGTAAACTTCATTAGGTTGAAAATCGCCCATTCTGACTTTTCTAAATTGTTTAGGATCTTCGTTTAAAAATTTAAAGGTTCTATTACTCTTTAATGCAGAAACAAAGAGTTTATTTAAATTTTTATGTATATATTTTAAATTATTAGTTGTAGTGTACCAAGAATCCATAAGAATATATCTATATTTAACTTTATTAACTTTTATCATTTTAAGCATAGCTAACATCGATTCATTTTTGGTAAATTCAGCCCTTTGTTTTTCTTTAGCATTTTTGTCTGTAATAGTTTTATTTTTTCTAATAACTCTGTAATTAATAGGTAAAGAAATATCTTTGGTTTGATATGTACAAGACAAAATATTAATCCCTTTAACACTCTTATTGATTGTATGATCCCAATAGTATTCAACAATTTCATTTGTTTAAGTATGAGGTTTATGAACAATAATGTCATCAAAAGAAAGACAAGCATTAGAATCTTTTATAGATTTTAATGTAGGTTTAATAGCTAACCAAAAGTTTTTTTCACAAAACTGACCTGAGCTAAGAAATCGATAAACAGAATCTTTAAAAATTTTAGAATCAGTAATATTTTGTGGATCTGTAGAATGAGCAGATTTAGTTGAAGCAATTAAAAAATTTGAATATGTTTCAAGAAGGTTTTTATTCATAGAAGTTACTCCTTTAAATGTTGTTACTAGAAGTATATTTCTTTTTTAGAAATAAATCTACCGCGAAACATCAGTTACTATATTTTTTTTATTAATAAATAGGGTGTTTTATATAAGGTTATATGAAACTATATAACATAGCTAAACATAAACCCTAATATAGTTCTAGAGTTTAAAATAATATTTGAATTTCATAGATTGCATTATAGAATTCGTTTAAATTATCTTCATACTCAAAAGCTATAATAGTTTTTGTTTTCTTTAAATTATTTTTATTAATGTACTCAATTAAAGGATCAATATTAAAATTATTATTTAAAAGATAGGTAGAAAAGCATAGATAATAACCTTTTGGTAATACCTTTAAATGGTCAGATTTAATATTTTGTTTATCATTTAAAAGTATTGTAGTTGAAATAGGTTTAAATTTACCCTTCATAAGAGATTCAAAATTTAAAAGATATCCAAAATGCCTGTGACAATTTAAATTACTATATTCTTTACTGTTAATTTCTTTATGTAACTTTACATCCATATCTTCTAAGGCAATTATTTCTTCACAAAATGATTGAAAAAGATATCTTTCTTCAAAACTTCTTTTATAAACTACATTTTTTAAATTATCATTTTCAAAATAAGAATAATATGTGTTGAGCCAATCAATTTTTTTTATAGTTTTACTTATTTCATTAATTTCTTTTTCTTTATCTAATTTTAACTTATCTAATATATTTTTTAATTCTTTAGATGATCCAGAATCAAAAATATTTTTTATTTGGTCAAGGGAAAGTCCTAAAGATCTTAAATATTTTAATCTACTAAAATATTGAAATCTTTCAAAAGAATAGTACCTATAACCCGTTTCTTCATCTATATAAGATGGCTCAATAACACCTTTTTTATGGTAATGTCTGATGGAATGAACAGAAAAATTATATATTTTTGAAATCTCTCCTATTGTAAAATATTTTTTCAAAGTTTTCTCCTATTATATATATTATGATGACTAATTATAGTATGATTATAATAAAACTTCAAGTTTTTTTATAAAAATACTTGACACTAGTACTAATATAGAGTTTAAAGTTTTAATACAGAACGTTTTGAATAGAAAAAAAAGGGGGGTTCAATATGAAAGGAAAAAAAATTTTGAATCAAAAAATTTTAGAAAAAGCTAAAAATCCAGAAATTACACCGATATTTCATTCAACTGCTTATATAGTTGAAGATACAGATGATTATGATTTGGCAAACAAGGGAGTAAAATATTGTTATAGTAGAACTGCTAATCCTAATAGAGATGAATTATCAAGTTTGGTAAGTGAATTAGAAAATGGAGAAAATACTTTAATCTGTTCATCTGGAATGGCAGCTATATCTACAACTTTAATTAGTTTACTAAAACAAGGCGACCATGTTTTATTTAATAAACATATCTATGGGGAAACAATCCATATTGCTCAGGATATCCTTCAAAATTTTGGAATAGAGAGTTCATTTGTAGATTTCACAGAATTAGAAGAAGTTAAAATGGCTTTGAAAAAAAATACCAAGCTTTTGTATGGAGAAATAATTGCAAATCCTTTAACTCAAATAATTGATTTAGAGAAAATCGTTGAGTTAGCTCATAAAAATAATTCTTTAGTAGTAATTGACAGTACATTTACTACTCCATTTGCAATAAAACCATTAGATTATGGAACTGATATTGTTATACATAGTCTCACTAAATTTTTTGGAGGTCACAGTGATATAACAGGAGGATCAATAACAGCAAATAATGGGATAATCAATGAAATTATTCCAAAATATTTATTGATGGGATGTTGTATGGATCCCAATACTTCATGGCTCACATGTAGAAGCATAAAAACAATGGGGATGAGGATGAAAAAGCAATTTAAAAATGCAGAAAAAATAGCGAAATATCTAGAAAAAAAATCTGTTGTTAAATCAGTCTATCATCCAAGTCTTAAATCACACCCTCAACATGAATTAGGAAAAAAAATCTTAAATGAAAATTATGGTTCAATATTAAGTTTCCGTGTTGAAGATGATAGGGAAAGAGTTAATAAATTTATTAGGGGATTGAAGAGAATTAATTATTTAGGAACATTAGGGGGAGTAAATACTTCATTAGCTCATCCGGCTACAGCTTTTAGAGATTCATTTTCTGCAGAAGAATTAAGTGAAATGGGACTGCATGAAGGTTTAATCAGAATTTCTGTGGGAATAGAAGACAGTAAAGATTTAATCGATGATCTTGAAGAAGCATTAAAATATTTTAAATAAATTTAAAATAGAGAAAATACTTGAAATCTTGAAAAAATAGTAAAATCAAAACTTATATTAAGTTTATTAAAATTTTAATTTTGAAGATAAAAAAGGAGGAAAAATGAAAGTAAATAATAAAAAAAGAAAGCCTTCTATGATTGAAGCAATTATTCCTGTAGTAATATTGATATCATGTATTTTTTATGCTGTATTCATTATAAAAGCGGATGCACATATTCCACTACTTATAGGAGCAGTTGTGACAACTTTTGTTGCTATATACAGATTGGGTTATACATGGGGTGAGATTGAAAAAGGGATACTTAGTTCAATAAATGGATCAATGCAGGCGACTCTCACATTTTTAACTGTAGGTTTAATAATAGGAACATGGATTTTATGTGGTACTGTTCCTGCAATGATATATTTTGGTCTTAAGATAATGTCGCCAAAAATATTTTTGGTTGCAACATGTATTATGTGTTCGATTGTATCACTGGCAACTGGTTCTTCATGGACTACAGTAGGGACTATAGGTATTGCACTAATGGGAATAGGGGCAGTTATGGGTATTCCTCTTCCAATTGTTGCAGGAGCTATAATATCAGGTTCATATTTTGGAGATAAGATGTCACCACTATCAGATACGACAAATCTTGCCCCTGCAATGGCAGGCGCAACCTTATTTGAGCATATAAAGCACATGTTGTATACAACAGTTCCTTCTTATGTTATATCCTTGGTGTTATATGGTTTTCTTAGCATGAAATATGCTGGAAGTACTCTGGATCTTACCGTGATTAATAACATAACAGAAGCTATTTCTAGTAGTTTTAATATTAGTATTATTTTACTTATTCCACCTATACTAGTTATCATAATGGTTATTTTAAAAAAACCCGCAATCCCAGTTTTAATGATTGGAGCCATATTAGGTGGTGTATTTGCAGTAATTTTTCAGGGAGCAACTTTTGGAGAAGTAATTGTTTCAGCACATTATGGATATGTTTCTAATACAGGAATTGAAGTGGTTGATAACCTCCTTACCAATGGAGGGCTTGATAATCTAATGTGGACATTTTCATTGATGTTATGTGCTATGATCCTTGGTGGCGTTCTTGATACATGTGGTATTTTAGAAGTTATAGCAAATGGAATTCTAAAATTTTCTCGTGGAGTCGCTGGGTTGATCACTTCTACAATATTTTCATGTATTGCAGTATGCTTCATGACAGGAGATCAATATTTAGGTATAGTAATCCCTGGAAAAATGTATAAACCTGCCTATGAAAAATTAAAGCTTCATCCTAAAAATTTATCTAGATGTTTAGAGGATTCTGGTACACTTATATCACCTCTTGTTCCATGGAGTTCATGTGGTGCATATATGGCAACAATGTTAGGAGTAAGCACATTTGCATACCTACCTTTTGCATTTCTATGTCTTTTGAATCCTATAATATCAATTATATATGGTATTACTGGGTTTACTATTGAAAAGCTTCCTGAAGAAAATTTAGAAGTCGTAGAAATTTAATATCAACCTTCCTAATAATTAGGGAGTTATAATTAATAAATATAATTTTTATATTAATACAGAGTAATTAGAGGAGGAAAGGATGTCAAAATTAGTAGAAATAAGATGGCATGGAAGAGGAGGTCAGGGAGCTAAAACTGCATCACTTCTTTTAGCTGACGCAGCTTTTACAACTGGAAAATTTGTACAAGGATTTCCAGAATACGGTCCAGAAAGAATGGGAGCACCAATAACGGCATATAATAGGATAGACGATGAAAGAATTAGAGTTCATTCAAATATCTATGAACCTGACTTTGTAGTAGTAGTAGACGATACACTTTTAAGTTCAGTAGATGTAACTAAAGGTCTAAAAAAAGAAGGTGCAATAGTAATAAATACTTCTAAATCTCAAGAGGAAATTTTACCTAAACTAAAAGGGTATGAGGGAAGAGTATATCTATGTGACGCAAGAAAAATATCTGAAGAAACTTTAGGAAAGTATTTTCCTAATACTCCAATGCTAGGTTCAGTTATAAAAATAAGTAATATTATGAGCCCAGAGGAATTCTTAAATACTATGGAGGACTCTTTTAAGCATAAGTTTGCTACTAAACCTGAAGTTATAAAAGGAAATATGGCAGCATTAAAAGTTTCTATGAGAGAGGTGAAAATCTGTGAAAAATAAAAAAGGAATGATAATAGATGAAAAGATAAAATGGCAGGATATAACTCCTGGTGGAATAGTATACGGTGGTGGTACTTCTAAATCTGTAAACACAGGAGATTGGAGAACTAAAAAACCTATATTTATAGAAGATAAGTGTAAACAGTGTATGCTTTGTGCACCTGTATGCCCAGATATGTCTATTCCTGTAAAAGATGGTAAAAGAGGCGATTTTAATTACTTTTTTTGCAAAGGATGCGGAATATGTGCTGCAGTATGTCCTTTTGATGCAATAAAAATGGAAAATGAATAGGAGGTAAATTAATGGCAATAAAAGAAAGAATGTCAGGAAATGAGGCAGTAGCAACAGCCATGAGGCAAATAAATCCTGATGTATTACCGGCTTTTCCAATTACTCCATCTACTGAAATCCCACAATATTTTTCTAAATATGTGGCAGATGGTTTAGTTGAAACAGAATTTATAACAGTAGAATCAGAACATAGTGCTATGTCAGCAGCAATAGGAGCTCAGGCGGCAGGTGCAAGAACTACAACAGCAACATCTTCATGTGGACTTGCTCTTATGTGGGAGATGCTATATGTAGCAGCTTCATCTAAATTACCACTTACTCTTGCTTGTGTAAATAGAGCATTATCTGGACCGATTAATATAAATGCAGATCACAGTGATTCAATGGGTGCAAGAGATGCAGGATGGATTCAAATGTATAGTGAAACAAATCAAGAAGCCTATGATAATTATATTCAAGCAGTAAGAATTGCAGAACATGCAGATGTACAATTACCTGCAATGGTATGTCAAGATGGATTTATAACAAGTCATGCTGTGGAAAATATAGAACTTTTAGAGGATGAAGTAGTAAAAGCTTTTGTAGGAGAATATACTCCAGAAGATAGTTTATTAAATCCAGGGTCTCCTATTTCTCATGGTCCTTATGATTCAGCTGCTTTTTATATAGAACACAAAAGACTTCAGGCAGAATCAATGAAAAATTCTAAGAAAGTTATTCTTTCTGTTGCAGAGGAATTTAAAAAAATCAGTGGAAGAGAATATGGACTTTTTGAAGAATATAGAATGGAAGATGCAGAATATGCTATGGTTATCATCAACTCTTCAGCTGGAACTGCAAAGGTTGCAGTAGATGAGTTAAGAAAAGAAGATAAAAAAGTAGGTCTTATTAAAATAAGAGTATTCAGACCATTCCCTATGAAAGAGTTAGCAGAAGCTCTAAAGCATCTTAAAGCTATAGCTGTTATGGATAAATCTGAAGGATTTTCAGCAGCTGGAGGACCTCTATTTGCAGAAGTAAGATCGGCAATGTATGACCTATCTGAAAAACCAAGTATTGTAAATTATATCTATGGTCTAGGTGGAAGAGATTTCACTGTTGAATTGGCGAAACAAGTATATGAAGAAATTGTGGATATAAAAGGATCATCTATAGATGACATATACAGATATCTTGGCGTGAGAGGATAGGAGGAGAGAAATGGCATATAATTTAAAAGAAGAGATGAAAAAACCTGAAAGACTTTCAGGAGGACATAGAATGTGTGCTGGATGTGGAGCTCCTTTAGCAGTAAGAGCAATGCTTAGAGCATTAAAACCAGAAGATAAAGCTACTATTGCCAGTGCAACAAGTTGTTTAGAGGTTTCAACTTTCCTTTATCCATATACAGCCTGGAAGGATTCTTTTATCCATACTGCATTTGAAAATGCAGGAGCAACAATGAGTGG
>DDQV01000085.1:0-6378 GCA_002342785.1 Fusobacteriaceae bacterium UBA2433 | reverse complement strand
ACTTACAATGCTCTTAGGAGAAAAGGAAAATTAAATGAGACTTATAAATTTATCGCTTTTGGTGGAGATGGGGGAACCTATGATATAGGATTCCAATCACTTTCTGGTGCAATGGAAAGAAATCATGACATGGTATATGTTTGTTATGATAATGGAGCCTATATGAACACAGGTATCCAAAGATCATCAGCTACACCTAGATTTGCAGACACAACAACAACTCCCGTTGGAAAAGTGAGCAATGGAAAGGTTCAGTCTAGAAAAGATATGGCTGCAATAATGGCTGCACACCATATTCCATATGCGGCTCAGACTACTTTTTTAGGTAATATGAAAGATCTACATGATAAAGCAGAAAAAGCAATCTATACAAAGGGAGCAGCTTACCTGAACGTAATGGCCCCATGTCCTAGAGGATGGAGATATGATGAATCAAAACTTATGGAGCTTTGTAAGTTAGCTGTAGATACATGTTACTGGCCTTGTTTTGAGGTTATTAACGGAGATTGGAAACTTACTCAGAGACCAAAGAAAAAACTTCCAATTGAAGATTTTTTAAGACCTCAAGGTAGATTCAAACATCTATTTAAACCAGAAAACAAACATCTTATTTTAGAGATGCAAGAAGAAGTAGATAGAAGATGGGAAGAATTACTTAAAAGATGTGGAGAAGAGATATAATTAATTGATATTTTAAAATTTTGACTATGATAACTTTGTACGACTATTAATCCTGTCCTAGAAGTGAATCCACTAAAATATATCAATCATCCAATAGTGGTAAGCCAGAACCATAGGATAATTTTAATAAATTCGTGTGTTCAGATAGACCTTATAGGACATATAAAATGAGAAACAATAGGTTCAAAACAATTTATAATAGTAGGAGAACAAGTAGATTTTGTAAGAGTAGCTACTATGTGTGCTGACGGAAAGACCTTTATAGCGCCCTTCAACTATAAAAGATAGAATGGTTTCAAGAATAGCAGCTCCTGATTTCAGAGAAAATTTGAAAAAGTATGTATACAGAAGTTTAATTATAGAGTTTATCCAAGAATTTAATTATGAAATAGTTAGAGCTTAGGAAATCATCCTAAGCTCTTTTTTAATTTGACCTAAAAAATAAATACCTTTGTGTAAATCCAAATCTTACAATTTAATTATGGTTATATTGCATTTTCAAAAAACTAAATCACTGGTATTATTAGAGTTTAGGTGATAAGATATTATTGGAATAAGCGCGGACACCCTCAAAACCAGTAAAAAGAGTAGTAGCACAAACAACAAATGAAAAAACACTAAAAAATATACAATAAATTAAATGTTAAAAATACTAAGATTATGGGTCAATAAATTAAAGAAGGAAATTTAAATGAATCGTAATATTGTAAAACGGGTTTTATTATACTGTCTTGGCTTACTTCTACTTGCCTTTGGAGTCACTTTTTCTATAAAATCAAATCTTGGTGTATCTCCTGTAAACTCTATTCCTTATGTTTTAAGTATCGTTTTTGTTATTGATCAAGGATTACTTACTGTCGCTGTATTTTGTTCGTATATTTTACTACAGATAATTCTTTTAAGAAAAGATTTTAAAATGTTTAATTTACTACAAATTGTATTCTCTGGAATATTTGGATATTTTGTAACTTTTTCAAATTCAATATGGACCTTTAATTTAATAGATAACTATATCTCTAGATTAATTTTACTTCTTATAAGTATTATTTTTATAGCTCTTGGTCTATTATTTTACTTGACTGCAAATATTGTTCCTCAGCCTGCAGAAGGCTTGATGTTGGTTATTTCAAAAAAAACCAATTTATCTTTTCTAAAAACTAAAATTATTTTTGACTGTACCGTTGTTATTATATCTCTAATAATTTCATTTTTAGGGACAATGTCTTTAATAGGCATTCGTGAAGGAACTATTATTGCAGCATTAGTAGTAGGAAAAGTTCTTGAATTTTTTACTAAAAAATTTAAACCATTTTTAATAAAATTGATTTCTTCTAAAGAAACTATTATTGTTTCCCAAAATATTCCTAATCAAAAATAAACTCAAAATTTAAAGATAAAATCTTCATAGATAGGCACTCCCTGTTCAAATTGTTTTTGTGGTGACTACAATTTTACATTAAGAGTGTCTATTTTTGCAGAAGTAGAACTTATAAATAAAAATTACAGGAAGTGATGAAACTAAATATAAGGGTGACTTATATCTACTATGGTTACTTCTCCTAATTTTTTAAAATTCTCTAAAAAAGATTATCTACTATTTTAATATAGCTATAGTATTGATTGATCTAATAAGATTAATCCAGTGGTGTATAAAAAATAAAGAAATTAAAGTATATGATATAATAATAAAAATAGGTAATATTATCAAAATATGGAGGATTTATATGAATAAAGAAATAATCCAAAAGGACGAATATAAAAAGGTTATCCAAGAGATCAAAACTCATATTAAGACATCTCAGATAAAGGCTTCTATTTCAGTAAATAAAGAATTGTTAAAACTTTACTGGAATATAGCACAATTAATAGTTGAAAGGCAGAAATTATCTTCATGGGGAGATGGATTTTTAAAAGAAGTGAGTAAAGATTTACAAAAAGACTTTCCCAATATAAAAGGTTTTTCCAAAAGGAATTTAGAACATATGAGAAAGTGGTATAAATATTGGTCATCTGAAAATGAAATTACGAAACAAGCTGTTTCGCAATTTGAAATAGAAAGGATATTCCAAATTCCTTGGGGTCATAATATACTAATTATTCAAAAAATTCAAGATATCGAAGAAGCTATTTTTTATATGAATGGAACTATAGAAAATAACTGGTCTAGAAATGTTTTAATGAATCAAATCGGCTATAACTTATATTCTAGACAAGGTGGAGCTATCACTAACTTTAAAGAAAAACTTCCAGATATCCATTCGGATTTAGCAATACAAACCTTGAAAGATCCATATTGTTTTGATTTTTTAACTCTCACAGAGGAATATAATGAAAGAGAATTAGAGGATTCTTTAGTAGAAAATATAACTAAATTTCTATTAGAGTTAGGAGCTGGATTTTCATATATTGGGAGACAGTATAAGTTAGAAGTTGGTAAAAGTGATTTTTATATAGATTTATTATTTTATCATGTTAAATTACATTCATATGTGGTTGTAGAATTAAAAACAGGGGAATTTAAACCTGAATATGCAGGGAAATTAAATTTTTATGTCTCAGCTATAGATGACTTAGTAGCCGATAAAACTATGGATAAACCAACTATAGGAATATTAATTTGTAAATCTAAGGATGACATGGTGGTAGAATATGCTTTGAGAGATTTAAATAAACCTATAGGAATTAGTGAATATGAATTAACACAAGTGCTACCAAAAGAATTGAAATCTTCTTTACCGAGTATTGAAGAAATAGAAGCAGAATTAAAATAGATAGTATATTTAAATATCTAAACTTAGAGAATAAAATAGAATTTATTACAGGGCTAGATTTCTTTAAAAACAAAGGTTTCTTTATAATTATACAGTTGTATGAATAGATAGAAATTAGAACCACTAGCACAAGCTACTGGTAGAAATATCCATAAATAAAATAAAAAAAGATCCTAAAAAAATTAGAATCTTTTTTTATTACCTTTGAAGACACAGGTACTAACGTGAGCCCCCAGATGTTTACTTTTTTCATCTGTCGTGGTTAGGAATTAAATGAAATATATTTAGAAAATAAAAAATATTTAACAAGAAGAGAAGGTTATAATCTAAAAAAAAATCAAAGAGAATTTATAAAAAATATTATTATATAAAAAGCAGATTTAATGAAAATATATTTTCATTAAATCTGCTTATCTAAAGTTTGAGATCTAGGCATTTGCTAGATCTTTTTATTTAAAACTACTTAGTTTCTGTAGGCTTAACTTCTACTTTTTTTTCTGGTTTAGGTAATAATTCTTTTCTACTTAAACTAATTTTTCCTTTTTCAGTTGAGATAACTTTAACTTCAAATTCATCTCCAACTTGTAATACATCTTCTACATTAGCTACTCTTTCATGTGAGATTTGAGAAACATGTAATAATCCGTCTTTTCCTGGAGCTACTTGCATAAATGCTCCAAATGAAGCAATTTTTACAACTTTAGCTGTATAAACTTCTCCAACTTCAACGTCTTTTACATATCCATTTACTAATTCAACAGTTTTATCTAATGCTTCTTTATCTACAGCAAAGATTAAAACTTTTCCAGTATCGTCGATATCAACTTTAGCTCCAGTTATCTCTACAATACCTTTGATATTTTTTCCAGCAGGTCCAATTAATGCAGATATTTTATCTGTATCAATTTGCATTTGATGAACTCTAGGAGCTGTAGCTGATAATTCTGCTTTAGGAGCAGGGATAGCTGCGTTCATAACACCTAATATTTGTGTTCTTGCTACTAATGCTTGTTCTAAAGCTATTCTCATAATCTCTTCATCTATTCCAGTGATCTTAATATCCATTTGAAGTGCTGTGATACCTTTAGAAGTTCCAGCTACTTTAAAATCCATATCTCCTAAATGATCTTCAAGTCCCATGATGTCAGTTAAAACTACATAGTCGTCGCCCTCTTTAACAAGTCCCATAGCTATTCCAGCTACATGTTCTCTGATAGGTACTCCAGCAGCCATAAGTGATAATGATCCACCACAGATACTAGCTTGAGAAGATGAACCGTTTGATTCAGTTATCTCAGATACTACTCTAAGTGTATATGGGAATACTTCTTCAGTTGGTAATACATATGAAAGTGCTCTTTCAGCTAATGCTCCATGTCCTAATTCTCTTCTTCCTGGTCCTCTCATAAATCCAGGTTCTCCCACTGAGTATGAAGGGAAGTTATAGTGAAGATAGAATTTTTTATAGAAAGTTTCATCTAATCCATCGATTAATTGCTCGTCATGTTTAGTTCCTAGAGTAGTGAAAACAATTGCTTGAGTTTCACCTCTAGTAAACATTGCTGATCCATGAGGTTGAGGTAAGATATCTATTTCTGCAAAAAGATCTCTTAATTCATTAGTTTTTCTTCCATCTACTCTATGTTTATTATAAACAATTGCTTCTCTTACTAATTGTTTCATAAGATCATGATAATACTTAGCAAAGTCAAATGCTAAAGCACCATCTAAAGTTTCCTCACCAGTTTTTTCCATATAATTTGCTGTAAATATTTCTAATAATTCTGTTTCTAATCCGTCTACAGCATCTTCTCTAGCATGTTTTCCAATTGTTAACACAGCTTCTTTTAATCTTGCAGTTGCTTTTTCATCGATAAATGTTTTAACAGTTTCATCGATTGCAGGTGCAACAAATTCCATATTTTCTTTTCCAATTAATGCAGCAAATTCCTCTTGGAATGCACATAATTTTTTGATATTATCATGGGCAAATAAGATTGCATCTAACATAACTTTTTCAGATAATTCAGCTGCTCCAGATTCTACCATGTTTACAGCATCTTTTGTTCCTGCTACTGTTAATTCTAAATTACTAACTGCTAACTGAGCTGGATTTGGATTTAAAACAAACTCTCCATCTATCATTCCAACTGTAACTGCTGATACAGGACCTAAGAAAGGAAGATCAGAGATCATTAATGCTGCTGATGATCCGATAATTCCAAGGTAATCAGTAGTACAAGATTCATCATATGACATAACTGTATTTACAATATGCACATCGTAATTAAATCCTTCAGGAAACATTGGTCTGATTGGTCTATCTATTAATCTAGCTGTTAATGTTGCATTTGTAGAAGGTCTAGCTTCCCTTTTCATAAATCCGCCAGGCATCTTTCCAGCGGCATAATATTTTTCTACGAAATCAACTGTTAGTGGAAAAAAATCAACTCCCTTTCTAGGTGATTTACTTCTAGTTGCTGTAACTAATAATGCAGTCCCACCACATTCTACTAATACAGCTCCTCCAGCTTGTCTAGCTAATTTTCCAGTGGACATTTTTATTATCTTCCCACCGATTTCTAACTCCATGTTTTTTTCATTAAACATATATTCCTCCTATTATATTGGATAACTTTAAGATGTTATCCTTACACTTTATTTTCCGAATTTTACTATCTGATATATATCAAGTAAGTCTAAAAATTCAGTCATTTCAATAGGAGATATAAAATAATAAGGGGTAAAAATATAATTTTTTGAATTTATATTTTCAACTCTTATCACTTATTTATCTCCTATTGCTAATAATTATATCACTCTACGTAGTTTAAGTAAAGGCATTAAAAGAACTTTTAATCTATATTTTACCATTTCCAAAATCAAAAAAATAGTAATTTTTTTTATTTAAAAAAATAAAATTTAT
>DDQV01000038.1 GCA_002342785.1 Fusobacteriaceae bacterium UBA2433 | reverse complement strand
TATATTATAGTCTTAAATAAAAGTAAACCTTATTTTTAAAATATTTGATAATACATATTATTTATATACAGTATATATTTACTATATATATTATGTAAAACAAAATATAATATATGATATACATATATATTATATATTATATTTTGTTTTACATTTAGTATATACTTACTTCAAATAATAAAATAGAGGTTGCAAATACAAAAAGTAAATATAGGGAGAAGTCATTCTGAGATCTGTATTAAAAGGTGTATTTGCCGAAGTATAAATTTCGTAAAAATTTATATTGGGGATATAGATAAAATCTATATAACTGTCATTATCATAATCAGGTAATGGTGTGCTATTTGAAGTAATAGGTTTGTCTTTTATCTAGTTTTTGATTTGGATGTATTTTTACTCTTCAGTAGTTACCACTACTGAAGAGTTTTTTTTTAGGAGGAAATAAATATGATCGTCGTACAAAAATATGGAGGAAGTTCATTAGCTGACTTGAATAAAATAAAAAATGTAGCTGCCCATATTTCAAAATTGAGTGATTCAGGACAAAAAATTGTTGTAGTTGCTTCTGCAATGGGGAAGACAACTAATAAATTAATTGAAATGGCTAAAAAAATATCTAAAGCACCAAATATAAGGGAATTAGATAGTCTAATGGCTACTGGAGAACAACAAACTATTGCTCTTTTATCGATGGCTTTAAATGAATTTGGACAAAATTCTATATCCCTTACAGGGTCTCAAGCAGGAATAGTTACTATAGGTCATCATACTAAAAGTAGAATCAAGAGTATCGATCCTAAAGTGATAAATACCCATTTAAATAATGGAAAAATAGTCATTGTAGCTGGGTTTCAAGGTATGAATCAAAACGGTGATATAACTACTTTAGGAAGGGGCGGATCAGATACTAGTGCTGTAGCTTTAGCAGCTAGTTTAGGGGCACGTTGCGAAATTTATACTGATGTTGATGGAATTTATAGTATTGACCCTAGAGTATATTCTAATGCTAAAAAAATAAATAAAATATCTTATGAGGAGATGATGGAAATGGCAAATTTAGGAGCTGGTATAATGGAGACGAGAGCTGTTGAACTAGGTAAAAAATATAACGTTCCTATTTATGTAGGTGAAAGTTTAAGAGCTCATGATGGCACTCTTATATTAAATCAAGATGAAATAATGGAAGATAAACCTATTACCGGGATTACCTTAAATGAAGATATTTTTATGGTCAATATACAACATCTTCCTTATTCAGAAGATGCTGTAGCAAATATTTTTAATACTTTAGGAAAGTATGAGTTAAATATTGATATGATCACTCAAAATATTACCTCTACTGGTTTTTTAGATCTTTCTTTTAGTTGTTTTAAAAGAGAAGAATCTCTTTTAAAACAAGCTCTTGATGAGTTAAAAAATAAATTTCAAGAAATTTTTATAGAAATTAAATCTGAATTAATTATGATTTCATTAGTTGGAATTGGAATGGTTAGTCATTCTGGAGTAGCAGCAAAAGTATTTAATACTCTAGCTAAAAATAAAGTTCCTTTTTATCACATAACTACTTCTGAAATTAGTATCTCGTGTACAATTTCTAAAGATCATAAAAAAATTGCTACTGGAATGTTAGCTAAAGAATTTAATTTATAAAAATACTAAATTAAATCAATTCATTTAGGAGGATAATATGAAAAAATATAATATTGCCATTGTTGGAGCTACTGGAATGGTTGGTAGAACATTTCTTAAAGTTTTAGAGGAAAGAAATTTTCCTATTAATAATCTCTATCTTCTAGCATCATCTAGGTCTAAGGGGAAAAAAATTAATTTTCAAAATAAGACATATATAGTAGAAGAACTTACACCAGAATCTTTTAATAAAGAGATAGATATAGCTTTATTTTCTGCAGGAGGAAATCTCAGTAAAAAAATGGCTCCTATTGCTGTTTCCCATGGGATTACAGTAATAGATAATAGTAGTGCTTGGAGGATGGATCCAACTATTCCTTTAATTGTTCCAGAAGTAAATCCAGGAGCTGCAAAAGATCATTTATTGATTGCTAATCCTAATTGCTCAACTATTCAAGTAGTTGTTCCCTTAAAGGTTTTAGATGATCTCTATGGAATAAAAAGAATAGTATATTCTACTTATCAAGCTGTTTCAGGGTCTGGAGTAGCTGGAGTAGAAGATTTAAAAAATGGATTAAAAGGAATGAAACCTTCTAATTACCCCTATCCTATAGCTTCTAATTGTCTTCCACATATAGATGAGTTTACAGAAGATGGTTACACTAAGGAAGAATTAAAAATGATTGATGAAACTAGAAAGATTTTGGGAAAACGAAATCTTCCTATTACTTCTACATGTGTAAGAGTTCCTGTGGAAAATTCTCATTCTGTATCAGTTAATTTAGAATTTGAAAAAGAATTTGATCTGACAGAATTAAAGGAAGCATTTAAAAATAAAAAAGGAATTGTCCTACAAGATGATGTAAAAAATAATATTTATCCTATGGCCATAAATGCCAGTGGATTTGATGAAGTATTCGTTGGAAGAATAAGAAGAGATTTTAGTGTGGAAAATGGAGTGAATTTATGGATAGTAGCTGATAATATTAG
>DDQV01000013.1:1483-3581 GCA_002342785.1 Fusobacteriaceae bacterium UBA2433 | reverse complement strand
ATAAAATTTTTCAATATGTTTTTTAGATCTTGAAATTGTATATTCATCTAATAATTTAAAAAAATCTGAATCTAATGCTTCTAACAATTCTTTTTTTTCTCCTTTATTTTTCTCTACAGACCAATTAGTGAATTTTTTCTGTCCTCTTTTTAAAGTTGTATGTATATTATCTATCCCTAGCTCACTTAATGAATATGGATTTTGTTGTGTTATTAAATCTATTTGATTTTTTAAATCAGTAAGATTATTATTAATAGGAGTTGCTGAAAGTCATAAAACTTTTGTTTTTATTCCTTTTTTCATAACTTCTTCCATTAATTTTTGGTACCTAGTCTGTTTGTTTTTTATAGCTCTATTATTTCTAAAATTATGTGATTCATCTATTACGACTAAATTATAATTTCCCCAATTTAATCTAGAAATATCTAATCCATATTCTGTTTTTCCTGCCTCACGGCTTAAATCAGTATGATACATAATATCATATGAAAACCTATCTTCCTCTACTATATTCCCCACGACATTCTCTTTATATTGACTCCAGTTGTTCCCTAATCTCTTAGGACATAACACCAAAACTCTTGCGTTTCTGAGCTCGTAGTATTTTATCACTGCTAATGCTTCAAATGTTTTTCCCAAACCAACACTATCTGCTAAAATACATCCATTCAACTTTTCTAATTTTTTTATAGCTCCTTTTACACCATCTACTTGAAAGTCATATAATAAATTCCATATTTTAGTTTCTTTAAATCCTATTTTATCTTCTAAAAAAACATCCTCTTCCTCTAAATGATTTGAAAAGACATTATAAATAGTCAATAAATATACTAACTCAGGACTATTTTCTTTATATAATTTATTTAAATACCCTAGCACTTCATCCTTTACGTCTTCTGCTAATCCTGTTTTATCATCCCATATTTCATCAAACCAATTTTTTAAATCTAAAATATCCCTTTTATCTTGCATTTCAAGATTCAATTCTATATTTTTACTTTTCCCAAATCCTAATCCACTATAAGTAAAATTAGAACTCCCCATTACTGAAATAGGATCTCTATTCGGATTTTCTATATGATACATTTTTCCATGCAAAAAATTTGGTTTTTTCATAGACTTAATATTTACTTTTTTTTCTATCCAATCATGGCATTCTTTCGCTACTGATTTTTGAAATAATCTATTTTTCAAATTTATTTCATAGGTACTATCTTCTATAGTGAATTCTTTCTGTTTCATTAAATCTGGATTCATCTGTTTTATAAAAGTTGGCTCTCCAAATAAAAAATCCAATGATTCTACACAATCCATTTTTTCTTTTAATTCTTTATATGCATAGATAGTAAAATAAGCTGATACTATCGATAATTTAGAACCTCTCATAATTTTATTTTTTAAAATATCTCCTACTGTTCCTCTTTTATTATTATCTTTAATAAAACTGATCATGAACTCTACCACCTCCAAACTGATTTCATTTAAAACTATATTTTACTTTTTAATTTTTCTACTCAAAATAAGTTTTTATTACTCTTCCTTCACACTTTAATTATTTTCATTAAGAAAAACAATATCTAATACATATTATTTTTTTATTTTTATTTCATTTCTATCTCCTGCATTTCAATATTTTTTATTATTCAAAATTAATTGTGTTCTCTAAAAGAGTTCTATTTTCCATGTACTTCTTAATTTTTTATTCTCTTTAATATTACTACTATAAACTTATAGAATCAATTAAATCTTTTAAACTCCAATTATTATTAATGATTTCTATTTTATATAATTTTCTTTACTCAATATATTATTCTCAATTCAATTTAAATTAAGCAGACGATATCTGCCCAATTTAGCGTACTAAATAGAATTTTTATAATTAAATCTATTTCTTAATATACAAACCACTATTATTAATGTCTTTAATATAACGTGTCCAACTCAATTTCAATTTTGCAGAAGATGTGTGTATAATCTGCGACAAAAAAGGTTTTCCTCTGTGCACCTCTTTATCTCTTTTCTTAGTGATGAAAGATTTTTATTTTAGATCTGTTTCAAAAAAAGCTCCTGTGCTCTAGTAGTAGAATCCTATAATAAT
>DDQV01000013.1:0-1391 GCA_002342785.1 Fusobacteriaceae bacterium UBA2433 | reverse complement strand
CGTGCAATTCGTGACAAAAAAGGTTTTCCTCTGTGTACCTCTTTATCTCTTTTCTTAGTGATGAAAGATTTTTACTTTAGATCTGTTTCAAAAAAGCTCCTGTGCTCTGGTAGTAGAATCCTATAATAATCTACTCTCTAGTTTTTCCTTCGTGTTTATTCGTGCAATTCGTGACAAAAAGGTTTTCCTTTGTGCACCTCTTTATCTCTTTTCTTAGTGATGAAAGATTTTTACTTTAGATTTGTGTCAAAAAGAGCTCCTGTGTTATAGCAGTATAATAATTTAATTTGTGTAGATTAGTGGCAAGTTTTTTCTTTCTCTGAAGTTTTTATCTTTATTTTTTTCCTATATAGATCTTAGAAGCTAAAAATGAAGTAAATGGAACAGCTATGAGTATTCCTATACTTCCACAAAAAGCTCTGAGAAATTCTACTCCTACAAATTCAAAATTTAATATCCTAATACTGGGAAAATCATTTTGCTGGATTGTTAAGATCATTATGGTAAAAAGTGATCCTCCTATGTATGCTAGTATAAGAGTATTAATCATTGTTCCTATAATATCTCTACCTATTCTCATTCCAGAACCATATAATTCTAAAGATGTTATATTTGGTCTATGAACTTTTATCTCTGAAAGAGCTGAAGAGATTGACATAGAAACATCCATTACTGCTCCTGCACTTCCTATAATTACTCCTGCTGATATCAGTTCCTTTAAATCTATATTTTTCATAAGAGATGCATAGTTTATACTTTCCATAGTTGTATATCCTGTAAACCCCATGGTCTTTGAAAAAAATATAGATAAGATCCCAGCAAAAATAACTCCTCCTAAAGTGCCTAAGATAGCTATAACTCCCTTAGAATTAAATCCAGTCATAAAAAATATAGTAACCACAGAGGATATCGATAAGATAATTATTGAGATCATAATAGGAGAAAATCCTAGAATAATTCCAGGAATCATAAATTTAAATATTAAAAATCCCGTTATTCCTAAAGATATTATTGCTTTTAAACCTTGTTTTCTTGCAATTAATATTGTTAATCCTAAAAAAAGAGAGATTAAAAAATACAAACTAGTTCTCTTGTCCCTTTCAACAATATAGTTTTCTCCACCATCTTCATATATAACAACATCCATATTAGGTTTAAAAGTTAGATTATATTGTTTTTCCCTATAAGTTGGATGGGAAATTGTTAATATTTTTCCCTTATCCTTTCCTTCCATAATTTTTACACGAAAATCAGTCACAGAACTAAGGTATTCATCATCAACTAATTTTTCTTTTTTTAATATAGAGATAATTTTTCCCTTTATATATGTTTCTTTAGCAAAAATAAAAATATTTAAGATAAAAAATATTCCTATAATTAATTTTTTTTTC
>DDQV01000034.1 GCA_002342785.1 Fusobacteriaceae bacterium UBA2433 | reverse complement strand
ATCCCAGTAATACCAATGGTTAGAAGGCTTAATTCTAGGGGGTGGATATTCTTTAAATGTATAAACACAAGGGGAACTTTTTAGGAGGGCCTTAAAAGGAAAATAAGAAGTTATAATTAATGATTGACAATTAAAAAATTAAATAGTATTATATACAAATGCTTAATAGCGCTTATGAGCATATATAAAAAATGGAGGTTTTATCATTAAGAACGAACAATTTTCAATAGCTCTTGGGGAGTTTTTGCATGTAGGTTCTGCACTTATTATTATAATAGCGATAATATCAGTAGTTACAGGACTTATTAAGGAATATATACCTCAAGAGAAGTTTCAAAAAAAATTAAAGGGTCAAAGTACTATTATGGGTGCAATAACAGGAGCATCAATTGGAATATTAACACCATTTTGTAGTGCTTCTATGGTTCCAGTTGCAATGGGAATGATAGAGATGTCAGCACCTTTTACAACTGTATTACCATTTTTAATTTCAGCACCTTTATCAAACTTTGTTGTGGTTGGAATAATATTTGGAACTTTTGGTTTTAAAGTTGCTCTTATATACTTCCTGTGGACATTTGGTGGGGCAATTTTAGCTGGACTTACAGTAGGAAGAAGTAAAATTAGACACCAAGTTAAAAATTTGGCAGAAATAGCTGCCGAAAAGAAAAAAACTAGATCATGTGGTGAATCTTCTAATAATAGTGCACCTTTAAAAACAAGTAGTTGTTGTGCTAGCACTACTGTAGATTCAGAAATAGATATAACTATTTCTGATGGTGGTGGATGTTGTGGAGTTGTGACTGAAGGAGGTCATAAGGCTAAATTTAAAGGAGCAATTCGATTTGCTACTGCATTATTTAAACAAATTGCACCATATGCTTTATTAGGTGCAGCAATAAGTGGAATTGCATTAGCTTTTATTCCAAGCAGTATTGTTGAAAGATATGTTGGTGGTGATTCATGGTATGCAATTCCTGTGGCAGCTGCAATAGGAATACCTTTATATCTACGTATTGAGATGGCAATTCCACTTTTGAGTATCTTACTCACAAAAGGAATGAGTATGGGTGCTGCCATAGCACTTTTAATTGGTGGAACTGGTGCTAGTTTACCAGAACTTGCAATTCTATCTTCTATGTTAAAACCAAAAGGAATTATAGCATTTACACTAACAGTATTAACTCTTGCTATCTCTGGTGGAATTTTATTTATGTTTATCTAAATGACTTCTAATGGTTTCTTTACAAATAATTTTAAAAGCTGTATACTTTGTGTATGCTAAACCAAGCATATATAAAGTATAGGGAGGTATACATGAAAAATATTGAAATAAATCCATTTGAACGTTATACAACAACTTTTAAAGCATTATCAGATCTAACAAGACTTAAAATAATGTGGTTATTATTATCAATCGATTCAAAAATAAGTGTATCTGAAATAATTGATGTGCTAGAGGAGAGTCAATATAATGTATCAAAGCATTTAAAAATTTTAAAAAATTCAAATTTAATCTACGAGAAAAAAGATGGTAAATGGTCTTTTTATTATTATCTGCCTAGTGACGATATTTTTAATGAATATGTTAAGCAAACAGTCATGGCAATTCCAAAAGATTTAATGACAAAAGAAATAGTTAGATGTTCAAAACGATTATCTATGAGAGTAGATGACAAATGTGTAATTGGAGCTGCAAGTGATGTATGGGCCGAAATAAAAAAAGAATAAGCTTAAAAATTTCTATATCAAATGTATCTTTATAGAGAGCTAAAGTAATATTTTTAATTCATCGATTTTATATTTCATTTTAAATATCCAATTAACAACACCAATATAACTGTGGCTAATTTTAAAAATCAAAAAAATTATTAGAGGTGAAAGGATGAAAAAAAAACCATTGATTGGGGTTATGCCTCAGTACAATGCAGTAGAAAAACGAATCTATATTGCTGAACACTATATGAATGGTATTTTTGAAGGTGGTGGTTTGCCAGTTATGCTACCTTTTGTAAAAAGTAAAAATGATATTAAAGCACTTGTAAAAAAATTTGATGGATTTCTTTTTACCGGTGGTCAAGATATTAATCCTAGTCTATATGGTCAACCTTTATATGATTGTTCTGATGAAATTTCTCCTAAGAGAGATGAATTAGAATTAAATCTTTTTAAAGCAATTTTAAAAGAAAATAAACCAGTATTAGGAATTTGTAGGGGAATGCAACTTATAAATGTTGCATTAGGTGGAACTTTAAAACAAGATATTTTAGGAGCTAAAGAGGTAGGAATGACATTACAACATCTTCAAAAAACTCCCTATGATACACCTGTACATGAAGTTAGTATAAAAAAAGATACATTGATTCATAAGATATTGGGAAAGGAAAAAATATTAGTAAATAGTGCTCACCATCAAGGAATTGAAAGATTAGGTAAGGGTCTTTTATCAATTGCCACAAGTGTAGATGAATTAATTGAGGCAATAGAGATAAAAGGACTAGATTTTGGGATTGCAGTTCAGTGGCATCCAGAACAACTTTTAAAAACAGATCCCAATGCACGGAAATTATTTGTAGCATTTGTCAATGCATCAAAAAAATAATTTATAAATTTTACTTATTATAAAATACAATTAAAGGAGTTCTAATTAGAACTCC
>DDQV01000090.1 GCA_002342785.1 Fusobacteriaceae bacterium UBA2433 | reverse complement strand
CTTTTCGTCAAGCTTTTTTTTATTTTTTTTAAGAGTTAGTTCTTTATATAACTTTTGTAATATTTTTTTGTTTTCTAATAATTAACTGATGTTTCTTGATCATAAAAACCTTAAAAAATAAGTTTACTATCAAAATTAATTTTGATAGTAAATTTAAAAATATAACACAACGAAACATCAGCATTCAGAATAAATTTTATAAATGTATATATTAATTTTAATATAAATCTTTAAACCATCACACTAATATTAATTTAAAAGTTTAAAAAAAATAAAGTTAACGACCCTTGAATATTAATATTTTTTTTTAAATTTTGCTTTAACTCTAATAATTTTTCTGTAGATTTAGGATTTTTTAATTTTATTATAAATATATACATTAACTTTTCAATTATTTTTCTCTCATGGGATCTATTTTCTACTAATTTTTCATTTTGTAAAACATATAACAAATCTAAAATCATGGAAATTTTTTCTGATTTTTTTATTTTTTTTATATTATATATATAGTCATCTATTCCTTTTAATAAATCAATTTTATATTTTAATTCTTTTTCTTCAAGATATAATTTTAAAGATTCGATTAAACTATTATAAGATTTAACTTGATCAAGATCAAATTTTTCCTTTTTCCACTCTAATATTTCTTTTGTATTTCCCATAAAAAAATTATATATTTCCTCTGTAACTTCAAGATCCTTTATAGATGGTTTTTCAACTTTTATAACAATAGATCTAGATAAAATAGTCGATAAAATATTCAGAGTATTAGATATAAAAATAAAAAAGGTTCCTTTAGGAGGTTCCTCTATTATTTTCAAGAGAGCATTTGAAGAGTACTTATTCATACTTTCAATATCTTTTATAATAAAAACTTTTTTTCTTCCTTCATAACTCGAGCTAGAAGCTTTATATATAACATTTTTTATTTTATCTATTCCAACTTTACTTTCTCCTTGAAGAAGACCTATAATTTCTAAATCAACATAATTTCCATGCTCTATTTTTTTGCACACTTCACAAACACCACAATAGTCATTTTTTAATTTTGGACAATTCATTGCCATAGCAAATGCTGTAGCCACTCCTAATAAATCAGTTCCTCTATCTCCGTATAAAAGATA
Organism: Fusobacteriaceae bacterium UBA2433; assembly: GCA_002342785.1. Lineage (GTDB taxonomy): Bacteria > Fusobacteriota > Fusobacteriia > Fusobacteriales > Fusobacteriaceae > Psychrilyobacter. The sequence continues at coordinate 4,411 of DDQV01000090.1, read as the reverse complement.
AGTTCCAGCTTCTTTTTCTTGCTTTAACTCATTTTTTAGAAATAATTTGATTTTATCCCCAAAAACTAAATTATCTAACATTATCTTTCAGCCTTCTCTATTTTTCTAAGAACATCTAATTTATCAAGAGCTAAACCAGCACCTAATACCACCGATTCAAGCGCATTTCCTGCTAAAACTACTTTTAAAAGAGTATTTTTTGCTAGTAATTCTGGAAAATTTCTAATCATCGATCCCCCTCCTGCCATAACTATTCCTTTATCTACTATATCAGCCGATAACTCTGGTGGTGTTTTCTCTAAAACTTGCTTAACGCTAGTTACTATAGCATCTAACGAATCTTTAATAGCTTCCAATACTTCACTAGAACTAATTTCTAATGGTTTTGGCAATCCAGTCATAAGATCTCTTCCCTTTATTATCATCGTCTCATTTTCTTCTAGTGGAATTGCTGTACCTATTTTAATTTTAATTTCTTCAGCAGTCTTTTCTCCAATCAATAAATTATGTCTTCGCTTTATATATTTAATAATATCCTCATCGAAATTATTTCCTGCAATCCTAATCGATTTACTCACAATAGTCCCACCTAATGAAATTACAGCTATATCTGTAGATCCTCCGCCAATATCTACTATCATATTTCCTTCTGGTGCTGAGATATCTATCCCTGCACCTAGTGCAGCAGCTCTAGCTTCTTCTATTAAATAAGCTCTCTTTGCTCCAGCTGAAATTGCAGCTTCTAATACAGCTCTTTTTTCTACACCAGTTACTTCTATTGGCACACAAATCATTACCTCTGGCAGTATCATATTATATTTTCCAAACACTTTTTTTATAAAGTATTTAATCATTGCTTCTGTAATGTCATAATCTGCTATTACTCCTTCTCTTAATGGCCTTACAGCCATTATATGATCTGGTGTCTTCCCTAACATATCTTTAGCTTCTTTTCCTACTGCCAAGACCTTTTTTGTTTCTCTATCTATTGCCACTACAGACGGTTCATTTAAAACAATTTTTTCTTTTTGTTTGTCATACACCAGTGTATTTGCAGTTCCTAAATCTATTCCTATACTTTTTTGAAATCTAAACCCTGGAAAACTAATATTAAATTTAAACTTACTTTTTTTTTTCATTTTTTTCTCTTCATCTCCTTTTTTAATATCATTTTCTTTTTCATATATAAGTATTTCTTCTTTTTCTTTTTCTTTCATAATTCTAGAATTTTCTTTTTTTTTCTGTAACATAATTTTTTTATTTTTCATAATTTTCCTTTTTAAATACATGATCTGTCATAATTTTTTCTATCATATCTTCCCTTTTATTAATATAGCACATAGCGATAAGTGCTTCAAATGCTGTCGCATTTTTATATTCCTTTATAGTACACGATTTTGGGAAAGTTGAAATATTAGAATTTCTAGCTCTTCTAGCACAATCTCTATAACTATCCTCTAATTCATCTACTATTTTTAAATATATTTTGCTTTGTGCTACTGCACTTACATGAGCTTTTACTAATTTGTTTAAATCTTTTACTTTAAGATTTTTTGCTACAAATTTTTCTCTAAGTCTTAATTCCCAAACAGCATCTCCTAAATAGGCTAATGCTAACCCATTTAATTCTTTTATCTTTATATTGTCCATGTAGTTTTTTCCCTTCCATCTTTTATTTTTACACCAATTTTAGCCATCTTATCTCTAATTTTATCTGATAAAGCAAAGTTTTTATCTTTTTTAGCAATCTTTCTTTTCTCTATTAAAAATTCAATCAATTCTATTGTTATATTCTCTTTATTTTCTTTTATTGGATTTTCTATATTGATTTCTTTTATAAGGTCAATTAATTCTACACTAAGATCTCTAATTTGTTTTTTTATTACAATTTCAACTCCTAATACATCTATCAAAATAGTTTTTATAAATACATATATCTCTTTCAAGATTATTTTCCCATCAGTATTTATTTTTTCCTCCATAGATTTATTAACTTTTTTTATAAGCTCAAATAATACTCCAATTGCTTGTGCAGTATTAAAATCTTCATCCATAGCTTCTATAAATTTTAATTTAGAATTTTCTAATATAATTTTTAATTCCGATCCATCTCTTCCTTCAGTTGAAATTTCAGTATCAAATTTTTCAAGCATGGCTAACATACTATTTTCAATCCTATTTATCGCACTCTTAGCCATATTTAATTCTACTTCTGAAAAATCAATTGGTTTTCTATAATGTGATGAAAGCATAAAAAATCTAACTACTTTACCTTCGTAGTCGTCTAAAATTTCACGTAAAAGAAAGAAATTACCTTTAGATTTAGACATTTTTTGACCTTTTATATTGATATATCCATTATGAATCCAATACCTAGCGTAATCTCCACCATAAGAACATTTAGACTGAGCTATCTCATTTTCATGATGTGGGAATATAAGATCTTGTCCCCCTCCATGAATATCGAATGTTGCTCCTAAATATTTTTTACTCATTGCACTACACTCAATATGCCAACCTGGTCTTCCTTTTCCCCAAGGAGATTCCCAAGAAAGTTCTCCTTTTTTCGCTGATTTCCAAAGTGCAAAATCTACCGATGATTTTTTTATATCAGTAACTTCTATTCTCGCTCCAGCCTTTAAATCTTCAATTTTTTGACCAGATAATTCACCATAGTGTTCATTATATTTTTCCACATCAAAATATACATCACCTTGAGACTCGTAAGCAAATTCTTTATCTATTAATATATTAATAGATTTTATCATTTCTTTAATATGATCAGTAGCCTTAGGTCTTATCATTCCTTCTTCTTTCAAATTAACTTTTTTTGTATCTTCTAAATAAGCACTAATATATTTATCAGCTATATCTTTTACTTCCACCCCTTCAGCGTTAGCTTTTTCTATCATTTTATCATCTACATCAGTAAAATTTTGTACATATGTAACTTTATAATTTCTATATTCAAAGTATCTTCTTACAGTATCAAAAAAAATTGCAGGTCTTGCATTTCCTATATGAATATAATTATAGACTGTTGGCCCACAAACATACATTTTTACTTTTCCGGGTTCTATAGGAATGAACTCCTCTATTTTTTTTGTAAGTGTATTGTGAATTTTAATCATTTTTCCCCTCCATTCTATTATATATTTCAAATAATTTTTTATTTGTAATAATAGTTCCTATTTTTATTTTATTTTCTTCTACAGTTCCTGCTATATTAATATATATATCTTTTAAAATTAAACTATATAAACCTAAATTTAAAGATATATTTAAAAATTCATCTCCTTTATAAACAACATTTCCTTCAGGCATAATTCCATTGTAATAAATAACATTATTTTTTATTTCTATTGTTTTACCATTACTTAAAAGATATTTATTTCCAGTTTTTTTAACAAAGACTTCTATAAGGTCTTTAAAATCCTTTTCCTCTTTTATAGGAAGTATCATTTGTTCTTTTGCATAATCATAAATAATTTCTCCATCTATTTTATCTACATAATCTTCAAAATCTTTTCCTGTAAATATTTTTATTAAAGATAGCATTGAATTTATTTCCGAATTTATATTTTCTTTAATAAATCCTGCCAAACTTTTAAAATCATTACTAGTAATATATATTCTATCATTTCCTATATATTTTTCCAATTTTCTATCCTGTTTTTCTATTCCATTAAAATATTTTGAAAACTTTAAATTCCCATATAAATATCCATCTATAGACAATCCATTATTCTTATAATCAATATTTACGTTTATGCTATCTAATCCTTGTTTTATTCCTTTTAAATCTATAACTACTTCTCCTAAAACATTTCCTTTTATTTTAGAAGATATATTTTTATTCATCTCTTTTTTTTCGATTAATTTTAAATAATCAGATAGTTTTTTTCTGTCATCTGATATAAAATAATAACCTTTATAATTAGTCATATAAATTTTTTTATCAATATCATATTCTGTTTTTAATTTTTTTTGATAAATGTCTTTTAAGGAAAAATAGTTTTTTTCTAAATTATCAAAATACTCTGTTTGCTTAAGTTTAGCTATAGGATAAAACCAACCTAAGTTTATGACCAGAACTTCTTTATCTTCTTTATTTTTAATTTCAAAATCATTAAAATAAATAAGGTCTAATCCTTTTATATATTTCACCCATTTTTGTGAATCTCCAAGATCAGTTTGAGTAATTTTTTTATAACTTTGATAATAACTTTTTACTTTTTTACTATTTAAGTCTCCAATAGATATAACTGCCTTACTTTCTTTTATTATTAATCTATCGTGAGATAATTGAAAGGTAAAAAAATAAAAATATATTAATATTATTATTAAAACTGTTATTTCGATTATTCTCTTTAACATTTTATTCATAGTATAATTACTCCTAATATATTTA
>DDQV01000091.1 GCA_002342785.1 Fusobacteriaceae bacterium UBA2433 | reverse complement strand
AAAAAATTATTAATTTACTTAAAGATTTTTATGGTTATCTTTAACTAGTTTTATTTTTTTAAATAGTAATTATAAAGAGTTCTTACTATTTGTCCTGTTCCACCATAAGTATAATAACCATATGGGGCATCTGTAGATGAAGTTCCTGCAATATCAAGATGCATCCAAGGAGTTTCCCCTACAAATTCTTCTATAAACATTCCTGCAGTGATACTTCCACCAAATCTTCCACCTGTATTTTTTAAGTCTGCTATCTTAGATTTATATAATTCTTTATATTCAGGGAAATTAGGTAATCTCCACACCCTTTCACCGACAGTTTCAGAAGCTTTTTCTAAGTTTTTATACATCTTATCATTGTTGGCTAATACTCCAGTTGTTGTCATCCCTAAAGCTACTAATACTGCTCCTGTAAGTGTCGCAACATCTATTACTTCTTTTACATTTTCATGATTAATAATATAATGCACTGCATCAATAAGAGTTAGTCTTCCTTCAGCATCTGTATTATCTACCTCTATAGTTTTTCCAGCCATAGTTCCAATAATATCACCTGGTCTATAGGCATTTCCACCAATTGAATTTTCACATGCAGCAACTACAGTCACTATATTTTTTTTAACTTTCATTCTAGATATAGCACACATAGTTCCTATTACTGTTGCAGCTCCACCCATATCTGTTTTCATATTAGACATTCCTGCACTAGGTTTTAATGATAATCCACCTGTATCGTATGTTAAACCTTTCCCTACTAGACCATTTATTTCTGTAGGATTAGCAGGATCTCCTAAGTATCTCATTACTATAAACTTAGGTCTTTTTTCAGCGGCTCTGGCCACTGATAAAAATGCTTCCATTTTTAATTCTGTTATCTTTTCTTCATTAAATATCTCTACTTCAAAATTATACTTTTCACCTAATGTTTTAACTTCATTAGCTAAACTTTCAGGATAAATAACATTTGCCGGTTCATTTACCAAATCCCTTGTTAACATTACAGATTCAGCTAATACAGTCCCTTCAAAAATATCGTTCGTATCTTCATCTACAAGAATCTCAAAATTAACTTCTTTTTTATCTTTTTTATCAGTTTTGTATTTATCAAAGTCATATTTAGCATAATGTACAGCTTCTACAACTTGAGAAATTTCTAAACCATGAGTTTCTATTAAAATTTCTCCATCCAAATTTTTAAGTTCTTTATAAAAAGATTCTATTATATCATAAGGTTTTAATTTTTCTCTTTTCCCAAGACCAATATAAATTATAGTAACTAATTTACCCTTATGCATCATTTCACAGTTAATTGATGTTTTTATCTTCCCAGTGAATTCTTTTTTCTCAATTAGTTTTTCTAAAATCATTTTTTCTTCATCATTTAAACCATCATATACATTTACTTCGCCTTCAAATTTTGGAATTACGTATGCATCGTAGATCTTATTAAAATTTTTTACTAATTTTATATTCATAATCTCCTCCAGTTTTATTTTTTCTAATACTAGTATAGTATATCTATACCATATAATCAAGTAAAATTGTAATGATTATAAAAATATTTTTTGTTTTTCATTAGATATAAGTTATTATTAAATATTAATCATAGAAATATTTATTTTGTATTAAAAAATATTTCACCTTTATCAATATATATTCAATTAGAAAAAGCCCTAGTCTTTTATACTAGAGCTTAAAATCTAATTACTATTGATTTTTTCTTCTACAGCTTTTATTACAAGTGAATTAAATAATAGTGAACTTTCTAGTGAAAATCTTAAATTTTCAAATTTTGATTCCATATCTTTTAAAATTTTAGGAATATCTTTTGACACATGAGATCCATTAGATAGGAAATAAGGAATTACTGTAATTTCTCTAAATCCTTCAACATACATAGCTTCTAGAACATCTTCTAACTTTGGAGGAGCTAGAGTCAAATTAGCACCTCTTATATCTCTTCCTGTCTTTTTAATCAAAATTTCAATTAACTCTTTAAATTTTTCATTTACTTCTAAGACTCTACTCCCATGTGTTACTACTACAATTCCTCTCATACTAAATCACCTACTTTATTCCAGGATATTTTATACCAGACCAATATACATTATTTTTCATAACAGAATGTTCAGGTAGATCTACACCTTTTAAAGCCCATTTTTTAAACTCCATAAATCCTGTTCTATCTACTATATACCCTATATGCTCTTTTGGCAAGCTCCTATCAATAAATTTATCAACATAATCATAAGTATTTTTAATTATCTTTATAATACTGGTTTCATCGGTCCATATAATCCAATCTTCAGCTAGACGAGGATTTCTTTTTCCTGTTCTTCCCATTATAGCTAATCTATAATATTTTTTAGAATCTCTAGTCCATGCAGATGTAGGACAATTTAAAACACATTCTCCACAACCTATACATCTATCATGGTCTCTTTGAGGTTTATAGTTAACCATCTTTATAGCCCCTGTAGATAATCCTTTACATTTTTTTTCACATCTTCCACAAGATATGCATTTTGATGGATCAAATATGGGTAATGCCATTCCTATTATTCCAAAATCATTACTTCTTACTTTTTGACAATCATTTGGACAGCCTGTAAAAGCAACTTTAAAATGAAAATCATGAGGAAATATTGCTTTTTCTATTTTTTTTGCAAATGCAGTAGTATCATACTGACCTTTTAAACAGACTTTATTTCCAATACAAGCAACTATATTTCTTGTCCCAGAAGCAGGATAACCTGCATTAGCATCTACATGGTTTATTTCTAACTTATCCATTAGAGGAGCTACCATAAGATTTACCTTATCGATATCTTCCCATTTAATTCCAAGTATTTCAAATCCTTGCCTAGTTGTCAAATGAATCCTTCCATCTCCATAAGTATTTGCTATTTTAGAAACTATATCTACTAAATCTCCTGTTATTTCACCTCCAGGTACTCTTACTCTTAAAGCAGTTACATTTCTATCTTTACTCACTCTATAGGCATTTTTTTTTATTTTTTTTATATTAATATCCAAAGTTATCTCCCCCTTAATCTAAAAGTTTTTTCCCTTTTGTGTAATTAAATACCGGACCTTCTAAACATATATATGTTTCATCTATTTTACAATGACCACACTTTCCTACAGCACATGACATTTTTCTTTCGAATGATAACCATATTTTTTCTTCTGGTACTCCATGTTTTTCAAATTCCATTGCTGCAAACTTCATCATTATAGGAGGACCTACTATTACAACTTCTAAATCATTTATATCTGTTAGATCTAATTTATCAACATGTTGTGTTACTAGTCCTTCACTAATTCCTAAATCACAAGCATCCCCTTCACATAATTTATCCACAGTAAGTACTAAATTATTTTCTTTTTGCCAATCTGCGATATCATCTTCAAAAAGTATGCAGTTCGTGTCTTTAAATCCTAAAATAAGTTCCATTTTTTTAACAGATTTAAATTTTTTATGAACTGCATTAATCATAGATCTTACAGGCCCACATCCAGACCCTCCTGCTACAATTACTAGATGTTTATCTTTATATTTTTCATCAAATGGAAATCCGTTTCCATAGGGACCTCTTAAAAATAATATATCTCCTGCCTTTAAATTGAACAAAACATCAGTAACTTTCCCTACTTTTCGAATTAAAAATTCAATCCATCCTTCTTCTATATTAAAATCTGTTACTGAAATAGGAGCTTCTCCAACTTTAGGAATAGATATTTGAATAAACTGACCATAGTTGATTTCATCTGTTTTATCAAATTCTACTTTAAAAAGCCATTCTATGTTTGTTGCTTTTTTAATACTTAAAATTTTATAAGGTTTTGGCATATAAATATTATTCATTTTCTCCTCCTAATTCTGCTATAAGTTTTTTAATACAATTTGAGAAAGAAATATGTTCAGGACATGCATCATCACATCTTCCACAACCTGTACACATATGATATCCAAATCTCTTTTTAAAATCTCCAATCTTATGCATAGTTTTAAATCTCATCCTATCTCCATGTTTTTTTCTGAATTCATGACCTCCTGCCATATCTGTAAATCCATCTACATGGCATGATGCCCATACTCTTTTTCTTTCACCAGTATTTTCATTTTCTGCATAAAATATATCTTGAGTAGTCGTGCATGTACAAGTTGGACAGACAAAATTACATTTACCGCAAGCTACACATCTTTTATCATATTCTCTCCATAATTTTAAATCTATTACATCTTCTAAATTTATTTCATTTGGAATATTTAATTCAATTTTATTTTTAGTTACTGTATCTATTTTAAAGTTTTTTTCTTCTCCATTAAAACTATCTTTTAATTTTTCATCTAAAATTTCCAACTCTACTTCATTATCTCTTATATTTATTCCCATGCTATAATTTTCAGGAATATTAGTTCCCATGCTTACACAGAAACAACTATCAAAACCTGTTTTACATCCTACTACTACAAATTTTATTTTTTCTCTTCTTTGAGCATAGTAAATATCAGAAAATTTATTTTTTAAATAAATTTCATCAAATCTTTTAACACTGTGAAGATCACAAGATTTTAAAAATACTAAAGTATCTTTTTCTTCTATATCAGGTTCTTTATATTCTTTTTCTGTAAAATAAAACATAGTTTCATTTTGTGGTAATAATATTTCTTTTGGTGAAAAATCACACTTTTTATCAAATACCATCTCTTCTATAGTTGACACCTCAGCGTATCTTACTAAATCTGTATCAGAAGTTCTCCCTGCAAATGGAAAAAGTTTAGGAGCATATATCTTATATTTTTTTTCCAATTTTTTTAAACTTTCATTAAAACTAACGTTATTCATTGAAATTTTCAAATTCATCCCTCCAATTTATATTTTTATAAAAAAACTATTTAGATTTTCTTCCCATATACCAATATACTAATCCTATAGCTCCTCCACCTACAAGATTCCCCAAACTTACCCAAAGCATATTGTGCCCATACCCAGCTAAGGATACTTCAGGTCCATGATTAAGCAATAGACCAACAGTAAATATAGACATATTTGCTATACTATGTTCATATCCAGATGTAATAAATGCAAATAGACACCAAAATATCATTATTAATTTTCCTGATTCACTTTTCATCTTGATATAGGCCAATACTGCTAAACAAACTAAAATATTACATAAAACACCTTTAAAAAATAAAGATGAAGAAGCTCCGGACATCTTTGCATTTGAAAGGGCAACAATAAATTCGCCTACTTTTCCCTTAGGAGCACCACTAAATACATATAACATTCCTACAATAGTAGATCCTACTAAGTTTCCTATGTAACTTGTTCCCCATACTTTTAAAGTATCTTTTAAAGATACTCTTTTGTTTGCAAGTCCTGCAGTCATAATCATATTGTTTCCAGTAAATAACTCCGATCCAATAACTAAAACAAGACTAAGTGCAATTCCAAATCCTAAACCTATAAATATTTTAAAATGTGGTCCCATTCCCTTAGTTAATCCACCAATAGTCATGATAAGAAATATACCTAATCCTACATATAGCCCTGCCATAATAGATGCTACAAAATATTTCCCCTTACTTTCCTCTATAAGTTTCTTTTTTCCAAATGCTGCATTAGAAAGTTTTTCTAATGTTTCTACGTACATATTGCTTCCTCCTAAAATATAATATTTTTTTCTATAGTAAATATTATAAATTTTTGTATAATAAAACTACTATCTATACAAAATATTTTTTTCACTATACCTTATAATATATTTTAACAAAATATAAAAAAAAATAACGTGATACTCATCACGCTATTATTACTTTCTATAAAATTGTCTTAATTCCTTTCTTTTTAGAAAAATTCTTTTATCAATCCATTTAATATAACCATATCCCTCTAATTTTTTTAACTCTCTAGATATACTTTCTCTAGTACTACCTAACATATCAGCTAAATAAGTTATACTTATTTTAAATTCTAATCCTATCCAACAATTATTTTTGCAAAATACACAATTATTATTTTTGATTTCACACACTACTCCATAATCCTTTGATAATTTCCATAATTTAGAAGCTACCTTTTTATCTAAACTAATGGGAACTGTATTTTTTAATTGTCTATAAAGTCTTCTAACTTTCCTTCCAGAAGATTGTATGATTCGATATGTCAATTCAAAATCTTTTTCCATTATCTTTTTAAAATCTTTTGAAAGATATTCTAAGACCATAGTATCTTCAAAAACTTCAGCATTTATACTAGCAGGAAGATCATCAAAAATTACTTCATTTATAATTTCTCCATTTCCTAGTATATACATTATTTTTTTATGTGCTTTTTGAGTATATTTATGGATGCTTACCTTCCCAGAAACTATTATATATATTTTTTCAACTTGATCTTTTTCAAAAAAAATAAACTCCCCTTTTTTATATTTTTTTATTTTCAAATTTTTTTCTAAAAGTTCTATAGTTTCCAAATTTAATTCTTTAAATATTAATAATTTCTCTATTTTCATGGCATGCCCCCATATTTTGATACTACGAACATTATTTTTCTAAGTTTTTCCCAACCTGTTTTTTTAATTCTAAGGCTCTTTTGGGATTGCCTTCATCTGTAGAAATTGCTACATGAAAATCATTCCCTCTATGAATAGCACAAAATCTTGCATTTAAATCTTTCTTAGTTGTTATATTATTAACTAAAATATTTTTAGAATCTCCTAATATATATATTTTTTTATTTAGCTCTTTATCACCTGTTGCACCTATAATTAAAAATCTATTTTCAATATCGCTATCCTTAAATTTTCTCAGAATTAAATTAATTTTTTTTTCTTCTATCAGTTTAAAAAATTTTTCTTCTTTTATTTCAGGTGTAATAACCTCTATTCGAGCACCATAGTTTAAAAGATTTTTCATTTTTCTATAAGCTATCTTACCTCCTCCTACTATCAATATATTTTTATTAGACAAATCTATACAAATTGGGAAATATTTTTTCATTTTAACTCCTTATAGTTGATAAATATAAGATAATACTATTAAAAAATTATTTATTTTGAAATTTCAATAAAAGCTTTCTCCATTGCAGATAAAGTTTCATTTAAGATCTCTTTACTATGAGTAATACCCATAAAATGTGCCTCAAATTTAGATGGAGGAACTACTACTCCGTTTTCTAACATAACGTTAAAATATTTAGAATATTTACTTGTATCACTAGCCATAACATCTTCTAAAGTCTCTACTTTTTCTATGTCTATAAAAAATATTGTGAATAAAGAACCTGCTTTATTTATAGATACTGGTACATTATATTTTTCAGATAATTTATATATACCTTCAACAATATAGTCCACTTTTTCTTTTAATTCTGTATAAATAGATGGAGTGTCCTTTAATATTGTTAAAGTTTCAAATCCAGCAGTGACTGATATAGGATTTCCTGATAATGTTCCTGCGTGATATACATTACCTACAGGAGCAATCATATCCATTATTTCTTTCTTCCCACCAAATGCTCCAACTGGGTATCCTCCACCAATTATTTTTCCTAATGTTGTTAAATCTGGAGTTATTCCATAATATTGTTGTGCTCCTCCAGTTGCAATTCTAAATCCACTTATAACTTCATCAAATATCAAGAGAGTATTATACTCAGTACATAATTTACGTAAACCTTCTAAGTATTCCTTTTTAGTTTCTATTAAACCCATATTAGCTGGAATAGGTTCCACTATAATACAAGCTATTTCTTCTTTTTTCATAAGTTCTTGAACTTTTTCTAAGTTTCCAAATGGTAAAGTCAAAGTATCTTTTAAAACTCCTTCTGTAAGACCATTACTATCTTGATAACCTTCAGTTAATAATCCAGATCCAGCTGCAACTAACAAAGAATCTGAATGTCCATGATAACAACCTTCAAATTTTAATATCTTATTTTTTTTTGTACATGCACGTGCTACTCTGACTGCTGCCATTGTAGCTTCAGTTCCAGATGTAGTTAGTCTCACTTTTTCAATGGAAGGAACCATAGAAATAATAAGCTCTGCTAACTCTACTTCTTTTTTAGTCGGTAGTCCAAATGAACAACCATCTAAGAGAGCCCCTTGAACAGCTTTTATAACTCTTTCATCGTTATGACCTAATATCATAGGACCCCATGATTGAATAAAATCTATATATTTATTTCCATCTTCATCTATAACATGAGCTTTGTTTGCTGATTTTATGAAGATGGGAAATTCTTTTTCGACTGATTTAAATGCTCTAACTGGACTATTTACTCCTCCTGGAATTATATTAACTGCTTTTTCAAATATATCTTTAGAATTTTTGTAATTCATAATTTATCTCCTTTTATTTTTTTAGCCACCAAATTTTTGTAATTGGTGGCTAAGTATTTTTTTATTTTTACTTATCTTCTCTTAGATATCTGGCTATATCTTTTGCAAAATATGTAATAATTATATTTGCTCCTGCTCTTTTCATAGCATATGTCTTTTCCATAACTATATTTTTTTCATCTATCCAACCATTCAATGCTCCTGCTTTTATCATTGAATATTCTCCACTTACACTATATGCAACAATTGGAACTTCAAATGTATCTTTTATTTTTTTTATTACATCTAGATATGATAAAGCTGGTTTTAGAATAATGATATCTGCTCCTTCTTCAATATCAGATCTAACTTCCGATACAGCGTCTATGCTAAACCTATAATCCATTTGATACTGCTTTCTATCTCCAGATGTAGGAGCTGAATCTGCAGCTTCTCTAAATGGTCCGTAAAACGACGATGCATATTTTACACTATAACTCATAATAGCTAATTCTTCAAATCCATTTTCATCTAAAATTTCTCTTATTGCCTTTATTCTACCATCCATCATGTCTGAAGGAGCTACTATATCTGCACCTGCTTTAGCATGAGATAAAGCTATTTTTGCCATGTATTCAATAGTTATATCATTTATAACACCCGATTCATCTATAATACCACAGTGTCCATGAGAAGTATATTCACACATACAAACATCTGTAATAACTACCATATTAGGAGAATGTCTTTTAATATGCCTAATTCCTTCTTGAACAATCCCAATATCATTATATGCTTCTTTTCCAAAACAATCTTTTTCTAAAGGAATACCAAACAATAAAACAGAATTAATTCCTAATTCATTTAGGGTATCCAATTCTGTATCTAACATATCTAGTGAGATTCTATATTGTCCAGGCATAGAAGAAATCTCAGTTTTTATCCCTTTTCCTTCTTCTAAAAATAGTGGATATACCAAATCATCAGTACTTATATATACATCTCTTACTAACTTTCTAATTCCAGTTGTTTTTCTTAAATTTCTATGTCTTTTAAACATTGATTCTACCCCTTTTATCTTTTATAATATTCTACTATTGATTCTAACAATCCTTCTGCTGTTGATATTTTAGCTTGTACATCTACATCTATTCCGTGTTCTCTTACTCTATTACTAGTTATAGTCCCTATAGATGCTACCTTTATATCTTCATTATGTTTTTTCCCATCTAAACTTTCTATATATGCATCTACTGCTGATGAACTTAAGAATGTAATCATATTTGATTCTTTTATCTCATCTTCTATATTTTTATTAATTACTTTTTTAGTTTTAAAAATTCTTGTAGATACAAAATTTCTATCAAATTTTTCTGACCATAAATCTGTATTTACAGGCGATATATTAGAAGTTATAAATAATATTTTATCTCCTGACTCTGTAAAATCAATACTTGCTTCAGCTAATTTCTCCCCTAAGTATTTTTCTGGCATAAAGTCTGGCTTTATCTTATATTTAATTATTTCTTCATAGGTTTTTATACCCACGACACCTATTTTTTTATTTCCTAAAACTCTTAAATCTTCTAAACTATCAAAAAATGTTTTTACACCATTTTGACTATTAAATAAAATTGCTTTTACATCGTCTAAATCTACTTTTTTATTTAAAGATTCTATGTCAATCAAAGGGGATACAATTGCTTGTCCACCTAATTTTTCTATCTCGTGAGCAAATTTAACAGATTTTTTATAATCTCTAGTTATTACAATATTTTTTCCAAATAACGGCATTTTTTCAAACCAATTAAATTCAGATCTTAGATTCACTACTTCTCCTATAATTATAATTGCAGGTGGAACTACTTTTTGTTCCTTTGCTTTTTTAGTTATAGTTTCTAGTGTTCCTTCTACTACCCTTTGCTTACTTGTACTACCTTTTTCTATTATAGCCACAGGAGTTGTAGCTGATTTTCCATATTTAATAAGATCACTAGTTATCAAACCTAAATTTTTAATCCCCATTAAAAATACTAAAGTTCCTTCTAATTTAGCTATAGCATCAAAATTATGCCAAGTTCCTTCTTTAGAAGTATGTCCTGTAAATACGTGAAATGAACGAGCCACATTTCTATGAGTAACAGGTATACCGGAGTAAGATGGTACAGATATAGAAGATGTAATTCCTGGAACTACTTCAAATTCTATACAAGCTTCGTTTAAAGCTAAGATTTCTTCTCCACCACGACCAAATACAAAAGGATCTCCACCCTTTAACCTAGTAACTATCTTGCCTTCTTTTGCTTTTTCTACTATAGTTCTATTTATTTCATCTTGGATAACTCCACCCTCAGTATTTCCTTTTCCTAAATATATTAATTCACATTCTGATTGAGCTAAAGATAATATTTGAGGATTTACCAATCTATCGTAAACAATACAATCTGCTTCTTCTACACATCTTTTTCCCTTTAATGTTAATAATTCTAAGTCTCCAGGGCCTGCTCCTACTATATAAACTTTACCCATTTATCTGCCCCCTAATCATTTCTGCTAATTTTACTGCTAGTTCTTTTCCATTTTTTTTATTTCCAAATACTTCATCTTTATATATCTTATTTTCATAAGAATACATCCCCTGTATTTTAATATTTTCACCTTCTATAGTCGCATAACATCCCATAGGAGTAGTACATCCACCATCAAATATCTTAGAAAATTCTCTTTCTGCGTCAATAACTAAAACGGTTTCTTTATGATTTATTTTATCTAATAATTTTAATGTGAATTCATCGTCTTCCCTACATTGAATACATAATGCTCCTTGAGCTGGTGCTGGCATTATTTTATCCACATCAAATATTTCAGTAGCTAATTCTTTTAATCCAACTCTCTTTAATCCTGCATAAGCAAGTATTATTCCATCAAAATTCTCATTTTTTAATTTTTCTATCCTAGTATGGATATTTCCACGAATAGGTTCTATTATTAAATCAGGTCTCAAATTTTTAATGCTTTCTACACGTCTCAAACTGCTAGTTCCTATCACTGAGCCTGCAGGGAGTTTCTCTAGGGGAACTCCTGAATTAGTAATTATAATATCTCTATTATCTTCCCTCATAGGGATAGCTCCTATTGTAAGTCCAACTGGAGAAACTGCAGGCATATCTTTCATAGAATGTACAGCCAAGTGAATATCTCCATCTAAAAGTGCTCGTTCAATCTCTTTTACAAACATATCCTTTAAGGATTTATTATCTTTGTTCCAATTAGTTCTTTGATCTTTATCTCCACTAGTAATAATTTTTTTAATCTCAACTTCTAAATTATCACAGCTATCTAACAACATTTTTTTGGTTAACTCTGCTTGAGCTACAGCTAAAATACTTGCTCTAGTTCCAATAATTAATTTCTTTTGCATTTTAACTCTCCTTTGTATTCACAGTATTTTAACAAATTTTTTATCTGATCTTCTAAAATATATTTGTATTCTTTTAATAAATTAGATCGTTTTTGCTCATTTTTTTTGACTACATCCCATAGATTATCTAAATTGTAGAGATTTATATTAGGATAAATTTCAATACTTGTATCAATATCCCTAGGAACTGCCAGATCTAAAAATATTTTTTCTTTTGTCATATTTAAATCTTTCATTTTTTCTTCAACTAATACTAAATGAGGTGCAGATGTAGCACTTATAATTATATCAGATTTCTCCACCTCAGTATATCGTTCATTGAAGTCAACTATATCTATATTATATTTCTCTTTTAATTCTAATACTCTTGTACGACTTCTATTTGTCATCACTATGTTATTAATGTTATTTCTAGTAAATATATTGAGTATTGCTACGGCCATCTCTCCTGTCCCAACTATAAAGATTCTTTTATCTTCTAGAGTATCAAAATGTTCCCTTATAAACTTTAATGCTATTGCCTCTAATGACATTGCATTTTTTGAAACTTGACTTTTATGACGAAATTTTTTCCCTACCTCAATAGCTTTATTAAAAATAACATTTAAAGTTTTAGTTGTATGCTTTTCTTCCATAGATTTTAGAAAACTATTTCTTACTTGAGATAAGATAGAATCTTCTCCTTTTATTATAGAGTTAAATCCGCACACTACATCAAATAAATATTTTACAGCTTCAATACCACTTTTTTTAACAAACAGAGGGCCTATATTAAATTTTTGTTTGACTAATTCTATATTCTCAGATTCCATATAGATCTCAACCCTAAGGCAGGTCTCGAGTAAAACATAACCTTTAACAATACCATCTTCCAAGAGTCCCTCCATTATTTTTTTAGGTTCATTTTTTATAAAAACTTCCCTCTCATTTAAAGTAAGATCCTTATGAGTAACTCCTAATATATAAAATTTATTTAATTGCATCTTCTATACACCCCAAAATTTTTGTATTATTTATTCTATCTTTTATAGCTAGTCTAAAATAAGTATCATCTAAATAATTAAAATTACTAGCATTTCTAACTAATACTCCCAATAAAATCATCTTATTCCTAAACTCTTGAACTTTCATTCCATTTATCAATTTTACCAAGATAAAATTTGTTTCTGTTTTATATGTTTTGATACCTTCTATGTTAGAAAGTTTTTTATACATATATTCTTTCTCTACTCTTATCCAATTTTCTGATTTTTCTATATACTCATCATCTTCTAATAATATTTTAGTGGCTAATTCTGCTATGGCATTTATACTCCAAGGCTCTCTAGATAACTCTATTTTTTCTTTTAGTTTTTTATCAAAAGTTATTCCATATCCTAATCTTAAACCAGGAATAGCAAAAAATTTCGTTAATGCTCTAATGATAAATATATTCTTGTTTCTATATTCTAGTATAGATTCCTTTAAGTTTCCTTCTACAAACTCTATAAAAGCCTCATCTAATAATATTTTAGTATCTTTTGTCATACAAAATTTAGCTAGGTCATCTAATATATCTTTTTTTATAAATTTCCCTGTAGGGTTATTAGGATTGCATATTACCAGTAGATCATAGTTCTTATCCAAGGTTTTTTTTAATCTCGAAATATTTAATATAAAATCCTCATCTTCTCTTAACTGAAAATATTCTGTATGACAATTTGTTGATTTTAATGCTCTTTCATATTCAGCAAATGTAGGAGATATTATCAATACTTTTTTTGGCTTTAAAGATTTAGCATATAAAAACATAATCTCAGTAGCTCCATTACCCACTATAATATTATCTATTTCAACTTTATTATAGTCTGCAATTATTTTTTTCATGTTAATATATTCAGGATCAGGATATTTTTCTAATACACATAGATTATCTACAATTCCTTTTTTTAATTTATCTGACAGTCCAAAAGGATTTATATTAGCACTATAATCTATAACCTCTATTCCTGCTTCTCTTTTTAATTTATATATATTTCCACCATGTAACTCCAATATTCATTCACCTCTTTATTACTTCATTAATTAATAGATCTTAGCATAAACATTATATAGATCAGTCCCATTCCTAAAAAAGCTGAACCATACATTAGTTTGATATTTTTTTTAATGTCTGATAATTCAAATTCCTTTATTTTATCTCCGATAGTAGGTTTTTGTGCCATCTTTCCAAAGTAACTGGTAGTTCCACCAAATTGAACTCCTAAAGCTCCTGCTATAGCAGATTCAGATTGTGCCGAATTTGGGCTAGCATGATTACATCTATCTCTAAAAAATACTTTCCAAGAATTTTTAAAATCATATCTAAGAAATATAGCTGATACAGGAATAAGTAATATTCCTGTTAATCTAGCAGGAATAAAATTAGCCACATCATCTACACGAGCTGAAAAGCATCCAAAATCTTTATACTTTTCATTTTTGTATCCTACCATTGAATCTAATGTATTTATAGCTTTGTATCCCATTGCAAAGGCGACCCCTAAAGGAGTCAAAGGTGCAATTAAATATCCTACTGCCATAAAAAATAATGGTGATATTATCCCATCAACTATATTTTCTGAAATAGTTTCCATAACACTTCTAATTATATCCTTTTCCTGCATATAGTTTGTATCACGACTAACTAAATAAGATAATTCTTTTCTTGCTAATTGCATATCTTTTTTTTTCAATATATTTAATACTTTCATCCCTTCAAGAGCAAGTGATCTTGTTGCAAATATAGTATATATCAAATAAATCTCAATTATTTCTAGGTAACTCGAAACTAGATATGTCACGCCAATAGTCAATCCTACAACTATTAAATTTAACATTACTCCACCTATTTTTTTGTATTTATACAATATTTTTTCTAAAAAATTAATAACTCTTCCTATAACTACCACTGGATGTAATAAACTTCTAGGATCCCCAAATATCAAATCTAGAATAAATCCAATCAATATTATGTTTTCAACTCTCATTTAATTGCTCCTATTAGATCATCAATATTATTATAAAGATTTTTATACTGAACTATAGGTCTTTTTAAGACTACCACTTTCACACCTAAATTTTCTGCAGCTTCTATTTTTTCTAATTCTCCGCCCGTAGCTCCACTTTCCTTTGTCACAACATATTCTATATTATAATTTTTATAAATTGCTTCATTGAATTCTTTACTAAAAGGACCTTGAAGACCTAATATTTGTGAAGGTCTAAATCCTGCATTTTCACATTTTTTTATGGCATATTCCGTAGGTAAAATTCTTACATAAATAAAATTTTTATTTTTTAAATTTTTAAATTTATCAATATTATTACTTCCTAAAGTAAGTAATATATTTCCTTTTACTTCTTTTAAAAAATTAATTAATGTCTCTAAATCATAAAAGCTATTTTCTTTTTTATATTCTAACATATTTCTTTCATATCTATAATAGGGTATATTCATGATTGTTGATAATTCAAGTAAATTATTAGAAATTTCTATAGCATAAGGATGAGTTGCATCCACTATACAACTAATATTCATCTCATCAACTAAATTTTTCAAACCTTTTAAATCTAGTTTTGCGACTCTTACTTCTAAATCTAAATGAGAAATTAATTGTCCACCATATTCTGTAGCTGTAGTAACTACAACTTTATGATTATTTTTTAAAAGTTTATCAGCTATTATTCTAGAGTCTTTAGTTCCTCCAGCAAGTAAAATCAAAGTTTATATCCTCTAGGTGTAATCATTTTTCCATTTTTTACATAAGTTTTTGAATTCCCTACTATTACTACAGTAAACATATTTATTTCATGATTAAGCATATCCTCTAGTGTAGTTATAACAAATTCTTCTTTATCTCTTTTTGCATT
The DNA here is from genome assembly GCA_002342785.1 of Fusobacteriaceae bacterium UBA2433. Classification (GTDB taxonomy): domain Bacteria; phylum Fusobacteriota; class Fusobacteriia; order Fusobacteriales; family Fusobacteriaceae; genus Psychrilyobacter. Next base: position 29,538 of record DDQV01000091.1, on the reverse strand, counting down.
TCTTACTATTGCTACAGGTGTCTCTTTCTTTTTGTGCTTTAACATAATATCTCTAGCTTCTACTATTTGAGTTGTTCTAGAAAAACTCTTAGGATTATAATAAGAAATTACAAAGTCACCTTGAGAAGCTAAATCTATTCTCTTAGTTATCAATTCCCAATCAGTTAACAAGTCGCTTAAACTAATAGTTGCATGGTCGTGCATTATAGGTGCTCCTACAACACTTGCTCCAGCATTAGAAGCTGTAATCCCTGGAACTATTTCTACTTCAATATCACTGTCTAGAGCTACCTCTAGCATAATTCCCGCCATTCCGTAAACTCCAGATTCTCCACTACTAATCAAAGATACAATTTTTCCACTTTCAGCTAGTTTTAACGTTTCATTACATCTATCTACCTCTTTTTTCATAGCAGATCTAATTAATTCTTTTTCTGGAAACATATCTTCTACAAGTGAAATATATGTTTTATGTCCAATTAATATATCTGATTTCTCCATAGAGTCAAAAGCTTTAAAACTCATGTTATCTTTATTTCCAGGTCCCATTCCAACTACATATATCTTACCTTTTTTCATAATATATTCTCCTTTGACTATATTCTAATTATTTTTTATTCTTCATATATTGATACTGTTACACCATTGTATTTTTTTTTCTCTGTTATAAATTTACCATTTTTATTACTAGATAGATATGCTACAGGAGCTGATACACACCTCACTCCTATAGTTTTTTCTACAAAATCAGAACCTTCATAATTATCTTGAATAGGTTTTATCTGATCTCTACCTATTACTATTAACTTTTTATCTAATTTGTTACAAATTTCTAGTAAACCAATTTCATCTGATTTTACATCTACAGTAGCAATATGTTTTATACTATCCATATGAATATTGTGTTCTTTCATAGTTAACTCTATAGCATCTAATATAGTTTTAGCAGCCATATTTTTTCTACATCCAATCCCTAATATTATATTTTTAGGAATTATTTGTGTCATCATAATATTCTGCTTATTAGATACTACTACTATTCCTGTTGTATCTTTTTCTTTATTCTCACTAGAAGTAAAAGAATATTGATCTACTAACATATTTTTGGGAAGTCTTAACTCCACTTTCTCTCCATTGACTATAAGAGCTGTTACATCCTTTGCACTTTCAAGATCTTTCAAATGTGCTTTTAATTTCATAGCTATAATATCCACTGCTATACTTCCAGAAACATCTGAAGCTGTAGATATAATTGGAATCCCATCTATAGTTTCTGCTATCAATGAAGCTAATTTATTAGCTCCTCCTAAATGACCAGAAAGTAGAGAGACAATAAACTTTCCATCTTCATCACTTGTAATTATAGCAGGATCTATATCTTTACCTTTTAGGAGAGGAGCTATAGTTCTAACTACTATTCCACTTGCCATGATAAAATATAAACCATCATAACGGTCAAACACTTTAGATACCGTATCTTTAAACCCTTTATCCATAGGAATAGTTTTATCATCACTATATTTTGATAATGTAAAAATATCTATAGTTTCAAATTTATTTGTAGGAGTTAGGAGTTTTTTTACTTCTACCCCTTTCCCCTTAGCTTTTTTAGTTACTGTAATAATAGCTAATTTCATAGCTCACCTCCTATTAATAATATTTTTGCCCTTAACTCTCACTTAATTTCTCTCCCTCTCCAAGGAAAGAACTCATACTAATCTAATCTTCCTTTGGTTAATCCCCACAAAGAAAAAATCTAAGAAAAATAGTATTAAGAAAGTTTTACTTTATTCCTTCTCTATATTCATGTGTAAAATGCTTATCATATAATTTTGATTTTGAGTATTCATAACCCATAAATCTTCCTACTAAAATTTGAGCTGTCTTTGTAATATTTGCTTTTTCTACTTTTTCAGCTATATTTTCTAATGTTCCCATTACTATTTTTTGATCTTCCCAAGTAGCTCTTTGGATAACTGCTACTGGTGTATCTAAATCATAATGAGATAATAATTGTGCTACTACCTTATCTATCATTTGTACTGATAAGAAGATTGCCATTGATGTTTTATGAGAAGCTAGAAGTTCTAATTTTTCTAATTCTGGTACAGGTGTTCTTCCTTCCATTCTTGTACAAATAACTGTTTGTGCTACATCTGGAAGAGTAAATTCTTTTTTGATTGCTGCTGCTGATGCTAAGAACGAACTTACCCCAGGAATAACATCAAATTCTATATTATGACTAGCTAATATATCCATTTGTTCTCTATGAGCTCCGTAGATAGCTGGATCTCCTGTATGTACTCTAGCTACCATCTTACCATCATTTATAGCTTTTACTGTTACTTCTATCACTTCATCTAAATTCATAGAAGCACTATTATATATTTCTGCCCCATCTTTATGACACTCAATCACTTGTCTTGGTACTAGTGAACCAGCATATATAATAACATCTGCTTCCATTACTAACCTTTGACCTTTTACCGTAATTAATTCTGGATCTCCTGGACCTGCTCCTATGAAGTATACTTTTGCCATTGTCTTACACCGCCCTTTTTAAGTAATATAGTTGAAAAATATGAGATATCATCACGAGTGATATTTTCTAAATCATAAAATATTTTTTCCGAATCTTTCCCACAGTTAGAGATTAATACTACGTTTTCCATATTTTTAGTTTCTCTAAATGCTTCCTTTAATCTTTCTAAGTTTCTTGTTACTTTCATGAATACAACATTATTTGCAGATTCTATCTCTTTTACTAAATCTGTATCCTTTGCTATAGGTACTACTTTCAAAGTTTCATCTCCCATTAATAATGGAGTTTTAAGTCTAGAAGTTACAGAAGCAAATGAAGTGATTCCAGGAATTGATTCTATCTCTATCTCATCTTCTAATAATTCCATAGCATATACGAACGTACTAAGAGTCATAGGATCTCCTATAGTTATAAATGCTATAGTCTTTCCTTCTTTTACCAATTTATTTACTATTTTACAATATTCAATTCGATCATCTTCACGTATTTTATCATCATCTACAGTTGTGAAATCTAAAAATACTTTTTCAATATCTTCCTTCATATATCCTTTTGCTATTTCAAATGCTGTACTATAATTTTTTGTATTTGCACGGGGTAAAATTACTACATCAGATTCTCCTAATGCTCTTACCGCCTTCATTGTTAACATTTCAGGATCTCCTACACCGACACCTATTCCATATAATTTTGCCATTTTTATTTACTCCTTTTAGCTGATATAATATATATTGGATTTTCTGCTACCATCATATTATATCTACCGATTTTTTTATTTTTTGATATGTTTATATTTATTACATCTATATCACAGAAATTTAATTTTTCTAGAGATTTCATAGCATCTCCTAAACTTTCCAGCGTTATAGTGTTTATAACTACTTTTGAATTCTCTTTAGAATGTCCTAAGAACCATTCTAGTATCGTTTCCATGTTTCCCTTAGATCCACCTACAAACATCCTATCTACTTCTATTTCAGAAATATCATTGGGAGCCATTCCCTCCATCAGTTCATAATTTGTAACACCAAACTTTTCTAAATTTTGATTAATCACTTCTATTCCGTCAGGATTTATCTCTATTCCATAAACTTTACCTTTAGACGTAAAATTAGAAGCTTCTATACCAACACTGCCCGATCCTGCACCTATATCGATTAAAACGCTATCTTCTTTCAAATCTAATTTTGCTATAGATATACATCTAACTTCTTGTTTTGTCATCGGAACTTTCCCACGTATAAATTCTTTATCTTCTATATGAAACATCAGTCCCTCCCATTTTATAATTTAATTTTTATTAATTACCGTTACTACATTTATTTCAAAGTCTATCTCTGAGTTTTGCATCTCTTTTATATCCATAGATGTTAATTTTTCATCATTATAACTGAGCCTTTCTCCTACAAATATAGTTCCCTCTATACTATGTTCTACTAAGGTCTTTGCTATTACTTGAGGAGTTATCTTCCTATCGGTCAGTAATCCTATATTTTTACCTTCTTTCATAGGAGTAACATAGTCACAAGTTCTCCCGTGTACACTTCCTATAAATGCATCTTCGTAGGAATAACTTATAGCGGAAAACATATATTGCATAGAAGATATTCCCGAGATTATATTTATATTCTCTCTCCCAAAATTTCTTACCATAAAAGATGTCATACTATAAAATCCAGGATCTCCCGAAACTATTAGAGATATTTTTTTATTTCTATTTTCTTTAATGTAGATAGATAATTTATCTAAATGTCTATCTATATATTTTATTTCTTTATTCTCAACTAATTTTCCTAAAGATTCAATATTTCTCCTACCACCAATTAAAATTTCTGATTCCTTGATGTATTTGATAGTAATTGGCATCACATAGTCACTATGTCCAGGGCCTAGCCCCAAAATATTTATTTTATGCATTGTATTCCTCCAACATCTTATTAAATCCAGGTGTTCTTGCTAATTCTCCATGATCAAAAGAAAAAGTTAATACCTCAACTTCTACTTCATCAAAAAGTCTCTTCTCACATTTTAGTTTGATTTTTTCTGCAATTGTTTTATTGGTATCTTTTAACTTCAGATAAGATAAGCCTTCTTCTGTAGTATTAGATTCTATAATTTTGATTACATCTTCCGTTGTTTCACCGGCTAATAGAGCATTAGCTCCTAATATTTCCATTCGTCCATCTGCCATCCTTGAATGGGTATGAAAGATTCCGCCGGCTACCTTAATAAGTTTTCCAATATGTCCCACTAAGATTATTTTTTTATATCCTAAGATCTTTATATTTTCAAGGATATATCCTATAAAATTACTGATAATGACTATCTTATCAGGATTTACCTTTAGTTCCTCTACCAAGAATTTTTTTCCATAATTTCCAGGAGTAATAACTACAGTATCCTCAGGATATTCTTCTAGTAATATTTTTAATTCTATTACTATAGAAGCTTCCCATGATTCCTCTGACATTGGTTTTACTATTCCAGTAGTTCCAAGGATTGATATCCCACCTAGTATTCCCAGTTTAGGATTAAATGTTTTTTGCCCCACTTTTTCACCTTTTGGAATATCTATAGTGAGTTCTATTTTTTTCCCTTGAGGAAGTACTTTTTCCACTTCATAAAATATAGTTTTCATAGGTACAGGATTGATCGCAGGTCTACCAATTTCTACTTGTAGTCCTTTTTTGGTGACGCGACCTACTCCTACACCACCTCGTAGAGATATAGTTTTTTTCTCGTTGATAAAATTATCTCCTGTATCTTTTATTTCTTTAGATTCATCTAATTCCCTCACTGTTGCAAATATTTCTATTAAGTGAGTGGCATCAGGGTCATCTCCACCATCTTTTATAATGCTGGTTTTTACATATTTTTTATTTTTATATCTAATATCATCTTCTTCCAAGGATCCTACATCTAAACTATTAATATCTAAATCTAAGTCCCAACCCTTAGGAGTTTCTATTTCTATCGTAGATATATCTTCATTATTGAAATATACAAATACAGCACTCTTGCAAGATCCTGCACTAGTAGAACCAGTAGTATATCCATATCTTAGTTTTTTGTTACCATATACCTCAAATTTGTCTAACTGCATACTAAAATCATTCTCCTAAAAATCCTTTTCTATCATACATATCATATAAAATTCCATGAAATGTAGCTACTGCAACTGTACTCCCACCTTTTCTACCTCTAGTTACAATATAAGGAATATCCAATGCTCTTAATTTTTCTTTAGAATCTTCAGCACCTACAAATCCAACTGGAACTCCGACTACAAGATCTGGTCTATAACCTTTATCGATTGCTTCCATCAATGTAAATAAAGCTGTGGGAGCATTTCCAATCAAAAATATTTTTGTTTTCTCATCTTTTATTGCTTTTTCCATTCCGACCATAGAACGAGTTAATCCTCTTTTTTTTGCTTCCACTACTACTTCGTCATCTGAAACTAAGCAATATGCACTTACATTCCATTTTTCCATTGTTTTTTTACTCAAACCATTTACAATCATATTGGTATCACAATAAATTTTATTTCCCTCTGCAATGGATTTTTTCCCACTTTCTATAGCATTTTTTGATATTTCAACTATGTCAGCATATTCAAAATCAGCAGTAGTATGGATCAATCTTTTTACTATTTTTAATTCATCCTCTGTAAATTCTTTTACTTTTTCACCTAATTCATTGGTGATTATCTCAAAACTCTTATTTTCAATTGCCATAGGCTTTTTTACATAACTCATTTTTTCCTCCTGTTAAAAATATTTCGGATAGACAATATGTCCTATTTTTTTCATTCCTTCTAAAAGTCCGTTTGTTGGTCTCGATACATCATATTCATCTATTATATATATTTTTTCTTCTCTTATTGCTTTTATTGCATTATAACCAGGTGCTTTTTTTATTATATCTATAGTAGATCTATTCATAGCTCCATATTGTGCTATATATATATCTATTTCCTCCCCACGAGATAATAGTAATTCTTTAGGGAAATTTGCTACACTAGATCCTTTCTTTGCAGGAGTAGCATCAAATGCCACATTTTTTATATCTAATACTTTTAAAATATAAGCTGGAATACCATCTAAAGAAGTTGTTTGGTTATTTTTATGTCTTGCCTCAAAAAATACAGTTTTTCTCTCTTTGAGAGGTATAGAATCCGCTTTTTTCTTTAATTCAGCTAAATTTTTATGAAAATTTTCTATATATTGAAGCGCTTTTTTCTCATGTCCACTTAATTTTCCTAACATCAACCAATAGTTATCTAATTCTTCAAATTTTTGAGGTTTTATAGTCACTACAGTTAAATTTGCATTTTCTAATGATCTTATAAGTCCACTAAATCGATCTCTAATCATAGGTCTTATTAAAATTAAATCTGGTTTTGCAGATATAAATTTTTCTACACTATCCTTATAAGAAAAAACCTTTATTCCAAATTCACTATTACTTTTATCTACTCCAACTAAATTTTCTTTTGCTCCTTTACTTACCAATACATCTGTATGAGCTCCATATAGAGAAATAATTCTTGTATGAGGTTTTTTTAAATCTATTATCTTTCCAGATTCACTTACTACCTCTATCTCAGAAGTAAAACATAATTGCATTGTAAAAATAAAAATTAATAATAATTTTATTGTTTTTATCACTCTAAATCACCTCCTAATTTCGGAAACACAAATGTATTTTTTTCTGTTTTATATTTTTCCCAACCTATTTTAAATACTTCTTCTAACTTCTTAGAGTTTAAAACTTCTTGAGTTTTGCCACTAGCTACAATCCTTCCTTTTTCTAATAAGAGGATTTCATCACAATAAAGTGAAGCTAAATTAAAGTCGTGAAATACTCCTATAACTGTCGTTTCTTCTTTTACCACTCTTTTTTTTACTAGACTAAGAAGTGTGTGTGAATAATAAGGATCTAAATTTGAAGTTGATTCATCTAAAAATAAGATTGGTGTTGTTTGAATAAGTGCTTTCCCAAATATAACTCTTTGTTCTTCACCACCACTAAGAGCTGTAATTTCTTTATTTAAAAACTCTTCTAATCCTATTTCTTTTATTACATTATCAATAATTTCATAATCTTTTTTTTGAAGATTAAAAAATTTTTTCTTATAAGGATATCTACCCATCTCTAATATATCAGAAACTAAAAAAGGAAATACTATATCAAATTTTTGTGGTACTATTGCTATCTTCTTCGCTAACTTTAAATAAGAATATTCTTTTAATTCCTTATTTTCTATATAAATTTCAGATTCTAAAGCATCTTTATATCCACTTAAAATATCTAAAAAAGTAGTTTTACCACTTCCGTTAGGGCCTAATATTCCATAAAACTTTCCTTTTTTAAATTTAAAAGACAAATTATTTAAAATTTGAATTCCATCTATTGAATAATTTATTTTTTTTACATCTATCATCTTAAATTACCTCCTCCCATCTTTTTTCTAAAGATAAGAGCAAAAAAAGGTGCACCTAAGAGTGAGGTTATTACTCCTACAGGAATATCATTTGGTAATACTACTCGAACTATATTATCCGCCGCTCCCATAATAACACCTCCCCATATAGCACAACCTATAATTAATTTTTTATTATCTGTTCCCATGATAAATCTAAGAAAATGAGGTACGACCAAACCTACAAACCCTATTATCCCACAGGTAGAAACTGCTACTGCTGATAAGATAGAACTGACAACTAATAATATTCTCCTTATTTTATTAGGATTAATCCCTAGAGAAATAGCATTTTTTTCTCCTAATGCCAAAATATTTAAATCTTCTGCATAATAACAAAAAAATACGAATCCAAAGACCCATATTACACTTAAAATACTCACTTCTGTCCAAGATTTTCCAGTAAAACTTCCAAGCAACCAAAATATAATAGCTCCTACACCTTCATCAGCTAAATATTTTAAAAAACTTAATCCTGCAGAAAAAAAAGCACCTATTATTATTCCGCCTAATATTATAGAGGTGGGATTCATTTTTTTTTCAAAAGAACCCATCTTAATAACTACTGTTAAACAAAGAACTGCAAATATAAATGAAATTATGTGTGTGCTAAATATTCCAAAAATTGTTATATTTAACACTATAGCCAATGCAGCACCAAATGAAGCACCACTAGAAATTCCCAGTGTATATGGATCTGCCAAGGGATTTAATAAAACCCCTTGAAATACCAATCCACACATGGATAATATTGAACCTATTAAGATAGAAGTGAGTATCCTCGGTAATCTCACTTCATGGATAATATACCAATTAGGAGATCCCTCCCCACCTTTCATAATTTCCAGAACTTCTCTTAAGGAAATTTGTATATAACCCAATTGAAGATAGAAAAATATTGAAAGAATTAATAGTATTATTCCAATTATTGTCCATAGTTTAAAATATTTTTTCATGAATCTTATGGTTGCATTCCATTTGCATATTCTTTCTTTTTCATTAACATATTTTCTTCCTTATGAGACAACGCATATCTTGCATGATCAATATCTATTTTTCTAATTCCTTTATTCTCTCCAAGACCAATTAGATAAGCTTTTACAATAAATCCATTTTTTTCTAACTCTTCTTTCATATCTCCTGCAATATCATTGTGTGCATGATCTCCTGCAACAACCATAAATGGATATAAATTTATAGATTTAATTTTCTTTTGTTTTAATTGTTTAATTACTGAATCTAATGTAGGATACCCTTCTACAGTTCCAAAGAATACATTTTCAGAATAGTATTCATGAAATACATTCTCAATCATAGAATAAGCAGAATTCCCAGGATGGTGTGTTCCATGTCCAATAAATACAGTTGCTTCATCTTTTTTTAAATTTTTATAAGTAGGTGCTAGCGCTGATGCTACAGCTTTATAGTCATCTAATACTGTTAATACAGGATTACTAACTTTTAATACTTTAAAATCATCTTTATGTAACGCAACTTCTTTTTTCAAAGTTTCAGATTCTAGTCCATTCATTATATGTGTCCCTTGAACTAATACATGAGTATATCCATCTTCTTTTAATTTTTTTAATGCTTCACTAGGATTATCATAAATAATTCCCTCATTTTCTTTAATTCTTCTCATAATTATTCTAGAAGTAAAAGCTGTTCTAACTTCAAAATCCTGAAATTCCTTCTTAAATTCTTTTTCTAATGCACCTATAGTTTTTGCTCTAGTATCAGGAAATGTTGTCCCAAAACTTACCATCAATATTGCTTTTTTTTCTCCATCTTTTAAGTCAAACTCATTTGATTTTTCCCCATTAGCAAATAAAGAAATACTCATTATTAACATTACCAATACAACTAACATTTTTTTCATTTTTTCTCCTCCTAAATTAATTTTGAGAATAAAAGCAACCCAACATTATATTTAAATAATAAAAAAAGTCCCTAAAACTTAGAGACTCTAAACATTTTATATACATAAATACAAATGTTTACATACTCGTCCTCGCAAGTTCGTAAAAATAATCTGGCAGGTCTCCTGACTTGACTTCATCTTACTCATAGCCCTTCCCAAATTACTTCAGTGGTATACTATTTTCATCAGTCTCACAGTGGCGGGACCGTGTAGGATTTTAACCCACTTCCCATTTAATCGAAACAATTCGAACCAAGATTAAATATTATTAAATTGTTACTAAATTTATACCATATATACTTGTTTTTTACAATGTTTTTTATCTATTGTCACTTTTTTTATAAATAAAGTTTGGCATAAGATCCATTTAATTTTAATAGTTCTTCATGAGTTCCAGTTTCTGATACACCATTTTTATCCATAACTATAATTCTATCAGAATTTATAATTGTAGATAACCTATGAGCTATAGTTATAGTTGTTCTATTTTTAGATAAGATCATAAGAGCATCTTGAATAAGTTTTTCTGTAATATTGTCTAGTGATGCTGTAGCTTCATCTAATATTAATATCTTAGGATTTTTTAAAAATATTCTAGCAATAGATATTCTTTGTTTTTGTCCCCCAGAAAGTTTTACTCCCCTTTCTCCTACAAAGGTATCAAATCCATTTGGTAAACTATTTATAAACTTATATATATTTGCATTCTTAGAAGCATTTATAAGTTCTTCTTCTGTGGCATTTAATTTACCATATTTTATATTTTCTCCGATAGTCCCTCCAAATAAAAATGCTTCTTGAGGAACTATCCCTATATTTTCTCGAAGGGAAGTTAATTTAATCTTACTAATATCTAATCCATCTATAGTAATACTCCCTGAATCAATATCGTAAAACCTTGGAATTAAATTTGAAATTGTTGATTTACCTACACCACTAGGTCCTACTATAGCAATATTTTCTCCAGGATTTATTTTCAAATTAAAATTATTCAGAATTAAAGTTGATTCCTTATACGAAAATACAACATCTTTTAATTCAATTTCTCCTTTGATCTCTTTTAAAGTCATAGGATTTTCATTTTCTCTTATCTGCGGAGTTATTAACATCATCTCTTGAAATCTTCTATATCCTGCCATTCCTTTTTGATAACTCTGAACTAAGATCATCATCTTTCTAATAGGTTCCATAAATCTATAAGAATAAAGTAAAAAACTAATTAATATACCGTAAGTTACTTCTCCATGTAATATTAAATAACCACCATAAAATACTACTATAAATTGCATAACATTCATAAACACGTGAATTCCTGAGAAAAAAATAGCAGTAGTTTTATATGTTTCCTTTTTTGCTTCTTGAAACTCTTGATTTTTTTCTTCAAATTTTTTTATTTCATAATCTGCATTATTAAATAATTTTACTATTCTAATTCCACCAATACTTTCTTCAGCTCTAGAATTTATATCGGCTATTTTTTTTCTAGTCTTTCCGAATGCTAGTTTCATCTTCCATTTTTGAGTAATAGAAAAATAAATCATGAAAGGTAAAACTGAAAAAATAACTAAAGTCAATTTTACATTTAAGTTGATCATTAGTATAAATGCTCCCACTAATCTAATGATAGCTATAAATAAATCAATAGGTCCATGGTTAGCTAACTCCGATATTCCACTTAGGTCATTGACTAATTTTGACATAATTATTCCAGTTTTATTATTATCAAAATAACTAAAAGATAATTTTTGAATATGAGTAAATAATTCTTTTCTCATTCTAGTCTCTATTTTGATTCCTAAAATATTTCCATAGTATAGCTGACAATAACTAACAACAAATCTTAGCAAATACATAAATATTAATCCGATAGATATACGATAAAATGTAATTAAATCTTTTTTTGGAATTATTTCATCAATTACTATTTGAATAATCTTTGGAAAAATTAGATCTAGTGATGCAAGTAAAATAGCGCATATTAATGTAAATATCAGCAGTTTAGTGTGAGGTTTATAATATTTTATAAATGATTTTAATTCTTTCATTTGTTTCTCCTTTAAAATTTTGTATTATTTTAATTATCGGTCTTTAATAAAAATAAGATGATCTCTTCGAAATCATCTTATCACATCTTATAAAATAAAACTATATCTCCTTATCTTTTCTAATCATTTCCTAAGTCATCCTAATGCTCGAAAAAAATGAAGGATTATATTTCTTTAGAATCCTTGCCAACGCTTAAAACCAACTAACCAACCCATATAATTAGAAAATAAAATAATAAAGATAACTACTATTCCAGTCACTAAGACAAACACTGTATCTTTTCTATACCAATTTACTGTACGATAATAAGTTCTTTTCATATTTGTCTGAAACCCTCTAGATTCCATAGCAATAGCAACTCTTTCTGCTTTCCTTATATTTGTAGCCAATAATGGTATTGCATTTCGATACCAACGATTTTTCTTTTTATACCATTTTTTTTCTTTAGAACTACGTATTTTATGGGCAGCATTGATTAAAGTGAGATCCGATTCCATCGATGGTAAGAAACGTAAAGCTGTTAATACACCATAAGCTATTCCAGGATTAAGCTTACACTGTTTAATTAAACTCAAAATCAAAGCATCTGGCTCAGTATTACATGTAAATAAAATAGAAGTAACTCCAATTGTTAAAATTCTAAAAAATAAAACTGTTCCTACAATAAAACCTTTATCTGTAAAAGTTAAAAATCCAAAAGTAGCAATAATTTCAGGATTTTCAACTCTTGCCAATGATGCATTCATCCAAAGCATTCCAAAAGCAAAACAGATAAGTGGTATCATCATCTTTAAATTCTTATGGTTAAATGATTTTGTAAATATGGCAAATAAAAAACTAACTCCAAACAACATGACCATTGTATATGGATCAAATACCATTAAAGATCCTAAAACAATGATTAAATTAGCAAGAAGTTTTGCAGTGGGGTTAAAATGTTTCATGTACATCAATAATTCACCCCATCCATGAGTTTAACTCTGTAAGGTAGATCGAGTCCACTCTTTTTTATTATTTCATATTCATTCCATAACTTTTGTGTGTCTCCATTGTATATAATCTCTCCATTATACATAACAGCAGTCTTGTTTGTATAACAATCCACTAAGTCTAAATCATGAGTAATCATAAATATAGTCATACCTTGTTGATTAAGTTCAGTAAGTTTTTCCATTAACATAATAGTATTTTTTTCATCCTGACCAAAAGTTGGCTCATCTAATATCAATATTTTTCGTTCTCCTACAAGCATAGTTGCAACAGAAAGTCGTCTTTTCTGTCCTCCAGAAAGACTAAAAGGATTATTCATATAACAATTTTTAAGTTGAAAAGCTTCTAACAACTTATTTATTTCTTCATTTTTTATATTTTCATCCATAGTAAGTTGATTTACACTATATGCAATTTCTGACCATACTGTATCTTCCAAAAATTGATGTTCAGGATTTTGAAATACATATCCAATCAAATCATAAAGTTCATGTTCTTTATATTCAGATAATTCTTTTCCATAAATAGAGAGAGATCCACTAAATATATCAATAAGTTTCAATATAACTTTTGATAATGTTGATTTCCCGCTACCATTTCCACCTACTAAAGCAAAAAAATCACCTTCATTTACAATTAAATCTATTTCTTTTAAAATAGACTGATTTTTTTTATATCCAGCAGATAACTTTTCTAATTTAAGTACTGGATTTTTTCTAACACACTCTATTTTATTAGTGGTTTTATAATGAAGGTCTACTACTTCTTTTAATAATGTCTGAGGAATATTTTCATTTTTTAATTCTTCTATGTTACAAGGAATAGTATTAAATCCATATCCTCTAATGTTTAATTCTCTATAAATTTTAAGACTACGTGGATACCATATTCCTTTTTCATTTAACAATTCACCATGTTTATAAAATATCTCTCTAATATTTCCATCACAAAGTATTCGACCATCTCCATCAATTACAATGAGACGATCTAAAAATGGAACCCAATTTTCTAAATTATGCTCTACAACTATTAATCCTTTACCATTTTTTACCATTTTCTTGGCGGATTTTACTACTTGTCTTCGACCTTTGGGGTCTAAATTTGCTGTTGGTTCATCTAATAAAAGCATTTGAGAATCAATAGCAGCAATAGAAGAAAGGGCTAATCTTTGCTGTTCACCACCAGATAAAGTATTAATAAGTTGGTCTTCTTTTAATTTAGGAAAATCAAAAGCTTCCATTGCATTTTTTATTATGCTAGGCATCATATCCGAATCTATACATTGGTTTTCTAAGCCAAAAGCTATTTCGTCTTTTGGATAAAGAGAACAAAATTGACTTTCAGGATTTTGAAACACTATTCCAAAAATTCGTGCTGCATCGGATAGTTCCATGTCCATAACAGATATACCGTCTATTAAAATATCTCCATTTACATCAGCATTATTAAATCTCTGAATAATTCCCATAAGAGATAGCAGTAATGTAGATTTACCACTACCACTTTCGCCTAAAATAAGAATTCGTTCCTTTGTATTAAACTTTATGTTGATATCTTGAAGAACAGATCTCTCATTTATTTCAATAGATAGATTACGAATATTTACTATTGCCATTATACATTTACCCTCTTTTTAGCTTTTTCACGACCTAACGGAAATGATGATAATGCACCTGTAGCTGCAAGTCCGTCACCTATCCATTTACCTAACAAACCAGATAGTACTGCTCCAGATAGTAAACGTACAGCTAACATAGTAACTAGCATTACCAAAGTGAATTTTGAATACCCATATGCAAAATAATTATAAATAAAACTTGTTATACTAGCACCCATACCTGCTAAAACTAAAATAGGTGTAGAATATCTTTTCCATCCAGTCGCAGCAAAAACTGCTTCGCAACCTAATCCTTGAATCGCAGCACCAACAAATACCATAATACCTGATGGCGTTCCCAGTATAACTTCTCCCAAAGCTGCCATTAACTCTGTACCAAGAGCAACTCCAGGTTTACGAATAATATACGCTCCCGTAATAGATGCTGTAAACCAAATACCATATACTATATCAAGACCAATAGGTCCAAATGCTGCATTAGCAAATGCCCAAATAGTAATCCCACCTAAGCACAAAGCTCCAAATGCAACACCAAGTACACATAAAACTATAATATCTTTTAATGTCCATCCTAATTTTTTAATCATTTTTTTCCTCCTATAAATTATAGTTCAATTTTTTCTTTTATTTTTGACGGACTTCCTTTTGAAAATGTTGCATGAATAATCGTATGTGGAATTCTTTTAGATACTCCTTTAAAAGATGTTTCTAATAAATTAAAGACATCTTTTGCAGTCCCATCGAGTCTTGTACAATAATGATAACTTTCTACCTCTACATTAGATAAATTCATAGCTTTCTCAACTTCCTCTACTATCACTGGGAAATATTGTTCATTTCCTAATGGATACAAAGACCAAGCACATGCCACTGGCATATCTTCCATAGGAAGATTAATATATTTTGGTTTTGTATTAAAATCAAAATCTTCTGCTACATCTCCTGGACATCCAATTGAAAATAACACGTTAGCAACTACATGTCCACCTATATTAGATGTACGTAAAAAAACTTCTTTTACATAATTAAAAACACGCTCTCTTTTTCCTTGTACTGTTGTTCCTAAATCATCTGTCATAACACAAAGTCCTGTACGGTCAGTATCTTTTAACGCCTTTAAAATTACATCTACAAAATTATCTTGCATAGGATAAACACCTATTCTAGCACCAACAACATCACTAATTCCACATTTTAAATTCAACTATTCTTCCTCCTATTTTTTATTATATATTTCATTGAAAATATTCACTTACTTTTCTAAAAATTAATGTAGACATAAAAAAAAGCCATAACCCATGAGGTTATGACCTAATCTTTGCAATATAATGCACGACTAATCGTCTATAATCCCTACGGTAGCATTATCTACATCAGGTTTTAAGGGTTTAGAACTAATAAAGTTCAATCTCAGCACATCTAAGCAGCTCCCCGAATATTTTTAATTAAATTTAATATATTTCATACTACTACAGAGCAGTGAATAAGTCAACATCTTAATTTATTCCATTATCCTATAAAGAATTTATTTTTTTTATGACTTTGCAAGGATTTCCCACAGCAAGAACATCTTCTGGGATATCTTTGGTTACAACACTCCCTGCTCCTATTGTAGTATTTTTACCAATAGTTACACCAGGCAAAATAATAGTTCCTCCTCCGACCCATACATTATCTTCTATCGTTATAGGTTTAGATAATTCTAATTTTTTTATTCTATCCTTAGGATCTAATGGGTGACTTGCTGTATATATTTGAACATTTGGTCCTAACATTACATTATCTCCAATTATTACTTTATTTACATCTAAAATAATACAAGAAACATTCGCATAAAAATTTTCTCCAACTTCTATATTATACCCATAATCACAATAAAATGGAGATCTTATTTTTATATTTCCATTGGTGATTATAAGTCTTTCAATAATTTCTTTTCGTTCATCCTCTTCTGTAGGTTTTGTAGAATTATATTCTGAAATTAACATCTTAGCCATAAGTCTATCATCCATCAAATTTCGATCTCCAGGAAAATATAATTCTCCAGCTAACATCTTTTCTTTTTCACTTTTCATATATTTTCTCCTTTATTATTTAAGTTTTTCAAAATAAATAAACCTATTATTTTCTTAACATTCTTAAATCATTTCCAGTTGGATTTTGAAATACTGCTAGATCAAATTCATGAATTGTTGGTATAAGATGTTCAAATAAATTTGATTGAATTCCCTCATATTCTTGCCAGATAATTGTATTTGCAAAACAATATATCTCAAGGGGAATTCCTTGAAATGTAGGTTCTTGTTGTCTAACTAATAAAGTTAAATTTTGATTGATATGGGAACTATTTCTAAGATATAATTCTACATATGCTCTAAACATTCCAATATTTGTAAGCCTTCTTCCATTAATAGGAGCAGAAGAAATGTCTTTATCACTATTATGTTTTTTTATTTCCTTTTCTTTTTTTTCAATATAATTTTTTAAAAGATCAATTTTTTTATATCTTTCAATCTCTTCTAAAGATAAAAATTTTACACTATTACTGTCTAAAAATATCGATCTTTTTATCCTCCTGCTTCCTGTAGATTGCATCCCCTTCCAATTTCTAAATGAATTACTAACAAGGGCATAACTAGGAATAGTCGTAATAGTTTTGTCGAAATTTTGAACTTTCACATTAGTTAAATTTATTTCTATTACATCTCCATCTGCTAATTGATCGGGCATTTCAATCCAATCTCCTATTCCAACCATATTATTAGCTGCTAATTGAATACTTGCTACAAAACCTAAGATAGCGTCTTTAAAAATTAACATAATTACAGCAGTCATGGCACCTATTCCACTTAAAATTTTAAGAGGTGATTTTTCCATAATAATTCCTACAGATATTGTTATAGCTACAATCATTAAAAATAAACTCATAACCTGAAGATAACTTTTAATTGGTCGTCTTTTAGAAATACTATATGTACTATAAATATCGCTAAATACCGATAAAATCCCGTTTGCAATAAGAGTAAATATTACTACCATTCCTATCTCAATAATTTTTTCAAAAAAATGTTTGAAAAAATCTAATTTTTTTATCATAATTTGAAAAATAATTAGTGGAACTAAAGCATTCAAATATTTCAAAATATTATTTTCAATTAAATAATCATCCCATTTAGTTTCACTTTTTTCAATAATTTTAATCAAATGATTTTTTATTAGATAATTCGTAATATAGTGCATAATAATTGCTATAATAATAGTCAATATTATTATTATTCCCACAATAAAAATTCTTTGATAATATCCACTTATATTTAAATATTCAATAATTATATTATAAAATTTTTCCATATTATTGCTCCTATTTTTTCTCAATCAAATTGATTTTATAAAAATTTTCCACCTGTATTTTTTCTAAATATATATTTTTTCTTAGCCCAAGATATCCAGTGAGGTCTAGATATCATAGCTCTTCCCACTGCCACTAAATCTACCATATTATTTTCAATTAAATAACTAGCTTCTCCCTCTTTTTTTATAGATCTCACAGCAATAACAGGTATATCCACATGTTTTTTTATCTCAACTCCTAGATACACTACCCAATCTAAAGGAAAATCCATAGGCATATCTATCTTTTTATCTTGTTTGAATGAAGGATCAGGAGTTCCACTAGATACATGGATTAGATCTATCCCTGATTTCTCAATTTCCTTTGCAATATAGATTCCATCTTCTAAAGTAGGTTCATTTCCTCCTATCCTCATCCCTAAAATAAAATTATCATTGAAAAGATTTTTTGTTCTTTTTATTAATTCACGAGTAAAATATAATCTATCACCATATTTATCTGTTCTTTTATTCCAAAGTTTAGAATGAAGTTGTGATATAAGATAAGTGTGTGCTCCATGAATTTCTATACCATCAAATCCACATTTTTTTGCTCTATGAAAAGAGTCAACAAACTCTTCCATAATTTCATCTAATTTTTTTTCAGATACTGTAGCTATCTTTTCTTTAAATCCAGCATGATGAAGTTGAATAAGAACGGGAGTTTTATTCTTTTTACAAACTTTTGCTATCTTGGTCAATCCTTCTATAAAACTATCATCCCATATTCCTATTTGATTTTCCCTTAACTTACCATCTTTGGCAACACAACAAGCTTCTAGGATTATCATTCCAACTCCTCCTAAAGCTATTTTTTCATACCAATCTACTAATTTATCAGTAACATACCCATCTTTTCCGACTAAACTAAATCTTACCATAGGTGGTAGAACAACTCTATTTTTTAAAGTTATTTTCTTTATATTAAATTCTGTAAATAAATTTACTTCTTTTTTCATCTTCATATCTTTTCTCCTAAATTTTATTCTTCTTCTAAGTCCTCAATAAATGAACATTCATATATGTCTACATCTGAACGAAGCTTATATATAACATCTTTTCTTTCTACAATAATTTGAATTTTATTTTTTAAACTTTTATTTTCTTGAATACTCTTTAAAAAAACTTTAGCTGGATTAATTGTAATTGGATGCCCTACCGATTTCATCATAGTAAGATCACCGTTAGTATCTCCATAAGCATAAGATTTTTTTAAATCAATATTGTATTTTTCTACAAATTTATCGATAGCTTTTTGTTTACTCACTGAATCCCACATAGGAGTAGTTTCACCAGTAAATTTTTCACCATCATAGTGATAAACAGTTCCGCAATAATCATCTGCACCATATTTTTTAGCCATCCTAGAAACTAAAAACTCTGGACTTCCAGAAATAAATATAACTTTATGCCCTTGTTTTTTATGCCATTTTATCCTATCTCTAGTATATTTATATACTCTTCCTGCTTTTACATCCATTACTTGATTGGCCACAAATTCATTTTGTTCTAAAGTTACATTTTGAATAGCTTCTATATAACTTTCTACGAGTCCTAATAAATATGCATCATAGCCACCTTCTCTTATATCCCACTGGGTATATAGATCTTTTACTTTATTTTCCCATTGTCTAGGATCTATTAATTCATATTTAATTAACCTTTTAAAATGCTCTGTTAAAAGAGAATCTCTGTATATAGTTCCATCAATATCAAAAAATGCTGCTTTCATAAATTTTCTCCTCCTATTTGTTCAATATACTCACATTATAACATAATTTTTTTTATATCTTACTTTTTCTTTAAGTTTAAACTCCTATTAATTACACTAATTAAAATATTATTTTAAACAACTCTAAACTATGATAAAATCTAATTAACAATTAATAATTTATGGTATTTTTTTAGAAATTTTTTTTAGAAATACAAGATAAAAATATAATTATGCTATAATAAAAAGCAAATACAATTGTTTACAGGGGGTAAAAATGAAAAAATTAATATTTTTGTTAATATTAACAAGTTTTTTATTAATAAGTTGTAGTGGAAACAAACAAACAAACAAACCGGAAAGATGTTTTAAATATGAGTTGGGAAGAAATTGAAAAAAATGCTTATGGTCAAACTATATCTATTACTATGTGGGGTGGAAGTAAAAATATCAATAAATACTATGATGAGTTTATAGCTCCTAATTTAAAAAAAGAATACAATATAACTTTAAAAATAATCCCAGTTACAAATATTAGACAACCTTTAAATAAATTAATTATTGAAAAAGAATCAAACAAAGTTAATGGAAGTACTGATGTTATCTGGCTCAATGGAGAAAATTTTAAATTTGCTAAAACTAATAAAATATTATTAGGAGATATCAATTCAAAACTTCCAAATATAAAAAACGTTGATCCAAATTCTCTTAAAAGTGATTTTGGTGAATCGATAGATGGACTTGAGGCACCCCTTGGACAAGCTAATTTTATAATGATAACAGATATTAAAAACCCTCCTAAAACAGCAGCAGAATTAAGATTATGGGTAATGAAAAATCCTGGAAGATTTACTTATTCTAATCCCAATGATTTTGTAGGGAATGCATTTATAAGAACATTAGCTGTAGATATATTAAAGAAAAATGATTTTACAATAAGTGAGATGAAACCAGTATGGGATTACCTCAATGAAATAAAACCTTTTTTGTGGAGAGAAGGAAAAACATACCCTAAAACTTCAGAAAAAAATCATGAACTATTTGCTAGTGGAGAGGTCGATTTTTCAATCAGTTATACTCCTAGCATTGTAAAAAATAAAATAACCTTGGGAGAATTTCCTGAGAAAACATATTCTTATGTAATGAATGTTGGAAGTTTTACAAACAATCACTACTTAACTATAGCTAAGAATACAAAAAATCCAGAGGGATCATTGGTCTTTATAAATTATATGATCTCAAATGATCCTCAAGAGGAAAAAATGAAATCTTCAGTTTGGGGAGATGGAGCAGTCACTAAAAAATTAAAAGAAGAATTATTTACCCCTCAATTAAAGGAGTTATCTCCAGAGATAACAGAAAGGATAAAAGATGAATGGTATGAAAAAGTGGCAAAAAGTTAAAGATCATTTAGGGATCTTACCTAGTATCATCCTTATTTCAATATTATTTTGGAGTGGAATATTAAAATCTTTTCAACAGATATTCAATTATGATATGTTAAAAAAAATAATCAATAATGATGAGCTTTTAAGTTCTTTAATTTATACAACTAAACTAAGTTTATATTCAATAATTTTAGTAGCAATAATATCTATTATTGGAATATATATTCTCTATCTTCTCAGTACAGAGATTGAGATAAAAAAATTAAATATCATAAAAATATTTTTACTTTCACCAATGTATATTCCATATCTTTTAGGTGGATATATGATATCGACCCTAATATCTCAAAGTGGTATTATCTCAACTTTGTGTTATAAACTAGGATGGATCTCTAGTATGAAAGAGTTTCCAATCTTAGTCAATGAAAGTCATGGATACTCAATTATATTAACCTATGGATGGAAAGCTAGCCCATTTATAATTCTCATGGTCTATTCAACAATAATAAAAATTAATAACGAGTGGTTAGATGTAGCTAAAGTATATGGAGTAAATCGATATCATTTTTTTAAAGAAGTGGTATTTCCAATAATTTTTCCAATATATTTATGCTCACTATTTGTAGTCTTTGCACATATATTCGCTTCATTTGAAGTTCCATATCTATTAGGAATAACTTATCCTAGAACTCTTTCAGTTTTAGCATATGAAAAATATTCTAGAAACAGTATTGCTAATAGAGAAGAAGTAATGATCATAAATAGTATAATAATATTATTGACAGCTAGCGTAGCACTAATTATATATAAATTAAATAAATCGATAGGAGAGAAGGTGGAATTAGAATTAGAAAAATAATTATAATAGCAGGATTGATATTTATATTAATAATTTTATTTCCATTTATTCCCTTAATTTTAGCTTCTATATCTAATGGGTGGAATTTTGGAGAAATTTTACCTATTAATTATTCCTTAGATGGATATAGATACATATTAAAAAGTAGATCTACATGGATTGGAATGGGTTATAATTTATTTATTGCTTATTCAGTAGCTTTAATCAATTTATTTCTAGCTATACCTGCAGCTAGATTTTTATTTAGAAAAAAAAGCAAATTAAAAAAATTTTATATGATAATTTTATTTACTCCATTAATAATCCCATCTCTATCTTCAGTTCTAGGAATCCATCGAAACATGATAATCTATGGATTGACAGATAGTTTATTAGGAGTAATTTTAGTAAATATAATCCCTAGTTTTCCCTATGTACTACTAAGTCTTTATGGAAGCTTTAAAGGATTTCCTCAAAGTCTCGAAGAATCAGCTCTCATCGATGGTGTCTCAAATTTTCAGATGTATAGATATATTATACTACCTATAATAATTCCTGGAATTTTAATTGGATCAACAATTTCAATATTGATATCTCTATCAGAATATATTTTGACCCTTCTCATAGGAGGGGGAGAGATCATTACCCTTCCAATTCTCATGTTTCCATACTTAAGTAATGGAGATAAGATAATAGGATCGGTCTATGCCATCATATTTATTTTATTTAATATAGTTGGAATTTTATTATTTGAATTAGGAATAAAATATATTTTGAAAAAAATTACAAAGGTAAGATAAAAAAAATTAATAAAAACAAATAATAAATATTCTCTATGATGATCTTATCATAAGAGGTGGAGGGAAAAAAAGATGTTAGATACACATGGAAGAAAATATGTACAACCACTAATTAAAGTTTTAGCTGATATTTTTATAAAGATAGGACTTAGTGCTAATCAAGTAACAATTATAGCTTTTGTATTAGGACTCTGTGTTCCACTTTCTATATATTTAGGTTATCCATTGGTAGGAATATTTTTTTTATGGGTATCAGGACTTTTAGATGCTGTAGATGGAACTATTGCTAGATTAAAAGGGTCTAATCTTTTTGGAGGACTTATGGATATAACCTTCGACAGAATAGTAGAAATTGGAATGATTCTAATCCTAGCTATAAAATATCCAGAAAATAATTTATTATTTCTTCTTCTTACATCTAGTATTATAATCAGTATGACTATATTTTTAACTGTAGGAACTCTCTCTTCAAAAGTAAGTGAGAAATCTTTTTACTATCAAGCAGGTTTAGCAGAAAGAACTGAAGGTTTTATTTTTTTTACAGGAATGATTTTATTTCCACAATATATAAAGATAATATTAATAATTTTTATCTTAATAATAATTATTACTGCTGGTCAAAGGATGATAGAAGCGAAAAAAATATTGAAATAAAAAAATATCTTTATATCATATAAACTGTGAATTAGACTCTAAAAAATAAGTCTTTATTTACAGTTTTTTATAATTTTTTTAATCTCCATATATTAAAATCTTACATTTAATTTATAGTTGTTTATTTAAATTTTATTGACAAAATTTAAATAAACAACTATATTAATGTGTGCATATGCACTTTTAATATAAATATTTTATGGAGAGTGAGAGTAAATGAAATCTACAGATGAAATAATGGATAATTTAATGTATACCAAAAAAGTAATGGATCATTTTATGAATCCTAGAAATGTTGGAGTAATTGAAAACCCTGATGGATATGGAAAAATAGGAAGCCCATCTTGTGGAGATATGATGGAAATCTTTTTAAAAATAGAAGATGAAATAATTAAGGATGTAAAGTTTAGAACATTTGGATGTGCTTCGGCTATTGCCTCATCATCAGTCACTACAGAAATGATATTAAATAAAACTGTAGAAGAAGCATTACAAGTAACTAA
Organism: Fusobacteriaceae bacterium UBA2433; assembly: GCA_002342785.1. Lineage (GTDB taxonomy): Bacteria > Fusobacteriota > Fusobacteriia > Fusobacteriales > Fusobacteriaceae > Psychrilyobacter. The sequence goes on along the minus strand of DDQV01000091.1, from coordinate 5,652 downwards.
CAAAGCTGTTGTAGAAGCTTTGGATGGTTTACCAGCAGCGAAAGTACATTGTTCAGTACTGGCTGAAGAAGCTATAAAGGCGGCAATAGAAAATTATTTATCTAAAAAATAATCATTCAAAAAGGGATAGGAAACTATCCCTTTTTGAATGATATATGTTATAATATTTTAATCTAAAATTATATTTTTGGTGAATTTTCAAGAAAAAAGGGTGAAAAAATAAAATGAAAAAAATCATTATAGTAATCTATTTAATTATAAGTACATTAAGTTTTGGACAAAAAGAAAAATTAGTAGCAAAATTATTGGGAACAACAGATGGTAAAATAATAAGTTGTATAAATGGAGATAAAATTTATCCGTTAGCTTCAATTACAAAAATGATGACAATATTAATAACTTATGATGCTATATTTAATGAAGAAATATCTATGAATAATATAGTAAATATTCCGAAAGATGAAAAAAAGATTAAAGGGAGTAGAATATGGATGGCTAAAGAAGAGAAGCTAAGTGTAAGAGACCTTCTTAAAGCTACAGCAATCTATTCAGCAAATAATGCTGCATATTCTTTGGCTTATTATATAGGGAATGGTGATTTAAACAAGTTTACAAAAAGAATGAATGAAAAAGCAAAATTATTAGGAATGATGAATACTAATTACTATACTTCAACAGGTTTGCCTCCCTATATGACAGGAACTAAAATGGACGTTTCTACAGTAAAAGATATTTATAAATTATCAATTGAATTATTGAAAAATGATGATTATATGAAAATAGCATCTATGAAGGACGCTAAAATAAAAAATGGGCAACAAAAATTTAAAAATAGAAATAAATTACTAGGAATAGATGGGATTTACGGTATGAAAACTGGTCACCATAGTTTAGCAGGATATAATATATCTATAGTGTCGAAAAAAAAGAATTTAAATGTGATAGAAATTATATTTGGTTCACCTGATGAGCAAACACGAGATAAAATAGTTTTGGAAGATTTAAATCAATTCTATAATAATTATGATTATAGAAATCTTTTAATTTGTGGAGAAAAATTAGGAGAATTAAAAGTTAAAGGTAGTTTAGTATCAAAGATTAATTTTTATGCGGAAAAAGATTTTATAAAATTAATGCCTAAAAATATGAAAATAGAAAAAAAAATAATAATGAAAGAAAACTTAGAAGCTCCAATAGAAATAGGGACAAAAGTGGGTGAATATAGAATTTTAATCGACGATAAAATATATCTAAAAAATGATTTAAAAATTCAACATTCTATTAAAAAAATTAGTTTTTTTCAAAAAATATTTAATTAAAAATTTACTGATTTTTTTAAATCATAAAAAGAAATTATAATTAAAGTTTCTCAGATTGGAGATAAAAGGTTCTACAGTCTTTTTGATTTTTCAAGTATTCTTTAATTAAGAAAAATCAAATCTGATTTTCTACACTTTGGAATGGTATAGAATATTTTTATATTTTATTCTAAATATATTTTCTAATGTTAAATTAATATTATTATAATTTATCAATTACGAGTTTGAATTCAGTTTTTTTAGAGACCACATATAAATAGTTGGACACAACTTTTTCTATTATTATGTTACAATAGATAGAAGTATAATAATTAATTAAAGTATAGAGAAGGAGAAAAATGAAAAAATATATAATTGAGCCCGAATATCATGGATATAAAGTTGGAGATTATTTAAAGGAAGTTTTGGGTTATTCTAGTAGAAGTATGAGGAAAATTGATATTTTCTTAAATGGAAAAAAAGTTAAACCTAATAAGAAAGTAAGAAAACTAAATAGATTATTAGTAAAAGAGCATAACAAAGGAACAAATATTGAGCCTATTCAAATGGATTTGGATATAGTATATGAGGATAAAAATCTTATTATACTAAATAAGATGCCATATTTAATAGTTCATCCCACCAAAAAGAAAGTAGATAAAACTCTAGCTCATGGGATAGTACATTATATGAAAGAAAAAACAGGAGAAATTACAGTTCCTAGATTTTATAATAGATTAGATATGAATACATCTGGAATAATAGTAGTGACTAAAAATGGTTTTTCCCAAGCATTTTTACAGAATAAAGAAAAGTCAATTGTAAAAAAATATTATCAGACAATAGTTGAAGGAATCATTGAAAAAGATGAATTTGTTATAGAAAAATCAATTGGTCGTATAGGGGAATCATTGAAAAGAGAATTACTTTTAACAGAGGAAGGAGGTCAAATTGCAAAAACAGGAGTAAAAGTTTTAAAGAAAATGTATGATCAAAACTTAACCCTTCTAGAGGTAGAATTATTTACAGGAAGGACTCATCAAATAAGAGTGCATTTATCATCGATAGGGCATCCAATATTAGGGGATGAACTCTATGGAGGAACGGTTAATAGTGCTAAAAGACAACTTCTACATGCTTATAAATTAATCTTTACCAATCCAGATACAGGAAAAGAGGAAATTGTGACAACGACTTTACCTAATGATATGATGACAATTATAAAAGGAGAGAAGATAGAGTAAAAATAGATCAAAAATTGTTGTAAATTTAATACTCGTATTCAGTTGACAAAGCCTAGAAATTTAGGATATATTTATAGTGTAAAATAAAAAATTTCAGGAGGAATAAAATTATGGCAGCAGTAAAGATAGCGATAAATGGATTTGGTAGAATTGGAAGATTAGCATTCAGATTAATGGCAGATAATCCAGAATTTGAAGTAGTAGCAATAAACGACTTAACAGACCCTAGAACTCTAGCTTATTTATTGAAGTTTGATACAGCTCAAGGAAGATTCAAAATGGATTCAATTGAAGCTACAGAAAATGGAATTTTAGTAGATGGAAAAGAAATTAAAATATACTCTGAAAGAAACGCAGCAGACTTACCTTGGAAAGAGTTAGATGTAGATGTAGTATTAGAATGTACTGGATTCTATGTATCAAAAGAAAAATCTCAAGCACATATAGATGCAGGAGCTAAAAAAGTAGTTATCTCTGCACCAGCAGCAGGAGATATGAAGACTATTGTGTTCAACGTAAATGATGAAATATTAACAGGAGAAGAAACTATTATCTCTGGAGCTTCTTGTACAACTAACTGTTTAGCGCCAGTTGTAAATGTATTAAATAAAGAATTTGGATTAGTAAAAGGATTCATGACTACTATCCATGCATATACGAATGACCAAAATATTTTAGATGCACCTCATCCTAAAGATATCAATGCAAGAAGAGGAAGAGCTGGAGCAGCTAATATGGTACCCACTTCAACTGGAGCAGCAGTAGCAGTTGGAAAAGTACTACCTGAATTATTAGGTAAATTAGATGGGGGAGCAGTGAGAGTTCCAGTTGTTACAGGATCTTGTGTTGACTTAGTAGTAGAGTTAGAAAAGACTGTAACTGTAGAAGAAATTAATGCAGCTATGAAAGCGGCATCAAATGAAACTTTAGGATATACTGAAGAGCCAATCGTATCTTCTGATTGTATCGGAATAAAATTTGGGTCATGGTTTGATGCTCAATCTACAAAAGTAATGACTGTGGATGGTAAGCAATTAGTAAAAATCTTAACTTGGTATGATAATGAAATGTCTTATACAGCTCAATTAATTAGAACTTGTAAGAAGTTTGCTCAATTAGCAAAGTAATTATATAATAGAATAAATAGAATAGCGGGAGCATTGGTTTCCGCTATTTTTTTAAAATAAAACTAATTTTGGAGGGATCAATAAAATGGTAAAAAAAATAGTAAATGAATTAAATTTGAAAGGAAAAAAAGTGTTAATGAGAGTGGATTTTAACGTTCCTATGAAAGATGGGAAAATCACAAATGATAACAGAATAGTTGCAGCAACTGACACAATTAAATATGTTTTAGAACAAGGTGGAAAAGTAATTGCCTTTTCTCATTTGGGAAGAGTGAAGACAGAAGAAGATAAAGTTGGAAAATCAATGGCACCAATAGCAGTAAGATTGTCTAAATTATTGGGTAAAGAAGTTAAGTTTGTAGCTGAAACTAGAGGTGCAAAATTAGAGGATGCAGTAGAAAAGTTAAAAGATGGAGAAATCATGATGTTTGAAAATACTAGATTTGAAGACATTGATGGTAAGAAAGAATCTAAAAATGATCCTGAATTAGGAAAATATTGGGCTTCTTTAGGAGATGTTTTTATAAATGATGCATTTGGAACTGCTCATAGAGCACATGCTTCAAACGTTGGAATTGCTTCTAATATAAAAGAATCGGCAGCAGGATTTTTAATGGAAAAAGAAATTAAGTTTATTGGTGGGGTAGTGGATTCACCACAAAAACCATTAATAGCTATCTTAGGTGGAGCAAAAGTTTCTGATAAAATTTCTGTAATTAAAAATTTAATTCCAAAAGCTGATAAAATAATTATTGGTGGAGGAATGATGTTTACTTTTTTAAAGGCAAAAGGGTTAAATATTGGGACGTCATTATGTGAAGAAGATAGACTAGACCTTGCAAAAGAATTAATGGAATTAGCAGGAGATAAATTAATATTACCTGTTGATGCTATTACTTCAAAAGAATTTTCAAATGATGTAGGACATCAAATTGTTTCTGTAAATGAGATTCCTGAAAGAGAAATGGGATTAGATATAGGACCTAAATCGATAGAAATATTTAAATCTGCATTAGTGGGAGCTAAGACTGTGGTATGGAATGGACCAATGGGTGTATTTGAGATGTCTAACTTTGCAAAAGGAACAATTGGAGTTTGTGAAGCTATAGCTAATTTAGATGGTGCTATCACTATAATAGGTGGAGGAGATTCTGCAACGGCTGCTATCAATTTAGGATTTGCTGATAAGTTTACACATATCTCTACAGGTGGAGGAGCTTCTCTTGAGTATTTAGAAGGTAAAGTTTTACCGGGTATAGATTCTATAGCTAGTCACTGTGGAAACTGTAAATGCGATAAATAATTAATTACTGATGTTTTGTGGGGATAAATTCTTTTAAAGTTAAGGATATAGAAAAAACACTAACTAACAATAGTATAAAAACTCTTGTTTTTAGTATAAAAATTGCAAATATTACTTTAAAATAAGAATTTTGAATTATAAACCTAGTATTTTCAATATGTTCAAGATTGCGAAACATTAGTTAATTATATAAGAAAATTAGAAAAGATGATTTTTGTAATAATATAAAAATCATCTTTTTTATTTATTATTTTTTAATTATTTCAATAAATGTGCTCATTCTACAGATCTAAAAAATATTACTATGGTATCATACTCTTTTATTAGGATATTTTATCCTAATGGTATAAAAAACAAATTAAATGAATTTTCAAATGTCATTAACTTTATTTTTTTTAAACTTATTTTTTAAGGTTTTTATGATCAAGAAACATCAGTTAATTATTAGGAAATAAAAAAAATATATTACAAAAGTTATATAAAGAACTAATTCTTTTAAAAAAAATAAAAAAAACTTGACGAAAAGTTGTAAACACGGTATACTTCTTCTTGTGCATCAGAGAAATATCTTTGAAGCAAGCAATAGGACATTAGCAATTAAATAGAGAAAGAAAGTGTAAATTAAAAACTCAATTGTCGTTTAAAACATTGTTTTAAATAATCGATTAAGGTGTACAGTG
>DDQV01000058.1 GCA_002342785.1 Fusobacteriaceae bacterium UBA2433 | reverse complement strand
AAAACATGAATAATAGAAATTAAATCTTGAACCATTTCCTCTTGAGGAGATAATTTTTCATTGTGAACGATTTCAATTTCACAATTATGTTTACTACATAGCAATTCAAACCATTCAAACCCAAATCTTACAAATCTATCTTTGTGAGCTATAACTATCTTTGAAACTTTATTGTCGCAAACATCATCTAAAAGTTTATTCCAATTTTTTCTTTTATAATTTAAACCACTTCCTATATCTTTAACTTCTTCTGTTATATAATCTTTTGCATTACAATAGTTTTTAAGAAATGTTATTTGGTTTTCAAGATCATCTTTTTGATTATGATTTGAAACCCTAGAATAAATTATTATTTTTTCTTCTTTTTTAGGTAATATACCTAGATATTCTTTCAATTGATCTTCGGTGTAATATCTTGTCCCTCTTTTTGTAATTACTCCAGGTATAAGTTCCCTTCCTTGTGCCATACTCTTAAAGTATGAGGTGTAATTCCTATTAATTCTGCAAATTTACTAATTGCATACATATAAATCACCTTCCTTTATTATAGTATGCCTTAGATTTATAAAAAATCAATAAAAATCTATAAATCTTTAGTTACTGTTACCTACTCCTTATTAATTATATTTTTATATCCATTTTTTTAATTTAAAGATAAAAAATTCTATGAGTCCTACAAGAATTAAAACAATACAAACTATTAAAAATGCTTGAGAGTTATTCGTTCCAGGAACTCCTCCTACATTTATTCCAAGTAATCCCGTAAGAAAACCTAAAGGAAGAAATATCGTAGCTACAATAGATAATACATACATCGTTTGATTAAGTTGTTCACTGTAGATACTATTGATTTCCTCATGAGTTATTGCTGCTCTATCCCTTGCAGAATCTATCTCTTCTAAATAGTGGATATATTTTTCTATTAATTCTCGTATTTGATTTATTGCCTTAGGATTAAACCAAGATATTTCAATTTCACCTAAATAATTTAAAACTTCCCTCTGAGGGTATAAAAACCTTCGTAAGTTTATTGCTTGTCTTCTCAGTCTAGAAAGAGAGGATCTGAGTTTTATATCTGCTTTTTCTACTACTGATTCCTCTATATCATCTACCTGGTCGTCTATATTTTGAATTACTTTCCCTATTTTTCGAGATATCTTAGTTAAAATTTGAAGTAAAAATTCTGAAGAATCTTTTGGACCACTATTATTTTCAAGGGAAGTCCGGATACTATCTATAGCCAAAACTTTTTGATGACGAATAGTTATTATCATATTTTTTTCCATATAGATATGAAGAAATACCATATCATCTGGATCTTCACCAACATTAAAATTTATAGCTCTAAGTGATAAACAAAATTTATCTCCTTCCTTTAAAAGACGAGGTCTATTTCTTTCATCTAATAAAAATTTTGCAAATGGCTTAGATAATCCACTTTTTTTATTCACCCAGTTATCTATTTTGTCCTCTGAAAGAGAAAGATGCATCCATAAAGTCCCCTTTTCAGGAGACCATTTATCAATGTCTTCCCAGCCATAATTAGTAGCTCCTCCTTTTTCATCGAACAATAAAGAAAAAATTAAATCTTTTTTATTATTTTCTTCCATAATAAAACCTCCAATAATACTTATATTTAAATATACCTAATCCTAACCTTATTTCCTCTATCTTTTTATCTTAAAAAAAAATGATCTCTAAATTTTATAGAGATCATCTTTAAATTAATTAAAAAATTTTAGTTTGCTACTCCATCTAAAAAATCTATAAGATTTTTTATAAATTCTGCACTTTTCCCATCTCTATCCATCAAAGGATTTAGTTCCATTATATCTACAGAACTTATCTTGTAAGATTCAAATAAAATAGAGAAGATCTCAAGTACATCATCATTTTTAAATCCTCCTTTTACAGGAACACTAACTCCAGGAGCATATATTGGATCTATAGAATCTAGATCAAAACTTATATGTAACTCCTCTACATCTAACATCTCTTTAGCTTTTTCTAAAGCTGCTTCTAATCCTATCTTTTCAATCTCATTATGAGTAATTAAATTAACACCATTATCTTCTATAAACTTAATTTCTCCAGGATCTAAATCCCTAGCTCCAAAGACTAAAACTTTTTTTGGATCTAAAAATTTGCCTCTATTTAATCTAGTTAATTTTATATCTCCATGACCCATCAATGCTGATAAAACCATTCCATGGATATTTCCTGATGGACTTGTTTCTACTGTATTCATATCTGCATGGGCATCTATCCAAATTACTCCTACATCTTTTTTCTCAGATAATACGCCTGAGATAGTTCCAAGGGAGATAGAATGATCTCCACCTATTGTAACTGGTCTATATCCATCTATAACTAGTTCTTTTACCCTTTCAGAAACAACTTTTGATGTAGATACAACTGAGTTTATAAATTTTCTTTTTAGATCAAATAAATCTTCCTCTTCACGTATAGGTTCAACAATTTCTAAAGTATTTTTAAGTTCAGGATATTCTCCTAAAAGATAATCTATCGCAAACTCTGTACCTGTTATTGCTGCTCCTAAATTAAATGGAACTCCTAGTAAAAAGTTTTGCATCTTTTCAACATAGATATAAACAGCATTGTCCTCTGTGATTACATTTATATATTCTAAGTTTGAATCTTCAAGTCCTTGAACACTTAATCCTGCAATTTTTAGATCTTCAACATAATCTATAATTTCCTCTGTGATCCTCTCACCAGGACAGATGATCGGTATTCCTGGAGGATATGCCATTATAAATTCTCCACTTATAAATCCTATAGATTCTTTTATTAACATCCTTGTTTTTTCACTGAAGAAAGATTCTCTTGGGATTTGAACACCCTCTGGAATTTCTGGAATATTTTTAAAACTAACTACACTTTTATGAACTTCTGTTTTAGAAGAGATATCTTTTATAGCAGAGATTACTTTTTCTATATTTTCATCTGCATCTGCATATGAAGTAACTAAAAGCATATTATAAAAATCAGATAGTTCTGGTTGGATATTATATTTATCTACAAAGATCCTTTCTAATTGATATCCAGTATAACCAAGATCTTTTGCACTAACACTTATCTTAGTAGGATCAAACGAATGTTTTCCCATACCATCTAAAATTTCGACTCCAAAACATTTGAATCCATCAATTTTATTTATTTCTTTTCTTAAATAATTTGCTCTATCTATAGATTTTTTTATTAGTTCTTTTCCTTCTAAAGCTATTTGTTTTCTGGCACAATCTAAAGATGCTAATAAAATATAAGATGGTGATGTTGTTTGTAAAAGGCTTAATATCTGTCTTATATTTCCACCATTTAATCTATCACCTTGTATATGTAGCATAGAACCTTGTGTCATAGCTCCTATTAATTTATGAGTACTTTGAGCACATGCATCTGCTCCAGCTTCCATAGCTGAGATAGGAAGTTCTTTTGAAAATCTTAGATGTGGTCCATGAGCTTCATCTACAAGAAGTGGAATATCGTATTCATGAACTATCCTTACTATTTCGCGTAGATCTGTAGCTACTCCATAATATGTAGGATTTATAATTAATACTGCTGCTGCATCTGGATTTTCTCTCAAAGTTCTTTCAACAGTTTCTGGAGATACTCCATGAGCTATACCATTTTCTACATCTATTTCAGGAGTCATATATATTGGTTGAGCACCACTTAGAATAACTCCTGCATTAACTGATTTATGTGTGTTTCTTGGAACAAGTATTTTATCTCCTGCTTTTACAGCAGACATAATCATAGTTTGAATAGCTCCTGATGTTCCATTAATACAAAAGAAACTTTCCTTTGCTCCATATGCATCTGCTGCTAATTCTAACGATCTTTTAATATGACTCTTAGGACTATGAAGTCCATCTACCATTTCAAAGATTGTTACATCTATTTTAAAAGGATTTGGTCCCATAAAATCATAAAATTCTTTTTCAACTCCAAGTCCTTGCTTATGTCCTGGCACATGAAATGGGATTACCTTTCTTGCAGCATATACATCCTTTAAAACACTAAAGATAGGTGTTTCTTTTTGATTTAACTTATACATAAAATTATTCCTCCTACTTAAAAAAATATTTATTATTTTTATCAATATCCAAATAAAAAAATTATGGTAGCTATATTTAAAGTCTAACGTTTAATTTACTACCATAATTTTTATTTAATACTAATATTTTATTTATACGTGGCTAAATTTTCCATCTTTTCTTATTTTTATCTATATTAAAATTTAATCCTCTAATCTTCTATGGGCTCTAAATTTTTCTAGACGTCCATAATCTCCATTGGAGTTATTAATAATTTGCATTATTTCCCTTCTATTTTTTATACTGGCAATTTGTTTAGGAGTCCTTTGAGAGTTATTTCTTATTTCAAGATCTGCTCCATTTTCTAAAAGAATTTCAAATATTTTACTGTCATCCATCTCTACTGCAATATGGGCTGGGGTTTCACCTTTTTTATTTCTTAGATTTATATTTGCTCCTAAATCAGTAAATATTTCTACCCCATAAATATCTTTCATCTGTGTAAGTTTATGAAGATATGTATTCCCATCTTCATCTCCAAGATCCAAAGTTTCAAAATCAAAGTTTTTTAAAAAATCATCTAAATGCTCTTCATTTAAATTTTTAAAAATTTCCATTGTTCCTCCTAAAATTTTAAAATAACTAATAACCATATTTAATTATATCATGTATTTAAAAACATTAAATCTTATTTTTAAAAATAAAACATTTTGACCAAAATCTAAATAAATATATAACTAATATTATATTAGATGGTTATTTTAGTCTATTCCAATTAAAAAGTCAACTAAATTTTTTATTGATTTATATTTAATTTTTATAACATATCTTTCTTGAGATAACTCAAAAAATTTCATTGCTTAATCCTTTAAAATATAGTATTATAGATTTATCTAGCAAATAAATAAAACTCCTAAATTATTCTAATTTTTTCTACTAATTATAGGAGATTAGCTTCAAAAAAAATGTAAAAGGAGAAAAAAATGGTTTTAAAAGAACTAAAAATAATTATGAACTCAGAAGATTATGAAAGATTCGCCGAACTCTATGAAACAAAAGTCGAGATATACACAAATGAATGGTTTGAAATAGAAGAACTTAAAGATGAGATTCTTGAACAATATGGTTTAGATGATCTCTATGGATTTAAATCTAGTGACGACGATGATGACGATGATGACTGCCACGATGATGACGACTGCTACTATGATGACGAATATTAAAATATTAAAATGAACCCATAATAAATTTATTATGGGTTCATTCTTTTTATATAATCTATTCTATTTCTGGATTTATTTTAATATCACGACTTTTTAGATTAGTATAATTTAAATGAGGTTTAATTTTTAATTCACAAAATTTTAAACAGAGTTTTGTTCTCACATCTGCCTTAAAATCCCATCCATTAGCAGGGGAATCAGCTAAGGCAGATACCCAACATTTAATTCCCTTTTCTCCCATTTCCATTATCCAAAAATAAGCAGAGTGTTCACCCTTTTTTTTAAATGGGGAATTATTTGCAAAATCGATAGCTATTTTTTTTATCATCTCTAGATCTTCATTATATGAAACCCAAAATTCTACAGTTGCCCATTGAGTTGATTCAATCAATGTATAGTTTATAAATTTTTCTCTGAGCATCTCACTATTTGGAACTACATATCTTTTTGAATCCCATACCTTCAAAACTGAGTGAGTCATTGTTATATCTTCTACCATTCCATACATCTCTCCAATCATAACTGTGTCTCCGATATTAAATTGTTTTGAAAATGTAATAACAACTCCAGAGATAACGTTTTCTATTAATTGTTTAGATGCAATACCTAATAGAACTGTAGATGCTGATATTAACAAAGAAACTGTAGTTTTAGAAGTTCTAGTAAATGATGGAAAAAATATTAAAAATATAAATAATAAAACCCATAATAAAAAACTTAATCTCTTTATTATTGTAAAACGCATCCCAACATTCTCTATAGCTTTCAACTTAGTTTTTTTAAAAACAGACTTAAATTTAAAAATCTTCGGTCGAGTTGATCCCATATTTTTTTTACTCTCTAAATCACTGATCCTTTGATCTTCAACTTTATTTAACCAAAGATTAAAAATAAAAGTTAATAACAAAAAAACTATTGTTAATATCACATAG
>DDQV01000052.1:862-7197 GCA_002342785.1 Fusobacteriaceae bacterium UBA2433 | reverse complement strand
AATAAGATTTGTATTGTGGTCTAAAAATAAATAAAACTACCATGGAAATCATCCTTTAATAATCAAAAAAAATCCTCTTATTTTTTAGTTATTCCAACTAATTTTTATTTAATTTATACTGTAATTTTTTATTGTATCGTTAAAAAATAAAATTATGTATAAATACAAAGGAACTATACATCTGTATATAAAACAAATATAATACGATAAAATCCATAATTAAATTAATAGGACTTTATTTTGAGAGTTTAAATTTTCAAGTAGTTCTTTTTTATTTTTCCATTTAAATTCAAAAACTAAATATTCAATATTTAATTTTTTTAAAATTTTATTTATAGAGAGATCATCATATATTTTATGAGAATCTAAATTTGTAATGTGATCCATTATGATTTTATATCTCTCTATTCTATCTTCAGTTATCTTTATTTTATCTTTATTTTCTTTTAATTTATTTTCTCTATACGGAAATGGAAATGTAACATTTAGATGAATTCCACGAATATATTTTTTTAAACTTGGTGAGATACAAATCATCTTTTCTATATAATTTTCAACATCTTTAAAATTATATATATTTTTATCTGTTAATATTAAATGAGAGATATCTAACATAATTCCTTTGTTGGGATATTTAATTTTTTCTAAAAAATTTTTAATTTCTTTTTCATTAAAAAGATCCATTCCAGGCCACCATAAATTTTCTAAAAGTAAGATAGGCCCTTTATCTATTTCCTTAAAAATTTCATTTAAAAGTTCTATAGTATAGTCTAAAACTTCTTTATTTCCATATTTAAAGTTATCGCTAAACACCTCATCTAAACCTACATGTCCCACATGAAAAACCATATATTCAGATCTCAACTTAATGGAATCTAAAAATTCTTCCCTATAGAAATCAATCAATCTTTGTCTACCCCATCCACCATAAAGTTCTACTGCTTTTTCAAGACTTTCAAATTCTTTTATTAGTTCCTTCTCATCTTCTAACCACATATGTATCCACGATGGAAAGTATAATAGATGGTGTCCAATTGTTTTAACTTTTTTTATATTTTCAGGTTTATAAAATCTACCAGTCATAGTTTCTATCCCATCTAATTGATATTCATCTAAAATTTTATTTAGCCCAATCCAACCATCTTCTATTTGATCTAAATAATGATCTGAAGCTATAAAACTAAGTAGTTTCTTCATTTTTATCTCCTTGATATATGTTTTTTTCTTTAAGATATTTTTCTATTGAATTTAAAACGTTTCTTTTATCTAAACTCCATCTAGGTTCGATAAGTGTTTCACGACTCCCATCACCAGTGAGTCTATGAATCACCATATTTTTATCTAAAATTTGTATTCCCTCTGTTACTGTATCTATATATTCATCTTTAGTTAAAGTATGAAAATTTGTGTCTATATATAATTTTTCTAAATTTGTATTTTTAATTATATGTAAAAGATGAAACTTTATTCCCCAAACTTTTTTTTCAACTATATATTTTATAGAAGATAGCATAGTCTCACGATCTTCATTTGGAAGGCCCAGTATAATATGTGCAACTACCTTTATATCTTTATTATTTAATTTTTTTACTATCTTATCGAAGACTTCTAATTTCCACCCTCTATTTATATCAATGGCTGTTTGCTCATCACTAGTCTGTAAACCTAATTCTATCCATAGAAAAGTTTTTTTATTTAGTTCTTCTAATAGATCTAAGATATTATCATCTATACAATCTGGTCTAGTAGCAATTGCTAGCCCTATGACCCTAGGATGAGAAAGAGCTTCCTCATATATTTTTTTTAAATATTCTAAATCTCCATATGTATTTGTAAAATTTTGAAAATAAGCAATGACATCTCCATGAGGAAACTTTTTGCTGATTAATTCTAATTGCTCTTCAATCTGATCTGTTATACTTTTTTTTCTAGAACCTGCAAATTCTCCACTTCCATTTTCACTACAGAATATACATCCTTTATTACTTAGTGTTCCATCTCTATTAGGACAAGTAAATCCTCCATCTAAAGAAACTTTATATACTTTTTCATTAAATTTTTTTCTCAAAAAATAATTCAATGAATTATATCTTTTTTCACCCCACATCATATTTTTTCAACTCCTATTTTTTATTATTATACCATGTATTTACTTATGCCTATTTTAATTTTACAAAATATGGTAAAATTAAAGACAGATATAATTTACGAGGTGGCAAAGATGAATACAGAAATTTTTTTAATTAGACATGGAGAAACAGTTTGGAATACTAAAAAGTTAATTCAGGGACAATTAGATAGTCCCTTAACAGATAATGGTATTCGTCAATCTAATCTTTTATCTAAAAGGATAAAAAAAATAAATCCCGATATAATCTATACAAGTGATCTAAAGAGGGCAATTGATACAGCAAATATAATAAATCAACATATAAATAAAGATATAATAAAAATCTCTGGAGTGAGGGAAAGACATTGGGGGGTATTTCAAGGTGCTGATTGGCCAAAAGTTAAGAAGTTTTTTCCTACTCAATATAAATATTATAAAAATGATAGTAAAAATTATATGATTCCAAATGGAGAATCTTATAATCAAGTAGCTAAAAGAACAATGGATAGCCTTTCAGATATTATTAAAAATCATAAGAATCAAAAAATTGTTGTTGTTACTCACGGGGGTGTTATCAGTCCATTAATTAGAAACTTACTTTCTATCCCCTATAAAACCCACAAAAAATTTATGATCTCTAATACTAGTATAACCAAATTACTTCACAATGAATTTGGATTTTCTATCCTCTCATTGGGGGATATAGCACATTTAGAAGACTAAAAAAAATAAGATTATATCTACCGATATGATCCTATTTTTTAAATGTTTAAAACTATATTTATTATTTAGTTACTTTCAATAGTTGTTAAAACTAGTAAAACTTTTTCGTCATCTAAAAGTTTTAATTCTTTTCCAACTATCTTATAGGATCTAACTTCTTGTAAAAGTTTGATAAATAAATGTTCTTGTTTCATAATATCTTCTGGACCCATCATCAAAGTGGTTCCAATTTTTTCTATACTAATATTGTTATTATCTATCCTATAACTTCCAAAATATCTATTTACACCTCCATCACCATAAATTTTTTCATCTTCAAATCTTAAATCAGCTTTTGAATCGATACTCACTTTTTCTAATTTACCATCTAAAAGGTATTTAGATAACTTCCAATTAGTTTTTGTTAATCTATTTTGCACAACTTCTATATTTATTAGATCTAATTTTTTTTCTACTGGCTCACTAACAGAACATGAGATAATAAATCCTGATACTGCTAATATTAATAATAATTTTTTCATAATATATCACTCCTAAATTTTTTTATTTTTAAAATCAAAATCTCTTGATTTATTTAACTATATAGTTAATGTATACCATAGATTACAAAAAAATCCTAGTTATATCTAACGTTTACTATTTCATAAGTTTAGGTTATAATATGCTATATACTATTATTTAGTTAGAAATACAAGGAGGAATTATGAATACAGTTAAAACATTTTTATTGATGCTAACTATGACATTGATATTATTATTTATAGGAGGAGCTATTGGAGGACGAAATGGAGCTATATTTGCTTTAATATTTTCTTTTGGTTTAAATATGATAAGTTATTGGAATAGCGATAAGATAGTTCTTAAAATGTATAGAGCACAAGAGGTAGAAAAAAATTCTGAAATATATTCTATAGTAAGGGAGCTAGTTGAAAGAGCTGACCTTCCTATGCCAAAAGTATATATGATCAATGAATCACAACCAAATGCATTTGCAACTGGAAGAAATCCAAAACATGCAGCAGTAGCAGTAACTCGTGGAATCACAGAGATATTAAATAGAAATGAATTAAAAGGTGTCTTGGCACATGAACTTGGGCACGTTAACAATAAAGATATATTGATTGGAACTATTGCAGCATCCTTTGCTGGAGCTATTGCGTATCTAGCTACTATGGCAAGGTGGGCTGCTATATTTGGTGGAAGAGATGATGAAGATAAAAATCCTATTGTTCTTATTGCAGTAGCTATATTTGCTCCAATGGCAGCTATGTTAGTTCAAATGGCAATTTCCCGTACCCGTGAATATAAAGCTGATAGATATGGAGGAAAATTATCAGGTAATCCATTATATCTAGCTAATGCACTAAAAAAATTAGAGTTGTGGAGTACTAGAACTCCTATGGATGCTAAACCAGCAACTGCTCATATGTTTATTGTAAATCCATTAAAGGGACAAAATATGGCAAAATTATTTAGTACCCATCCATCTACAAAGGATAGGATAGAAAAATTAGAAGAACAAGCGAGACAAAGATAAAAATACTAGAGAGCGTTCTTTAACGCTCTCTTTTTTATATATAAAAATCTAAAAAAAAATTTCATTAATTCACAATCTAGTAGTCACATTGATAATTTTTAATAATAATGTTACAATTTAAATCACTAAAATTAATTATTATATAGGAGAAATAAATTGAAAAATAAACAAAAAAAAGGATTTCATTCTAAAAATCCACATTCAGGAAGGTATGATTTTAAGTCTCTTACAAAAGTTTCTGAAGAACTAAAAATATATATAAAAAAAAATCCAAATGGTGATAGTACAATTGACTTTGGAGATGAAAAGGCAGTTATAGAATTAAACAGAGCTCTATTGAAATATTATTATAATATCGATGGATGGGATATTCCAGAGGGATTTTTATGTCCTCCTATTCCAGGAAGAGCAGACTATATCCATCACATTTCAGATCTAATATCAAAGTCTAAAAAAGATATCAAAGTTTTAGATGTTGGAACAGGTGCAAATTGTATCTATCCTATTATTGGAAATAGATCTTATGGATGGAAATTTATAGCTTCAGATATAGATCCAATCTCAGTGGAAAATGCAAAAAAAATAATTAAAAAAAATAATTTAGAAAATAATATTGCTATTAAACTTCAAACTGATAAAAATAATTTTTTTATAGGAGTTATAGATGAAGAATATGTAGATATAACAATGTGTAATCCACCATTTCATGCCTCTTTAAAAGATGCTCTATCTGCTAATAAACAAAAAAGAAATAATCTAAATAAAACTAGATCTTCTGATCTAGATGAAAAATTAAACTTTGGAGGGCAAAAATCAGAGCTTTGGTGTAAGGGCGGAGAGATTTTATTTCTAAAAAAAATGGCTAAGGAAAGTCTATTATTTTCAAAAAAAGTAGGATACTTTACTTCTTTAATCTCAAAAAAAGAAAATATAAAACCTATAGAAAAGATCTTAAAAAAATTAGGTGCATTAGATATAAAAATTATAGAGATGACCCATGGAAATAAAATATCTAGGATCATTGCTTGGAGTTTTAGCAAGAATAGATAACAACTATAGATATAATTATAAAAAATATATAGGAGTGATTTAGAATGAGAAAAAAATTGTTATTAGGAATATTTCTTTTACTAGGAATATTATCTTTTGGGAAAACTTTTGTTTCTACAGAGTGGTTATCTCAAAATAAAGACAATGTTAAGATCTTAGATGCTAGAGGAAAATCATACAAGTTGGGACATATCCCAGGATCTATTGAAGTAAGTTGGAAAGCTTTATCAAATATGGATGCTGAGTTTGGATCTGAAGAATGGGGAACAGTTTTAGATATTGATAATTTGTCTAACAAGTTAAATGAATTAGGAATAAAATATACTGATGAAGTTGTGATTTATAGTAACACTTTAGGTGCTTGGGGAGATGATGGTCGTGTCTATTGGACTTTAGAGATGGCAGGATTTGAAAACATCCATATATTAGATGGTGGAATGGAAAAGTGGAAAGCTGAAAACAGAAAGACCACTATCTTTAAAACAAAATATCCTAGAGTAACTAATTCTATAGTTAAATGGGATAATAGCAGAACTATTACAACTGATCAATTAATTAAAGAGTTTAACGATCTAGTTATTATTGATACTAGGGAAGAAGATGAATATTTAGGAGCAACTAAGTTTGGTGAAGCTAGAGGTGGACATATAGAAAAAGCAATCAATATTCCATTCAATTTATTTTTAGAAGACGATGGAACTTTAAAAGATTCTGAGGTTATCAAAAATATATTAAAATCAAAAGGAATTGAGAAAAATCAAAAGATAGTAACTTATTGTACAGCTGGAATAAGATCAGCTCATATGCAAGTTGTTTTAGAAGAACTTGGTTATAGTGCAAGAAATTATGATTCTTCATTTTATAGATGGGCAAATTTAAAAACTTTAAAATTAGAAAAATAAAAAAAATAAAAAA
>DDQV01000052.1:0-743 GCA_002342785.1 Fusobacteriaceae bacterium UBA2433 | reverse complement strand
GTTATTTTATTTATTTTATTTTTTTATAGAAAGTCTTATTTTTATTGGGATCTATTAGGGTTGTTTCCTATATAATATAGAGTTAATAAAATTGGTTTATATGTTATTTTATCTTTATATTTTCTTATTTTTAAAATAAAATTTGAATGTTTTTGACACTTTATGAAATAAAATGATTGCTTTATATTTATAAATATAATACAATATATGTAGGTGATGTAAAATGATACAAATAAAACGAGAAGAGATAATAAAGTCAATATTAGAAGTAAAAAAAACTGTGACAATGAAGGAATTAATAGAAAAATTAAATACTTCTGAATCTACAATTAGAAGAGATCTAGCAAGGATGGAAAAAAATGGAATTTTAATAAGAGTTCATGGAGGAGCACAAATATCTAATATCTCCTATGAAGAGGATCTAGTTTCTAAAATAAGTCAAAATAACGAAGCCAAAGAAGATATAGCTTTTCTTGCTTCTACATATATAAATGAAGGAGACTGTGTGTTTTTAGATGCTGGAACAACTACTGAGTATCTTATAAAATATATGAGAACAAAAAATGTTACTGTGGTAACTAATGGGATCCATCATATAAAAGAACTTACTAAGTATAAGATAAAAAGTTATTTTACAGGTGGTGTTTTGAAATATAAAACTGGTGCTTTGATTGGAAAGGATGCATTAAAAACTATTGAAAGTTATAACTACGATATATCATTTATTGGTGTAAACTCTATCG
>DDQV01000009.1 GCA_002342785.1 Fusobacteriaceae bacterium UBA2433 | reverse complement strand
ATTATATTTAATTATTTTTTTATTTACTGATAAAAGATCTCTTGTATCACCTTATTTTACTAACTTACATTATAATCACTGATAAAATATATTTATAATTATATTAACATCCTTTATTTATTATATTTTTATTTTTATATAACCCTATATATTTAAAGGGTTATAAGCAATCTAAAATATTTAAGCTCAATAAAATATAGTTTAGAGTTATAATCCTTTGCTTATTATAACTCTATTTAATTTTAGCTTTTTTTTTAACCAATAAAACCAAGGCTCCTTTATAATCCTTTATTACACATAAAATAAAAAGCTTAATTTAAAAGGTATAGTTTTATAATCCCTTATTTAATATAAAAATATTTTTTTAATTCTTTTTTATGCCTTATGTTTATTGACTTAAAAACAATCTATCTTTAATCTCAAAAAGCTCTACATAATACATAAAACAATAATACATAAAACAACTATAATACTTTAAAGATAGTTTTGTTTGTTTCTTTACTTTCTTTAAAAACTAAAATCTTAAACCCATATCTTTATTAAAAATTTTAACTCTACAAAATCATAAAATAATTACTATATAAATATATTAACTTTTAAACTTAATTATTTCAAAATATTTTTAATATAATTATCTAGATAAAAAATTTTTGAAATATAAAAAATAATATAAAATTTAAATATTAAAATAATTAAGTAAAAAAAAAGGATAAGATAATTTTATCTTATCCTAAAAAACAATTATTTATTATTCAATCTTGGAGGTCTTTGACCATAATATTGATAATATCTACATTTTAAATTACCATTATATAATTTTCTATTTTTATCAGCTTTCTTATCAAATAATTTTTCAAAACCATCATGGGAAGTAATTACATAATAAGACCATTTCTTACATCTCATTCTACAAATATCTCCCAATGTTCTATATAATTTTTCTACTTGATCTAAATCTGATAAACGTTCTCCATATGGAGGATTAGTTATAAGAGATCCATATTCAGCCATAGATTCAATCTCTAGTAGATGTTTTGTTTCAAATAAAATATCATCTTCTACTCCAGCTAATTTTGCATTTTCCATAGCAATCTCAATAGTATCACTATTTAGATCTGATCCATAAATTCTAACTTCTTTCTCATAATCTTCATGGGTGAATGCTTCATCTCTCGCATCTAACCAAAGTTGTCCATCAATTATATCCCAATCTTCAGAGGCAAACCTTCTATTTACTCCTGGAGCGATATTTCTAGCAATCATGGCAGCCTCTATCAAGATAGTTCCTGTACCACACATAGGATCCACAAGAGGACGTTCTCCGCCGTTCCATTTAGATAATTTAACAAGAGCTGCTGCTAAAGTTTCTTTCATAGGAGCTTCGTTGAGATGTGCTCTATATCCTCTTTTGTGTAAAGGTGCTCCTGAAGTATCTATCATAATTATAAAAGTATCTTTGTTTCCAATAATTTTTACTCTATAAAGAGCTCCCTCTTCACTAAAATAATCATGTTTATATTGAATTTTTAATTTTTCTACAATTGCTTTTTTAGCCATTCTTTGCATATCAGATTTTGAAAAAAGTTTACATTTAACAGAACTAACCCATGAAATTGGAAACTCTGCATTGATTGGTAAAACACTCATCCAATCGATTTTTTTAACTTTTTCAAAATATTCATCCCAAGTAAAAGCTTGAAATTCTCCCATTTTTAAATAAACTCTATCAGCTGTTCTAAGCCATATATTAGCTTTTATTATGTCTTCTATCCCACCATCAAATTCTACTCTTCCATTATGGGTAACTACATTTTTAAATCCTAAATCTTTGATCTCTTGAGCCAATATACTTTCTACTCCCATTGTGGATGTAGCTATCAATGTATATGTCATAATATTTTCCTCCTAATTCATCACTTATAAATTATAATACTGTACATTTTAACATTTATAATAAGGTTCATGCAAAGTATATTTTTTATTATGAAGATGAATTATTATTTAATATAAAGTAAAAATATAACTAATAAGGGATTATAAATAATATTATAAATAATTATATTTTATTATAATAATACAGTGATGATAATTTTAAAATATTTTTTTATTATCATCCCTTAATAAATATAATTTTTAAAAATAAAAAAACAACTTAATTTCATAAGTTATTTTTTTAGATTAAATCCTAATTATTATTTTATAAATTTATTCTGAAACTATTATTTTTTTAGAAATAATATCTTTTGTAATTTTATCTAATAAATTTAATTTTTCATGACCAATTATTTTTCTAGTATAATTGAAATCTGTTAAAGAAACTCCATTTTCAGCCAGTCCAGATTGTCTATATCCCTCTTTGAATTTATCATTTCTAACTTCTTTAATTAAATTGTAGACTGCATTATCAATTCTTACTCTAACAGAAGTTAAGATAGTACCAGGAACTTCACCATCTTGATCGATATCAGATCCCATAGCATATATATTTTTTTCTTTAGCAGCTGCAAAAACCCCTTGTCCAGTTCCTTCAGCAACTTGTAAAATAACATCAGTTCCCCTAGAGATCATAAGATTAGAAATATTTTTTCCTGTAACTGGATCATTGAAAGGATTGCTACTAGTTGTGGGCATATAAGATGAAATAACCGTAACATCTTTATCTATATATTTTGCACCTTGAGTAAAACCATGTTTAAATCTATTAAAGGATCTGTTATCCATCCCCAAGAGAATACCAATTTTATTATTATTACTCATCATTGTAGCCAAAGCTCCAGCTAAAAAACTCATCTCTTGCTCGGCAAAATCAATAGTAATAGTATGAGGAACTGTTATAGTTCCTCCTACAATTGCATATTTTTGATCTGGAAATTCAGTAGCTACTTTTTTTATAGATTCTGCTACAACACTACCCATTCCAATTACAAGATCAAAATTATCCTCCCTTGAAAAATCTCTTAAAAAAACTAGATCTTCTGTTATGTTAGAAGGCTCTACATATTTAAAAGTAATAAGTCCTTCACCCTCTGCTTTTTTTAAACCATCATAAGCCATTTGATTAAATCCCGTACCCAATCCTCCACTAGAAAGTACAAGGCCTACATTAATTTTATCTTTACTATAAACTGCTAAATTTAATAATAAAAAAATTAGTATAAATAGTTTTTTCATTTTATTTCCTCCATATTTTATTTTTTAATAGTTTTATAATTCTAATTGAAATAATACTTTGGTTTTAGAATTTTTTCAATAAAAAAAGTACAAAGTGTATGGATACACTTTGTACTTTAATTGAATTTTAAACTTACTTTATCATAGTAAATGTAAATATAGTTCCTTGTTTATTTGATTCAACATCTATGTCACCGCCGCATAGATGAACTAATTCATGGACAATAGCCAACCCAAGACCTGTACCAGCTACATTACTAGTTCTTGCTTTGTCTACCCTATAAAATCTATCAAATATTTTATAGGTATCAGATTTATTCATTCCAATTCCATTGTCTTCAACTGAAATTTTATATTTATCAAATTTTTCTTTTATAGTAATTTTTATTTTTGGAAGATTATTGTTATAGATAATAGCATTCTCTATAAGATTTTTTAAAATCATAGTAGTTTTATCAAAATCTATTCTAATAAAATCAGTTTTTAATTCTAAATTATAGGATAGATCAACTTTTTTTGATTCAATTTGATTTTCGAGAGATCTATTAATTTCATCTATTAAAAAACTTGTATGAATAGGAGCTAAATTTATGACCTTACTACTTTCTATCTTGGAAAGGTTTAAAAAATCCATTAAAATATTATCTAATTTTCCTGCATTTCTTTCTATGGTATTGATAAATTTATCTCTTTTACAAGGATCGTCTTCCTCTCTTAATGCTACTAAATAACCCATAATGTTAGTAAGGGGAGTTTTTAATTCATGGCCTACATTAGTAATAAAATTTTTCTGTACTTCCATGGTTTCCTTATTTCTAGTAATATCTTTTATAGTGAAAAGATACTCTTTTCGAGATTTCATATATTTTCCCCTGAGCAATATATATTTTTGAATATCATCTAAAAAAATTTCAGAGATATTATTCTCTTTTTTAGATATCATCCTATCTATAAATTTAATAATTTGAGGATATTTAATGTCTTTATGATAATTTTTAATATTTTTTTTTATATAGATAAAATTAATAGCATCATTTTTTAATTTAATTTTTTTTTCTGTATCAACTAAGATAATTCCCATATCTACAGAGGAGATAATATTATTTAATTTTATTTTTTCTAATTTTAACTTTTCTATATTTTTAAGGTTGTTGTCTTGCCATTCCTTAATAACCTCCCAAAATTTAAATAACCATCTATCATCTTTTGAAACTATTTCTTTTATTTCATTACCATCTTCTAACATTTTTTTTATTTGATCTATTCTATCAAAAAGATAGCGTTTAGAATAAAATTGATAACTTATAAGTGCAAATAAATTTAAAAGAGAAAACAAAATAATATGTATATATGTACTAATTTTTATATGTTTAAAAGCATTATTAGATATTATAGAAACTCTAATAATTTGAGTTGGATTTAATTTAAGAGCAAAATATATCATTTTTTTTTGAGTGATTTTACTTTTTCGTGTAGAAAATCCTTCATTATTTTCTAGTGCACTTAAAATTTCAGGTTGATTATGATAGTTTTTTATAGGAATAATAGGTTGATCTTCCATAGTATTAAATAAAATTTTTCCATTTAAATCTATAATTATAAATTTTTTATTTATTTTTTTTAAGAGATCATCATAGTTTTCAGTTGGATTCTCCAAAATAAGATCTTTGACTAAATAAGCATCATTTTTAAGGGAATTTTCTATATTTTTTATACTAATTTCAGATAATTTATCTGTATTCCATCTTACATAGAGAACCTCTATAAGGAGAATAAAAATTATTATTACAAAATCTTTTCTTCTAATTTGTATCCAACCCCCTTGATCGTTTTAATATCTTTCGAGATACTTTTTATTTTGTCTCTGATTTTTGAGATATACATATCTACAGTACGATCACCTGTATAATAGCTACTTTGCCACACTTTATCTAAGATCCTATCTCGAGTTAGTACTAATCCCTTATTTTTTATAAGAAGAAGCAAAAGATCATATTCTTTTTTTGACATAGGAACTTCTTTTTTATCCTCTAAGATTAAGTGTTTATCAGTATCAATAGTTATATTTTTAAAGATATATTTATTGGTATTAATTTTTATTTCACGGGATAAAAGTTTTTTTACCCTTAAAACTAGTTCCCTAGGATCAAATGGTTTTTTCATATAATCATCTGCTCCTATTTCTAATCCTGAGATTACATCTTCTATATCTGTTTTGGCTGTGAGCATTATTATCTTAGGATTGCCGTACTTTTCTTCTGATTTTTTAATCATTTGAGTAAAGTTTTTTCCATCTAAATGGGGAAGCATAAGATCGAGTATAATAATATGAGGATGATAAGTTTTAGCTAATTTCAAACCTGTCATTCCATCATCTGCTTCTAAGACTTCATATCCCTCTTTCTCCATAAAAAAACTAATTAACTCTCTAATATCTATATCATCTTCTACAATTAGTACTTTCAATCAATAATCACCTCATCCCTTATTATTTATAAAATTATATTCTATAACTTAGAATACAATTTTTTTTATTCTATATCAAATTTTTTTTAGTTTTTTTACATTAAATTGACATAGACTAAATAAATAAGAAAGGGATATAATGATTTATATTTTATAAGTGATGATAACTTTTAATATAATCACTTATAAGTCATAATTTTTTATCTTAATTGATAGAGTTCATCGCCTCTCCTGTAGAAGAAAATTCTAATAAACTTTTTAGAGAAGTCTCGACCATATCTGACACAGCCTGATGTGTAAAAAAAGCTTGATGAGGAGTAATTTGGACATTGGGCATACTTTTTAAAATCATTAAACTGTCGTTATCAATTTGTTTTTGAGAACAATCTCTATATATAATTTTACTTTCTCCCTCAAAAACATCTAAGGCAGCTCCCCCTACTTTTCCTGATTTTAATCCTGCTATTAGATCTTTTGTATGAATAAGTTCTCCCCTAGCAGTATTTATTATTAATACATCATCCTTTGTAGAGGCTAAAAATTTTGAATCTATTATATGTTTATTTTGAGAGGTCATAGGGACGTGTAGTGTTATTATATCTGATTGTTCTTTTAATTTTTCTAGACTAACATATTCTATACCTTCTAAATGAGATGGAAAGGGATCATAGGCAATAACTCTACATCCAAAACCACTTAAACATTTAATAACTGTTTTTCCAATCTTACCTGTACCTATAACACCTATAATTTGATTTTGTAACTCCCTTCCTTTGAGACCTTTTAAAGAAAAATTATTGATCTCTACTTTTTTTATTGCCAGAGGAAGATTTCTGAGTAGATTCATCATAGACATCACTGTAAATTCTGCAACTGAATAAGGAGAGTAGGAAGAATTGCTCACCTTGATACTAAGTTTTGTTGCAAGATCTATGTCTACATTATCATATCCTATACTTCTACTAGCGATAAATTTAACTTTATTTTTTTTCAAGATTTCTAAATTTTCTTTTTTTAAATTACATGTGCTGACAAATGAGATATATTCATAACCTAAAGTTTCATCTATATTTAGATTAGATAATGGTTTTCTTATAATTTTTAAATCAATGTTATATAAGTTAGAAAATTTATCAAATGCCTCTAATTCATCTTCTCGTACTGAAAAAGCTATTACTTTTATTTTTTTCAATTTTGTATCCTCCTCTTAAAATTATGTAAATTTTTTTATTTTATGAAAAAAGTAGGAGTTATCTTAACTCCTACTTAGATTATAACATTTATTTAGAAAAAACCATCTTTCTCATTTTTGATCCTACTTCTTCAATTTTAGAATCAGAATATTTAGCTCTTTCTTCATTCATAAACTTATATCCATTTTCTGTTTCCTCTATAAAGTTTTTAGCAAATGTTCCATTTTGAATATCTTTTAATACATCTTTCATCGCTTCCTTACTTTCTTTCGTGATTATTTTTGTACCTGT
>DDQV01000180.1 GCA_002342785.1 Fusobacteriaceae bacterium UBA2433 | reverse complement strand
TTCCATTCCAACTAAATATTTAGCACTGTTATTTACGAAGAAATAATTTGTGAAATAATAATTTAAAATAAATATTGCAAGAATTGGAGCAAAAGAAGCAAATAGATTTGGTAAGTCTTTTTCTACTAATTTTTCTTCAATATGATCTCCATAACCTTCACCTAAAGATGCTAATTTTTTTGCTCTAAAATTTAACCATGTAACACCTAAGACACCCATAATTAATGAAGATACTAATCCTATTACAGGAGCAGCATAGATATTAGTATGGAAATATTTCATTGGCATAGTGTTTATATATTGTGGTGTTCCAGGTAAAGCTGTCATTGCAAATGTAAATGCTCCTAAAGCTATTGCTGCTGGAAGTAATCTTTTTGGTATTCCAGCTTCTTTAAATAAAGCTGAACCAATAGGATAGATCGCAAAAACAACAACAAATAAAGATACTCCTCCATAAACTAATAAAGCTGTTGCTAAAACTACTGCAAGAATTGCTCTATCTTTTCCTAGTTTATCTGCAAAGAAATGTGAAATTCTTCTAGAAGCACCAGAGACTCCCATTAATTTACCGAATATTGCTCCTGTTAAAAATACTGGAAAATATTTAACTACAAATCCTCCTACTCCACTCATAAAAATTTCTGTATATGCAACTACCATTGGAAAATCTCCTGACATAAGTGTTGCAAAACATGCTAAGATTGGTGCTAAGATTATTACTGAGATTCCTTTATACGCTAAAAACATTAAAAGTACTAAAGAAAGTACTATTCCTATGATTCCTAAATCCATTCTTATACCCCCTTATTAAAAATAGGTTTTCTTTTTTCTATAAATGCTGTGCATCCTTCAGTTTGATCTGGTGTGCTAAAACACATTCCAAATATATCTGATTCTCTAGATAAATGACAATTTGAGCTTTCTAGATAACTATTCATGGCTCTTTTTGTATATTTTACAATTTCTTTACTTTTTGAAGCTATTTTATTAGCTAACTCCATAGATATTTCTATAAGTTTTTCTGTACTAACAACTTTGCCTACTAAACCTATATTTTCGGCTTCTTCAGCTTCGATAGTTCTTCCAGTTAAGATTAATTCTTTTGCTTTCTCTAATCCTACATATCGAACTAATCTTTGAGTTCCTCCAAAGCCCGGAATAAGTCCAAGATTTATTTCAGGTTGACCAAATTTAGCGTTATTAGAAGCTATTCTAATATCACAAGACATCGCAAGCTCACATCCTCCACCTAAAGCAAATCCATTTATAGCAGCTATAAAAATTTTATCTGATGACTCTATTTTTCTAAATAATTCTGATCCTTTTTTACCGAGTTCTCTACCTTCATCTACGCTCAATCCTTGAAATTCTTTTATATCAGCACCAGCAACGAATGCCCTTCCTTTACCTGTTACTACAACAACTGTAATCTCTTTGTCGGAATTAATTTCATCAACCAGTTTATCTAACTCTTGTAGAGTTTCTTTATTTAGAGCATTTAAAGCACTTTCTCTTGTAAAAGTTATAGTTGCTACTCTATTATTTTTTATACATTCTAAATTTTTATACATTTTAACCTCCTTTATTTATTTATCTATCTAACTAAAATCTAAACCCATAAGTTCTTCTTTAAAAATTCTAGCATCCATAGTTTTTAAATCTTTTGAAATAATTGGTTTGAAATCCATTTGATCTAAAATATCATTCTCTAAATTTATTCCTGGTGCTATCTCTGTTAAGACTAAACCTTCTGTTTTTAATTCAAAAACAGCTCTCTCTGTAACATATGTTATCTTTCTTCCATTAGAACTAGCTAACTTTCCACTAAATGTAATTTGTTCTACATGGGATAAAAATTTACTAAATTTCCCCTCTTTTAAAATTTTTAATTCTCCATTTTCAACTGTTAGTTTTAAACCTCCAGCTTTAAATGTTCCACAAAATACAACTTCCTTTGCATTTTGAGTGATATTTATAAATCCACCGCATCCTGCTATCTTAGGACCAAATTTAGAAACATTTACATTTCCTTCAGAGTCACATTGTGCTAAACCTAAGAATGCCATATCTAATCCTCCACCATCATAAAAATCAAATTGATAAGGTTGATCGATGATAGCTTCTGGTGACATTGCACATCCAAAACTTAAACCTCCTGCTGGAGTTCCACCAATTGCTCCTGGTTCCACAGTTGGAATAAAATGATCTTCCTGTCCCTCTTCTTTTAAAATTTGAGCTACTCCTTCTGGCATTCCTATTCCATAATTTAAAGTTTTAAAATTAGAATTTAAAAGCATTGCAGATCTTCTAGCAATTATTTTTCTCTCTGTTAGAGGGAAATCTATCTTTACTTCATCAACTTTAATTCCATTAGTAACATAAAGTTCATTAAAATCTTCTGCAAATGATTGCATATGATTTTTCATATCTTCTACTACAACTACTACATCAACAAAAACTCCAGGAATTTTTACTAGTTGTGGATTGATAGTTCCAGATTTTACTTTTCTTTCTACCTGAACAATAACTGTTCCTCCATTATTTTTAACTGCCATAGCTATAGATAAACCATCTAAAGTAAGAGATTCTTTTTCAAGGGAAATATTTCCATTTTCATCTGCTGAAGTTCCTCTAAGGATAGCAAAATCCATTTTTGGAAGATCGTATAAAAGATAATCTTTCTCTTTTATTTTTATCTTATGAACTACATCTTCAGTTGTAACTTTATTTATCTTTCCACCTTCTACATCGGGATCAACAAATGTTCCTAGACCTACATGAGTTAATGTTCCTGGTTTTCCTGCTGCTGCATCCCTAAACATGTGACTTATTACCCCTTGAGGTAAATTATATCCTTTTAGTTTATTTTCATTGGCAAGTACTCCTAACTTAGGACTCAGTCCCCAATGTCCACCAATTATATTAGTTACCAAACCTTCATGTCCTAGATGATTTAATCCTTTATCTTTACCGTCACCTTGCCCTGCAGAATAGATCAATCCAATATTTTTAGGAGATCCTTCCTTTAAAAACTTGTTTTCAATTTCACAAAGGATCTCTTCAGGAACCCCACTTCCAACAAATCCACCACTTGCGATGAAACTGTCATCGGTTATTAGATTAGCAGCTTCTTTTGCTGATAAATAAATCACATTACTCATTTTAACTCACCCCTTTTTATTTTTGAGAACTCATTCAATCTTTTTAAGAGGATATTATATTTTTATTGATTTGTCAATATATAAAAAAATTTTTTTGACTAAAAAAAGTAAAAAAACAAATCAAATAGTATCAAAATGAGATGATATATATATATATATTTATTAAGTGACATTTTTTTTTGAATGATTTAATAGTAAAATGAGAAATAATTCAAAAAAATAAAAAAAACTATTGACATATAACGTAAAAAGTTATATAAATTTATTGAGATTAATTTTTCACACATCAAGGTGAAAAAAATAACTTTTTGTAACAAAAGGAGGCATAAATTGAATTTTGGAATGAGCGAGGAATACAAAATATTAGAAAAA
>DDQV01000181.1 GCA_002342785.1 Fusobacteriaceae bacterium UBA2433 | reverse complement strand
TTCCATTCCAACTAAATATTTTGCACTACTATTTACAAAATAATAATTTGTAAAATAATAATTTAAAACAAATATTAAGATGATTGGAGCAAGTGAGATAAATAAGTTTGGTAATTCTTTTTCCTCTACTTTTTCTTCTATATGATCTCCATAACCTTCACCTAAAGATACTAATTTTTTTGCTCTAAAGTTTAACCATGTAACACCTAAGACACCCATAATTAATGAAGATACTAATCCGATTATAGGAGCAGCATAGATATTAGTATGGAAATATTTCATTGGCATAGTGTTTATATATTGTGGTGTTCCAGGTAAAGCTGTCATTGCAAATGTAAATGCTCCTAGAGCAATTGCTCCTGGAAGTAATCTTTTTGGTATTCCAGCTTCTTTAAATAAAGCTGAACCAATAGGATAGATTGCAAATACAACAACGAATAGAGATACTCCACCATAAACTAATAAAGCTGTTGCTAAAACTACTGCAAGAATCGCTCTATCTTTTCCTAATTTATCTGCAAAGAAATGTGAAATTCTTTTAGATGCTCCAGACACACCCATTAATTTACCAAATATTGCTCCTGTTAAAAATACTGGAAAATATTTAACTACGAAACTACCTACTCCACTCATAAAAATTTCCGTATACGCCACTACCATTGGAAAATCCCCTGACATAAGTGTTGCAAAACATGCTAAGATTGGTGCTAAGATTATTACTGAGATTCCTTTATACGCTAAAAACATTAACAGTACCAAAGAAACTATTATTCCTATCATCCCTAAATCCATATTCTTTCCCTCCCTTTTTTTGTTTAATTAAAATCTAACCCCATAAGATCTTCTTTAAAAATTCTAGCATCCATAGTTTTTAAATCTTTTGAAATAATTGGTTTGAAATCCATTTGATCTAAAATATCATTCTCTAAATTTATTCCTGGCGCTATCTCTATTAAGACTAAACCTTCTGTTTTTAATTCAAAAACAGCTCTCTCTGTAACATATGTTATCTTTCTTCCATTAGAACTAGCTAACTTTCCACTAAATGTAATCTGTTCTACATGGGATAAAAATTTACTAAATTTTCCCTCTTTTAAAATTTTTAATTCTCCATTTTCAACTGCTAGTTTTAAACCTCCAGCTTTAAATGTTCCGCAAAATACAACTTCCTTTGCATTTTGAGTGATATTTATAAATCCACCGCATCCTGCTATCTTAGGACCAAATTTAGAAACATTTACATTTCCTTCAGAGTCACATTGTGCTAAACCTAAAAATGCCATATCTAATCCTCCACCATCATAAAAATCAAATTGATAAGGTTGATCGATGATAGCTTCTGGTGACATTGCACATCCAAAACTTAAACCTCCTGCTGGAGTTCCACCAATTGCTCCTGGTTCCACAGTTGGAATAAAATGATCTTCTTGTCCCTCTTCATTTAAAATTTGAGCTACACCTTCTGGCATTCCTATTCCATAATTCAAAGTTTTAAAATTAGAATTTAAAAGCATTGCAGATCTTCTAGCAATTATTTTTCTTTCTGTTAGAGGAAAATCTTTTTTCACTTCACTAACTTTAATTCCATTAGTAACATAAAGTTCATTAAATTCTTCTGCAAATGATTGCATATGATTTTTCATATCTTCTACTACAACTACTACATCAACAAAAACTCCAGGAATTTTTACTAGTTGTGGATTAATAGTTCCAGATTTTACTTTTCTTTCTACCTGAACAATAACTGTTCCTCCATTATTTTTAACTGCCATAGCTATAGATAAATTTTCTAAAGTAAGTGCTTCTTTTTCAAAAGAAATATTTCCATTTTCATCTGCTGAAGTTCCTCTAAGGATAGCAAAATCCATTTTTGGAAGATCATATAAAAGATAATCTTTCTCTTTTATTTTTATCTTATGTACTATATCCTCAGTCGTAATTTTATTTATCTTTCCGCCTTCTACATCTGGATCTACAAATGTTCCTAGACCTACATGAGTTAATGTTCCTGGTTTTCCTGCTGCTGCATCTCTAAACATATGACTTATTACCCCTTGAGGTAGGTTGTATCCTTTTAATTTATTTTCATTGGCAAGAACTCCTAACTTAGGACTCAATCCCCAATGTCCACCAATTATATTAGTTACCAAACCTTCATGTCCTAGATGATTTAATCCTTTATCTTTTCCATCACCTTGTCCTGCAGAATAGATCAATCCAATATTTTTAGGAGATCCTTCCTTTAAAAACTTATTTTCAATTTCCAAAAGAATTTCTTCTGGAACTCCAGTTCCAACAAATCCGCCACTTGCAATAAAGCTATCATTGGTTATTAGATTGGCAGCTTCTTTTGCTGATAAATAAATCACACTTCCCATTCGTAACCTCCTTTAAAAGTTTGAGAGTATATTCACTCTTTTAATAAGAATATTATATTTTTCTTGTTTTGTCAATTTTTTTATTTATTTCAGAACTTCTTTTGATTATTTTGTGTATTGATAACACATAATAAATCATTTAGGGACATGTTAATATAAATTTTAATAAGAGTGTTAATGCAAATACAAACACTAATGAGAAATAATTCAATACTACGTTGAGATACAGCTAAAAAAAATACAATAATCCATTATAGGAAAACACCTAAATATATATAAGTGAAAAAAATACCAAATAAAAATATATTAAACAAAATAATTGTTTGTGGTCTTTTTTTCATGCTATAATGAAATAAATAAATGTTGTCTTCTGTTGGTTGACTACTACTTGGAGGGGATATGAAAAAAAATACTAAACAAAAAATTATAGATTCAGCTATTGAACTTTTTTCAAAGGATTCATATGGAAAAGTTTCTATAGCACAAATATGTAAAAATGCAAATATTTCAAATGGTACAATATATAACTATTTTAGAAATAAAGAGGAATTATTTACATATCTTTTGGAAGAAACTAGTCACAGAATAGAAAAACAATTTAAAAAAATTAAAGGGAAGAATCTTCCCGATAGATTAGAAAATTTTATCCTTTTAAATATTGAAATTACAAAAAAAGAATTTTTACTTATTAGAGTATATAGAGAGGGTCAATATAAGTTTATTGAGTATGAACAAAAACTTAGAAAAGTTTATTTAGAAGCGTTAAAGGTTGTCTATGGAAGGGAACTAAAGGAGTTAGAATATCTTTTTATAATGTCTGGAATAAGATATATAAATATTAATTTTGTAAAAAGAAATTTTGAAGTAGATGAAAAATTTTTGACCCATATCCTTTTAAATGGATTTTTTGATAAAAGTGATTTAGAAGTAGAAAATTTTGAAGATATGAATTTTTATTTAAGAGTTCTATTTAATAGTAGTAATAAAAAAAATAATCTTTTTACTGTAGGTGAAAATCTTTTTGGTGAGACTAATTATTACAAAGTTACTATAAATGATATTGCTAAAGAAGCTGAGATCGGTGTAGGTAGCTTTTACCACTTCTATGAAAATAAAGAAGTTTTTCTTCGAGAAATAGTCTCAAATTTAAAAAAAACTACCTTAAATTTTCTAAAAGACAATATTCAAAAAGATTTCTCTGAAAATGAAACTCATATACTTTTCCTCTATCTATTATTAGAATTTTATGGACGTTCACCTCATAAATATGAACTTTTAAGAAGATCCGAATTTATAGTTGAAGACATGGTTACAAATTATAACAACTCTTTAAACGATCTATATATAAAAACTATGAAAGAACTTTCTTATTCTTTTGAAGAAAAAAGAATAATATCATCGGTATTATTAGGTATAGCACATTATATGGGAATTGAATTTTTCTTTACAAACAACATTAAAGATAAATTTAACTTTTTAAAAGAGATGAAACTTTATTTTTCCAAAGGATTAGCAAGTTAAAAATCTAGTTTTATTATTGTCCATATACATATTATCATTAGATAACCTATGATTAGATAGACTCATTTGCAAATAAAAAAAACATATAGGATCCTATATGTTTTTTTTATATTTTTATTTTAAAGTTTAACTCTAAAAAAATAAAATAAGACTTTATTATTGATAGTATACATATAATTAATAAATCTAAATATGATTATTTATCATTAATATTTTAAATTCCCTTAAAA
>DDQV01000115.1 GCA_002342785.1 Fusobacteriaceae bacterium UBA2433 | reverse complement strand
TCTAATCCTAATTTTATTCCCATATTAGTGAGGGAATAAAGTTCTTCTAAAGTTTTATCTATATTCATAATTAAACTTCCTTTTTTTTATTATAAATTAAATTTTTTAATCCTTAAATTTCATGAGATTTTTTTATAAAAATAAATTTTATATTCTTTTCATCATCTCTACAATTAAATTTTTAGAATTTTTAGCTGCTAATTTTACAAACTCTTGAAAGTCTGTCTTAGCATTGCCATTAGCTTTATCTGATATAGATCTTATAATTACAAATGGAATTTTAAATAAGAAACATACATGGGCTACAGCTGCTCCTTCCATCTCTGTACACTCACTGTTAAATGTTTCTCGTAACCAATTTATTTTTTTAGATTCAGCAACAAAGGTATCTCCACTTACTATTCTTCCTGTATAGATATTTTTTGTGTCAAAAAGTTCTAATGCACTTTTTTCTGCTATTTCAATTAAATTTTTATCTGCTTTAAAGATAGAAGTATCCATTCTAGGGATCTCTCCATGTTTCATTCCAAAAGCTGTACAATCAAAGTCATGTTGTATAAGTTCATTTGAAATAACTATATCTCCTACCTCTATATTAGGATTAGTTCCACCTGCTACTCCTGTAAAAATTAGTTGATCTACTTTAAATCTATCGATGAGTAAAGTCGTGCATACAGATGAATTTACCTTACCTATTCCACCTTCAACTAATACTATTTTCTTACCCTCTAGTGTACCTTTATAGAAGGTAATATCTAATATTTTTTCCTCTTCTAAATTTGAGATCATATTTTTTAACTCTACTATTTCCTCGTGCATAGCACCAATTATTCCTATCATTTTTTTATAGCCTCCTAAGTTATTTATTATATAAAATTATATCAAATTAAATTGGAAATACACAATTTTTTTTAATTTTAATAGGATTTTATTTAATATATATGTATAATTAAAGTAAATATAATAAAAATCAGGAGGTATTGTTATGAATATAAAAAAATCTATCTTAGTTTTAGCTATCTTAACTTCTATAGGAATTGTAGGGTGTAGTGCTAAGGAAACAAAACCTGAATTAGGTAGTAATGTAAACTATGAAAAAGTAAAGGAATATCCTAGATGGATAATTCAACCTGTTTATGATAAAGGTATTGCTGGTGTAGGATCGGCTAAGATAACAGATCTTGGATTTGATTTTGCAAGAAAGGAAGCTATGGCTAATGCAAGAGTTGATCTAGGAGGACAAATTAAGACTAAAGTTGATGGATTGTTTAAATCATATACTAGTAAAATAGGTGTAGGAGAATCGACTAGTGTAGATGCACTTTCAGAAAATACAATAAAAGAATTAATTAGTGTAGAACTAAAGGGGGCCTCTTTAAAAGATACTTGGATATCTCCTGAAAATGAATTATTTATTTTGATGACTATCGACAATGAGAGATTAATTGAAAGCACTACAAGATCAATAGAAGATTTAAATAATTATACAGATAAAGATTTGAGATTAAAGATAAAAGCTGAGTCATCTCAAGCTCAATTAGAAAAAGAATTAAACGCTTATTTTGGAAACACTGTTAATGAAGATAATTCTAATATAGAAAAAGATGAAACTATAGAAACAAATTAGGAGGACAATATATGAAAAAATTAATGATACTACTTTTGGGAATTCTTATGAGTGTCTCAAGTTTTTCTAAAACTTTAGAAGGCATAGGAAGGGGAGAAAGTGAGATCACAGCAAAAAAAGAAGCTTTGGCAGATCTATCAAATCAAGTTCAAGTAAATATTAAAAGTGAATTTATGAGTAATAAGAATCTTACCAATGGAATATCAGATAGGGAGATTTCATCTGGAATATCTACACTTTCAGAAACCAATCTTTTAGGGGTAGACTTTATGGTTAAAAAGAAATGGTTTAGATCAAAGTATATAGCTACTGCCACTTTAGATGAATCTAAGATATCTTTGTATGAAAAAAAAGCCAATGAACTTAGAAATTTGATAAATAATAATTATAATCAAGTTTCTCAAACAAAAGATTTTAATCTTAAAAAAAATTATTTAACTAGTGCTCTAAAAAGTTATGAAGAATTTGATTCTTATAGAAATATAGCTATTGTATTAGGAAGTAATAAAATATATAACTTACCTTATACAAAAACTCAATTAGAAAATGATCTTGAATCTATAGTTAAAAAAATTAATAGTGATAGTCTTTATAATGGCATTAATATTTTGTATGTTAAAAGTAATGGAAAGTTTAATAAAAATTCTAAAGAATATTTTGATAACTATTTTTATACTGTATTAGCTTCAATATCCCATGAAAATGATGATAAGATAGCTATGAGTAATGAAAATAACTCTACAGTTAATACCCTTGTAAAAGTTGTATTAAATAGTAATTTTACCTCTATCAAACCGGCAGTTTACTACAATAAAAAAATGATTACACCAGAATCTTTTATAACAACATTAAATATTACAGTAAAACTATACAATAAAAAAGAAATTAAAAATTTACTTACTATAAGTGCTACTGGAGAGGGTACCGATGAAAATTCAAAAAAAATAGCCTATGAAAAGGCAGTAAAAAATGGATTTGAACAGATAAAATTAAAATTAAAAAAAGCATTAATAAAATAAACTATAACAAAATTATAAAAACCTAGGAGATTTTCCTAGGTTTTTTATTGAGAATTAAAATTTTTTAAATTTTTCCCACTATGTTTTATGGCACTAAGAGCTAATATTTTAGTGGGGTCTATAAATGTTCCCTCTATTTTTAATTTTTCAAAAGTCACTGGAAGTTCTGTACAACCTAATATTATTTTTTCTATTCCTAGATTAGAAAAATAATCTAATACATCTTTTATAGGAATTTTATCGAGATTTTCATCTCCCTCTTTTAAACTATAGATAAGTTTATTGACAATTTCTTGCATCTCAATAGGAGGAATTGCCACTTCTATCCCATATTTATTAAGAATATTTTCATAGATTTTCCCTTTATAAGTACCTTTAGTGGATAAAAGACCAACTTTTTTTACATCATTTAATTCTTTTGCCACTTCATCTATCATATTTATAAAGGGTATTTTTATTGATTTACAGATTTTTTCATAAAAATAATGTGCAGTATTACATGGCATAACTATAAAACTAGCACCCATAGCTTCTAACTTTAGAGCTGAATCAATAAGATAATCTACAGGATCTTTTCCCTCTTTTAAAATATATGCTGTTCTATCTGGAATCTCTGTGTTGTTATCTACTAAAGTATGAATATGGTCACTATCTTTTTTTGCATCGGTATATTTAATTATTTTATTTAAAAGGTCAACTGTTGCAAGGGGACCCATCCCACCTAAAACTCCTACTATCTTCATTATATGGTCTCCTCTTTTAATTTTATTGATTATTTGATATAATTATACTAAAAATGTAGATAAAATATAAATACAATAAATGTATTGTATTTATATGGTAGAGATATAAATAATAATTTTTTAAAAGGGAGAACCAACCATGGACATAAGACAATTAAAATATTTTTTAGCTATTGCCGAGACAAAAAATATAACTAAGGCAGCAAAAAAATTATATATTTCCCAACCTCCACTGAGCCAACAACTAAAATTATTAGAGGAAGAGTTAGGAGTTGTTCTTATAGAGAGAAGTACCCGTAAGATGAAGGTTACTGAAGCGGGAAAATTACTACAACATAGAGCAAAACAAATTATTGAACTTTTGGAAACTTCTACAAAGGAGATTAAAAATTTAAGTTCAGGAGTCAAAGGTATACTTTCTATTGGATTTGTATCTTCAGCTGGAGCAATGCTTTTGCCTGAACAGATTCATGATTTTTATAAAAAATATTCTGAGATAAATTTTCAGATGAAGGAGGGAAATACTTATAAAATTTTAGATCTGTTAAATAATGGGATGATTGAGATTGGAATAGTTAGAACTCCGTTTAATACAGAAAATTTTAATCTTATATATATGCCCAAAGAACCAATGGTTGCAGTGGTAAGGGAAGATCTGTTTTTTCCTCGTTCATTAAAATCTATGACTTTAGAAAAATTAAAAGATAAACCTATAATTTTAGATAAAAGATTTGAAAATTTATTTACTTCTAGTTGCCATCAAATAGGATTTCAACCTAATATTATTTGTGAGGGTGAAGATAGTAAGTCAATTCTTTTATGGACATATACTGGTATGGGAATAGGAATAGTTCCTAAGAGTGCAGCTAAGCTTATGCCAAATAGAAATTTAAGATCTATAGTGATAGAAGAAAGTGAATTAGAGACTCAAACTGTTATCGTTTGGGTAAAAAATAGACCTCTATCTCAAGTAGCGGAAACATTTTTATTAAATTTTAAATAAAAAAACAGAGGTTTATCCAAAGGGATATAACCTCTATTTTTTATTTATAGTAAGATTTAATTAAATAAATAATTCTGGTAGATGAATTTCTAATTCAGATAAAATTTCACTTTTTTTAATGAAAGATTCAAGGGTACAGACTTTTGCATCTACAGGACAGACCTTACCAC
The DNA here is from genome assembly GCA_002342785.1 of Fusobacteriaceae bacterium UBA2433. Lineage (GTDB taxonomy): Bacteria > Fusobacteriota > Fusobacteriia > Fusobacteriales > Fusobacteriaceae > Psychrilyobacter. The sequence goes on along the minus strand of DDQV01000115.1, from coordinate 4,013 downwards.
AGGCTCCACAAAGTATACATAGATCTGGATCACATTGAAAATTAATATCTACAGCACCTACAGGACAAACTTCAATACATTTTCCACATTTAATACAAGTGTCTAATGTGTCTGGAGAAACAGATAGCTCTGGCATTCCATCTCTATAAGGTCTATTACCTTTTGGTTCTACCTTAGACAAATTACCATCAATAATTTTTTGTGCAATATCTTTACCAAAATTTTTAGCAATGAGAAGATCCTCAGAGTTAGGTTTATCTTTTGCAGTATCAAAATCGGTAATATGTGTAAATGAATGTTCCCCTATAAAGGCTCCATTGGCAATAACATTAAATCCATTATCAGTTGCTGTATCATATAGTTCTATTAAAGCATCGTCAAATTCTCTATTTCCATATACACAAACACATATTGCATTTCCATTTCCTTTTATTCTTTTTAGTTGTTCTATAGCATCAGCTTGAATTCTTCCAGCATAAACAGGTCCAGCAAAAACTACAGTTGTATCTTTATCAATTAAGATATCTCCCTCAGTTCTAGAACTGAGATTTGTAAAATCAATGCTACTTACCTCTTGAGCTTTAAATCCATCTGCCAAAGCTTCTGCTACTTTTTTAGTTGTACCTGTTGCAGAAAAATATGCCAATAATAATTTACTCATAGTTACCATCCTTTTTTTATAAATATATTTTTTATATAAAATAATGTTGATATTATGTTTTTATTTTTTTATTTAGATTGCTGCAATAATAGAAATTTCTATTAATATTTTTTCACTGGCCATCTTTGCTTGAACACATGCTCTAGCAGGAGCAAAACCTTCATTTAACCAGTTATCCCAAATTTCATTCATATCTTGAAATAACGACATATCTTTTATATAGATTGTAGCTGATAGTATCTTATCTTTGTTTGATCCTATATTAGATAATAATTCTTCTATTGTTTCTAAAGTTGTGATTGTCTGTTCTTTTATTCCTTTATCATAATCTTTCGCTACTTGTCCACATAGATACGCAGTGTTATTATGTATCACTGCCTTACTCATTCTCTTTTTAGTTTCATATCTTTTAATTTCCATATTCTTTTACCACCTTTATATTTATTTTTATTTATTAAACTTATAAATTCATTGGATTTATTGGTTGTTCTTTATATTTTATCTCATAGTGTAGATGGGGACCAGTAACTCTACCGGTTTTTCCTGATTTACCAATAACTTTTCCTTTTGCAACTCTTTGTCCTTTTTTTACTAAGATTCTATTTAAATGCGCAAATCTTGTTTCATAACTACTTCCATTATCTATAATAATAATTTTTCCATATCCACTCATCCAACCAGCATAGATTATTATTCCACCATAAGGAGAGTAAACAGGTGTATTCATAGAAGCTCTTAGATCGACACCTGTATGAAGAATTTTTCTACCTAAAACAGGATGAACTCTATATCCAAAAGGACTAGTTACTGTCATCTCCTTGAGAGGTTGTTTAAAGTTTTTTAAGATAGAATTTTTATAATTATCTTCATATGTTGTAATAGAAGTTGAACTATAGTTTAAGTCTTTCTTACTGATTAATTTACCGAGATAAATTTTATTGTTTTTGAATAAAGTATTGTCTTTTAAATCATTTATTTTTTTTAGATCTTTAACTGTTACATTATATTTCTTTGAAATAGAGTAGAGGGTATCCCCAGATCTTACTATATGATAGCTACCTTTATAGTTATTAGATGATCTAATATATATTTTTTGTCCTGAGTATAATAAGTTGTTTTTTAATTTATTTATCTCCTTTAATTCTTCGATTGAAACATCATTTTTTTTTGAGATAGAATAAAGGGTATCACCTTTTTTTACTGTATAATATTTATTATTAGAACATGAAATTAAGGCAAATAAAGTTATTAGAATAAAAATTTTTTTTTGTATGGATTTCATAAATTCTCCTAAAGTTAAGATTTACTATTTAGATTTTAAAATAGCTATTAAAATTATACTCTATTTTATAAGGTTATGTAAACCGCTCAATATAGATAGAATTAAATAGTTATACAAAAAAAACTAATGGAAACTTCCATTAGCTTTTATTTTTTATAAAAAAAGTCGTACATCGACCTTCGAAAACATCTCAACCATACGGCACTCCACCAAAAAACTCAAATAAAGCTACCCCATAACACCCAAAATAACTAACTTAGTGCTGCTTCCTTCCGAATCTGACACGGTTCACCAGTATTTCGCCGCATAGGACTTTATTCTCAACATTATTTAATAGAACCAGCTGTGACAAGATGATCCTCAAGGTCGACATCACTTCTACTAAAGCGGATTGTAGATTACAAGGCACCGCTAGCTCCCCAGTTAGTACGACAAAATGAGTATATCATGGTTTTTATATTAATGCAAATTAATTTGTATCTATAATATTTTCAATTTTTATAAAAAAATAAAAATTAAAATCAAGAGGTTTAATGACCTTTCGTAGGAGAAGTAAGGAAGTATTATATAATATTAAAATTAGTTATTGAATAAGGTTGTAGATATGTAGTATACTGAAAATATAACTAAATTATTGAGGTGGGGAAAATTGGATTTACATTATCTAAGGATATTTTATGAAGTTGCTAAAGAGTGTAGTTTTACAAAAGCAGCGCACAACCTATATATAAATCAATCGGCGGTTTCTATACAGGTAAAAAAGTTTGAAGAACTTTTAGGGACTAAGTTATTTGATAGAAGCTCGAAAAAAATTAAATTAACTTATTCAGGGGAAGTTTTATATAAGATGAGTGAAGATATCTTCCAAAAAGTTAAAAGAGTAGAAAAAGAAATGGCTAGAATAGTTGAGATAGATAGAGCAAGGATAAGTATCGGTGCTACTACTATTATAGGAGAACCATTATTACCAAAATTGATGAAGGAATTTTCTAAGATGTATCAAGAGATAGAATATGATATATTGATAGCGTCAAAAAAAGAAATTTTAGAAAAATTAAGAGACGGAGACATAGACGTAGCTATTATAGATGAAACTCATATAACAGATATAAATTTAGAGATTATAGACTTAGAAAAATACCCAATGTGTTTAGTTAGTTCGAGAGATTATAGAGATATTAAAGAAGTTATTGAGACACCTCTTATTGTACGAAAAAAGATTTTAAAACATAATGAGGCAGTAACAGCTATAGAAAATAACCATGGGATAGAATTTAAGACTAAGATTCCAATCGATGGAAGTTTAAGTGTAATTAAGTCATTTGTTAAAAAGGGAATAGGTAATGTAGTATTATCTTATTATGCTGTCCATGAAGAGGTAACATCTGGAGAGTTTAAAATTATTGAAAAGGTAAATGAAGTAACCGATGGATATCAAATAGCTATCACAAAGGATAAAAGAAGTTTACTAGAAATAATTAAATTTATAAACTTTACAAAAAATTTCAAAATTATGTAAAATAAGGAGATAGAGATGAATTTAATTGAATCATATGAAATAGAGTTAGATCTATTAAAAGATTTTATAGAAAAAGAAAGAAAAGAAAAACAAACAGAGAAGGTATCAAAAAAACTTTCAGAAGTTTTTGAAAATAAAAATAAAGTACTTATTTGTGGAAATGGGGGAAGTAACTGTGATGCTCTTCATTTTGCAGAGGAGTTTACAGGTAGATTTAGAGGAAATAGAAGGGCACTTCCTGCAATTTCAATTTCAGATTCATCTCATATAACTTGTGTTGGAAATGATTTTGGTTTCGATGAAATATTTGCAAGAGGTGTTGAAGCTTACGGTAAAGAGGGAGATTTCTTTATTGGATTATCCACAAGTGGTAACTCTGCTAATGTAATGAGAGCAGTGGAAGAAGCTAAAAACTTAGGAATGACAACTTGTGTACTCCTAGGAAAAGATGGAGGTAAGTTGAAAGGTTTATGTGACTATGAATTTATTATTCCAGGTGAAACTTCAGATAGGATACAAGAGATCCATATGATGATCTTACATATTATCAT
>DDQV01000067.1 GCA_002342785.1 Fusobacteriaceae bacterium UBA2433 | reverse complement strand
CCTTGTGCCACACCCTTAAAGGATGTGGTGTAATTCCTATTAATTCTGCAAATTTACTAATTGCATACATATAAATCCCCTTCCTTTATTATAGTATGTCTTAGATTTATACAAAAATCTATAAAAATCTATAAATTTTTAGTTACTGTTCCCTACTCCTACTTTTTTTTACTTATATATTTAATTTTTTTTAATTTTTTTATTAGAATTTATAACCTTTTTTTCTACCTAAACTAATATAACATTTTATCATATTTAGTGCTTTTTTTCAATTCCCTTATTAATTTAGTAAAGAAATTAACAATAATAAAAAAGTATTTTTTTATTATTGTTAGAAACTAAAAAAAGCAGTAGATAAATCTACTGCTTTTAAACATTTCAATTATATATATAATTATACAGTTTCGATGTTTGAAGCTTGAGGACCTTTAGCACCTTCTGTAATTTCAAAAGTTACTTCTTCCCCTTCTTTTAAAGATTTGAATCCTTCTTTGTTGATTTGAGAAAAATGTGCAAAGTAGTCATTTCCATCTTCAGAAGAAATAAATCCGAATCCTTTATCATCGTTAAACCATTTTACTGTTCCTTTTAACATGTGTGTTACCTCCGTAAATTTTAATACAGTGAATCTTACTTAATCTCCAAATGAGATCTTGCTAACCCCTGTTACTATTTATATAATACCTTAAAAGTCATATAAAGTCAATCTTTTTTATATTTTTTTAATATTTCTTTAATATAATTTTAAAAATTTAGAACTTATACTATACTCCTTGCTTACTCTATCTCTAATAACTTTTTCATATCTTTCTAACTGTTTTCTATCCATGGAAAATCCAGATTTATAATCATATATTATTATCTTTTTTTCCTTTTCATCTAAGTTTAATCTATCTATTATATGTATTTTTTTTCTAGTTACCTCTTCTTTTTCTATCTTTTCTTTTTCAAAAGTTACCAAAGCTAGTTCCTTAAAAATAGTATATTTTTTTTCAAAAACTTCTGGATTTTTAGATATAAATTTTTCTATTTTTTCTATCTCATCAAATGTCTCATCTCTCCCAAGCATATTACTATATTTATTTAGGGTCATCTGTTTCGCTATTTTCATCTCTTCCTCACTAGCGTATTCTATATTTTCTAAATAATAATGGATAGCTAAACCAGATTTTCTTTTTAACTCTTTTTCTACTGTCATCTCTATATTTAGATATTTATCTTCAGAATCTTTTTCATCTTTTGATCTTTCATCTTCAGAATCTATATCTACAAACTTTTTATAAATTTTTGGATCAATATAAAATTCTTCTATTTTTTTGTCTTCTTTATCCTCTTCAAAAGGGATAAACTTACCTATTGTTTGAGTCCCACCATCTACAAGATCTTCCCTTGCTGTATTAAAAAATCTTTCTATAGGGGTGATCAATAGATCATTTTTCAAACTTACTTTAACCTCATTTTTTACTGTGCTCTTTGTTGGAATTATACATAATATTAAATTAGCACGAGGTCTAGTCATCCCTACATATATTGTATTTATAGCTTCATCTAAATAAATTTGTTTATTATATTCATATATTTTTGTATCTTTTATTGTGTTATTAAATATAGAGTTAGTAAATAGATAATCCTTTATACTTTCATACCTTTCATCTAGTTCTACTAAAAGTTGAACCTCATGGGTAGTTATTCCATTAGAAAATCCAGTGAGTTTATAACTTTTTACCTTATCTTCTAATATCATATATTCTGTATGAAAATCTAGCCCCTTAGATCCATGAATTGTCATCAATACAACTGAGTTTAACTCTGATATTCCAATTTGTTTTAAGTTATCACTATTATCTTTTAAATATTTCACGAAACTAGCTATATCATTACTTTCATCCATAAGTTCTAAAAAATAATTTATATTTTTTATATCTCTAGATAAACTATATTTTGTAGAAAAACTGTATTCCTCAATTACTTTCCTTCCAATTTTATCGAAGGGAGTCTTCTTTATCTCTATTACCTTATCTAACTCTATTTTTATATCTTTTTTTATACCTATCTCATCTTCATTATTACAATGAGAGATAATATAACTTTCTATCTGCTTTCTATTTTCTAAACAATATTTTAGATCTTTTTCCCCTAAATTTAAAGTTTTCCTAAAAAATTCTAATAGTGTCATAAAGTCATTGTGTATAAAAAATCTAAATAATCTCATCATCTCTTGGACACAAAAATGATTGACAATTGAAAGACTGTTCTCCATAATATATGGGATCTTAGATCTTTTAAGTTCTTCTCCTACCTTATTCAATTGATCTTTTGTTCTAGCCACAACACCTATCCCACGATAATTTATTGTGTCATCCCTTCTTATCTTAGTAAACCTATTTTTTATATCTTCCACTATCTCCTCATAAAGATTTAGATCTACCATTACAGCAACAAATCCCTTATCATCTTTTTTACTGCACTTAACCTCTTTATAACTCCAGCCTTCATCTTGAATAGATTCAAAATTTTCAGATATCGAATTAAAAAATACATTTATAAAATCTATTATTTTTTTTTCACTCCTATAATTTGTAGATAGTGAACTTACTTCTCCACCTAAGATCCTATCAAAATTTAAAAATAAGCCCTTATTACCTCCACGCCAAGAATATATACTTTGTTTTTCATCTCCTACAATGATTATATTCTCGCAGGCCTTAGCAATTGGCTCTATTACTTTCCACTGGGATACACTAGTATCTTGAGCTTCATCTAAAAATAATGTAGTTATCTTTCCACCAATTATCTCATAAAAATTATTGGTCACCATTCCATCTTTTATTAGGTCTAACTCCCTATTTTCTAAATATTCACTGGTATAATTTGTTATATCTGAAAAAGTTAATTTTTTTTCTCTAAATTTTATGTCGTCATAGATCTTTCTAGTTAGTTTTTCTATCTTTAAAATATCTTGTTCATAGGGTAAAACATCTGTGATAAAAGTTATTTTATTTATTAAATTCCATATTTTCCCCTGTCCTTCCTCTAACCTTTCTTTAAAATCAGCTAAACTTGCTCCCCTTGTTTGAGTTCCATTATAATATTTTTCCTTAGACAAGATATCACTGTTTTCTAAGATATAATTAACTACTGCCTCTGAATCAGAAAAGTCAAGCTGAAATTCATCATATATTAATTTAGTTGCCTTTCCCATTAATTTAGTAAATTCCTTCTTGGGAAATTCTTCTAACTCCTTTAGAATTTCAAAGACCTCTACAATATTTCTATAGAGTTCTTTTCTCACAGATTCAATATTTAAACTTTCACCTTTATCTTTTATTAAAGAAAATTTCCACCTCTCTTCAGATATTTTTTTTATAAGACTAATATATTTTTCAACCTCTCTATCTGCTGTTTTTTCTAAAAATTCTTTTACCTCTATAAATGAATTTCCATCTATTATCTTTGAAAAAACTTCCTTATAGATCTCCTCTGCCTCTATGGCATTTGCCATGGAATAACTATATATATTTAAAGAGGGTCCTATTGCCTTTTTAAAAATTTGTCCAATAAATGAATCGATAGTATATATCCTAATCTTATCTTTATTTTGTAAAAGTTTACTTTTTATATTTTTTATATCTTGGATATCTATCTGGATATCTGGATATAGATCTCTTATACTATCTTCTATATCTTTATCTTTATAACTTAACTTTTCTAAAAATTCAAATATCCTTTCCTTTAACTCTGCTGTAGCTGCCCGGGTAAAGGTCATAAATAAGATCTCATTATAATCTTCTCCTAACAACAATCTAGAGATATATTCTAATGCTAACCTATAAGTTTTTCCTGTTCCTGCACTTGCTTTTACTATCATCTTATTTTTCATCATATTCACCAACTTTACATATGTCTATATAGTCACACCTATCACAACTACTACTTACCTTTCTCTCAAAATTTCCTAATTTAAAAAATTCTTCTAACTCAGTCTGCAAAACTTTTAACCTTTTATCTTTTCCTTCAGGATCTACAATTTCCTTACCTACTTGGTCTTTTACCATCTTTATAGCCTTACTTTTTTCTAGGTTACCCTTATCTACATTAAATATATATTTTTCTGTTAAATTTGCTTCTCCTAGATATAAGATACTATAAAAATCTAGTTGTCTTTCATTTAATTTTCCAGTTTTAAAATCTACTATATATTCTTTTTTGTCTGTTTTTATTATTAGGTCGGCTTTTCCAACTCCTTTAACAATTATTTTATTTTTCCCCTCTATAATATTTCTATCTAATTTTTTTTCAATTATTAGATCTATTATTTTTTCATTCGATATCTCCTTTGATATCTTTTTAAAGAATTTTTCCACACTATACACTAAATTTTTATATACTATCTCTTTATAATATCTTTCATTTAATTTTGGTAGTTTCAACTTTCTATTTTTTACAAATTTTTCTAAATCTTTCATTATCG
>DDQV01000138.1 GCA_002342785.1 Fusobacteriaceae bacterium UBA2433 | reverse complement strand
AATATCTTCAATACTTTTAAAATATATATAAGATTAGAAAGAAATTATGTATAATAGAAGTAATTAATAAAAAAATCAAGGAGAGATATATATGAAAGCAACAGGAATAATTGTAGAATACAACCCATTTCATAATGGACATAAACTTCATTTGGCAGAAGCTAAAAAAAAAGGTGATCTAGTTATAGGAGTTATGAGTGGAAATTTTTTACAGAGGGGAGAGCCTGGAATATTCGATAAGTGGACTAGGGCTAATATGGCACTTGAAAATAATATAGATCTTCTAGTTGAGTTGCCAGTATTTTATTCTACTCAATCAGCAGAGATATTTTCCTATGGAGCCATAGATATCTTAGATAAACTAAGGGTAGATAATTTAGTTTTTGGTTCAGAGTCTTCAGATATAGAAAGATTGAAAAAAATTGCATATCTACAGATAGATAAAAAAGAACTTATAGATGAAAAGATAAAGGAAAAGATAAAAAAAGGGATATCTTATCCCAATGCTATAAATTCTGTTATAGAGGAACTTTTAAATGAGAAAAATATTTTAAAACCAAATGATATCTTAGGGATAGAATATATAAAAGCTATCAGAAAATTAAACTCACCTATAGAGGTAGATCTTATAGAGAGAAGATCTGTAGGCTACCATGATAAAGAGATAGTAGGTGATATTACCAGTGCAACTTCTATAAGGGAGATGATAAAAAATAATAATTTAGAAGATATAAAAAAAGTAATGCCCATAGAAAGTTTTGAAAATTTAGGAGTACCTACTTATCTAGAAAATTTTTATTTTTTATTGAGATATGAAATTTTAAATAACTTTGATGAACTAAAAGATATATCGGATATGGAAATAGGATTAGATTATAGGATATTTGAGATGGCAGTAAAATATTCAGACTTTCATGAGTTTTATAAAAATCTAATGACCAAAAGATATACCAATGGAAGGATCCAAAGGATCCTCATCCATATCCTTTTAAAGATAGATAAAAAAATAATAGATGAGACTAGAAGTGGTATTACATATGTAAAGATCTTGGGATTTTCAAAATTAGGGATGAGATATCTCAAAGAAAAAAAAGATCAACTAAAGATAAAACCCCTGTCAGGATTAAAAAATATAAGTTTTATATTAGATGAAAGGGAGAGGGAACTTTTAAATTTTGAGATAAAATGTGATAGAATATATAATATAATAAACCCCTATGAGGAAAGAAAATTTCCCATAATTAAAAGATAAAAATATATTAAAAAATAAAAAGAAAACTATATAGGAGGAAAAAATTGGAACAAACAAAATTAAAATTAAAATATCAGATATTTTATGGTGTAGGAGTTAGTTATGCCATAGTCGATCAAATATTTGCCCAGTGGGTGTTATACTATTATCTTCCCCCAGAAAATTCTGGATTGACTCCTATAATGGCACCGATATTTATATCTTTAGCACTTATTATATCTAGATCTGTAGATATGATATCAGATCCCTTGGTGGGATATTGGTCGGATAAGGTAGATACAAGATGGGGAAGGAGAGTTCCATTTATTGCAGCAGGATCTGTACCACTAGCTCTATCTACAATTGCATTTTTTTATCCCATGTTAGGAAGTAACTGGATAACATTTATATATCTAATGTGTGTAGGATCTATATTTTTTGTTTTCTATACAATAGTAGGTGCTCCATATAATGCTATGATTCCAGAGATTGGAAAAACAAAGGAAGATCGTCTCAATCTATCTACTTGGCAATCTGTATTTAGATTATTATATACAGCATTAGCTATGATCTTACCAGGGATTTTAATAGAGGTAATAGGAAAGGGAGATACTCAAAAAGGTATTAGAGGAATGGTTATAGTTCTAGCTTTATTTTCTATTTTACCAGCTTTAATAACAATATTTGGTGTACCTGAAAAAAAATTATCCCATGGAAGAAAATCTACAGAATCTTTAAAAAATTCCATTAAAATTATATTTGAAGATAGATCTTTTGTATATTATCTACTAGGATTATTATTTTTCTTTGTAGGATTTAATACCCTTCGTGGAACTATGAATTATTTTGTAGAAGATGTTATGGGGTTAGGAAAAAAATCTATAACCTTAGCTTCAGCTATTTTATTTGGGATGTCGGCATTATTTTTCTATCCTACAAATAGACTCTGTAAAAAAATAGGATATAAAAAACCAATGTTGATCTCATTGGTTATCTTAGTTATAACATCTATTTTTTTAAATTTTCTTGGTCGAGGAGTGCCCACTAAATATGGATTTATATTATTTGGTTTCATTGGAATTCCAGTTGCAGGTGCAGCATTTATATATCCTCCAGCTATGTTAAGTGAGATAGGAACACGAATCACAAAAACTAGTGGAACCCAGGTAGAGGGAATGTGTTTTGGGATTCAAGGATTTTTTCTAAAGATGGCATTTTTAGTATCTATAGCTGTCCTTCCAATATTGCTCGTAGCAGGATCAGGAAGTTTGATAGATGCTATGACCTCAAAACCTCAAGGGGTAGAAAGAAGTGGTGTCTATGCAACTACTATATTTTCAGCTATATCTTTTGGAATTTCTTTTGTTTTTTATTACCTCTATCCAGAAAAACAAGTAAAGGAAGAGGAAAAATAAAATCATTGATTTTTCTTGACTTATATGTTATTATTAGTGAAGCTAATCCAATTTTTAGTGACCTTTAAAATTATTTTATTTTTTAATTTAAAGGGAAGTTTATAATTGTTTAAAAACATATTAGTGAGTATTGATTGGGAGGAAATAATGAACTTAAGAGATAGATTAATTGAAGAATGTAAAACATACCGTAGGGAAAATGGAGTTACACAAAGAGAATTAGGGGAAAAATTAGGAAAACATACTTCAGCAGTTGGAAGATTTGAAATAGGAGCTATCGATCCTAGATTAAAATTTGTACAAAATCTATTAAACGCTATGGGAAAAGAAATTATCATAGTAGATAAAATTAAATAGTGAGAAGTTAAAGGATTGGCATTATGCTAATCCTTTTTTTTATCTATAAAAGATAATTTAGTTGACAAAGGAATATAGATGTAATAATATTAATTATGTATATGTATTTTTTATTAATTTTATTAGTGATTTTAAGCTATAATAGGAGGAACTATGACAATTAAAGGTACTGAAACAGAAAAAAATTTACTAAAATCTTTTGCAGGTGAATCACAAGCTACAAATAGATATAAGATGTATGCTAAACAAGCAAAAAAAGAAGGCTATGAACAAATTTCAGCAATTTTTATGGAAACTGCAGAAAATGAAGTTGAACATGGAAAAAGATTTTTTAGATTTTTAGAGGAAGGAGATGTAGAAATTACAGCTACTTACCCGACTAATCAAGTTGGAACTACACAAGAAAATTTAAAAAATGCAGCAATTGGAGAAAATGAAGAGTGGACAGAACTATATCCTCATTTTGCAGACGTTGCAGAAAAAGAAGGATTTTCTCAAATAGCAACAGCGTTTAGAAATATTTCAAAAGTAGAGAAGGAACATGAAGATAGATATTTAAAATTAATGAAAAACTTAGAAGATAACAGTGTATTCAAAAAAGAAACTGTAGTTAGATGGAAATGTAGAAATTGTGGATATGTACATGAAGGAGAAAACGCTTTAGAACTTTGTCCAGCATGTCTACATCCGAGAAGTTATTTTGAATTAAAAGAAACAAATTATTAAGAAAAAATATATTTAAGTTACTAACAAAGGATGATCTCTGTATTTTATAGGGATCATCTTTTTAGATTCTATTCATATCTATAGTTATTACGCTAATCCTTTTAAAAAAAATTATAGGGACATAAGTCCTGTATATTGAGATGATATTAATATATAATATTAAAAGTTTGTAAAAGGAGTGGTGAGAAGATGAAAAAAATGTTAATGGTTATAATGGTAATCATGGGATTACTATTAACAGCTTGTGGAAATGAGAAAAAAGAAGAAAAAGTAGAGGATAATGGATTAAAGATAGGTTTAGTATTATCTACAGGTGGGTTAGGAGATAAATCATTTAATGACTCAGCTTATAGAGGTCTTACTATGGCAGAGAAGGAATTAGGTGTAAAGATAAAATATGTAGAGCCAGCAAATGTATCGGAATTTGATCCATTTTTAAGACAGTTTGCAGAAGCAAATTATGATCTAATAATTGGAATAGGATTTCAAATGAGAGATTCTATAGTTAAGGTAGCAAAGGAATATCCAAATAAACATTTTTTAATGGTAGATGAACCTATTGATATGCCAAATATAATATCTGCTACATTTAATGAACCAGAAGGTTCATTTGTTGCAGGAGCCTTGGCTGGAATGATGACAAAAACAAATACAATAGGATTTATAGGTGGGATGGAAGTTCCTCTAATCAAAAGATTTGGAGATGGATTTATGGCAGGAGCAAAATATATAGATCCTGAGATAACTACATTTGAAACATATGTTGGTGGAAATAGTCCATTTAACGATCCAGCTCGTGGAAAAGAGATGGCACTATCTATGATAGATAGTTCAGCAGATATTATATATCATGCAGCAGCAGGATCAGGTATGGGAGTATTTGAAGCAGCAAAAGAAAGAGATATCTATGCAGTCGGAGTAGATTCAAATCAAGATGGTGTAATACCAGGAACAGTTCTTACTTCTATGCTTAAAAAAGTAGATAATGCAGTCTTTACTATAATCAAAGAGACAAAGGAAGAAGGATTTAGATCTAGACAAAAAGTTTTTAACTTAGCTAATGGTGGAGTTGGAATAACAGATTTAGAGTATACTAAAGATAAAATTGGTGAAGATAGATTAAAAAGATTAGATCAAATAAAAAAAGATATTATATCTGGAAAGATCGATGTACAAAAAGAGATATCTAAGTTAAATTAAATAAATATTTTAAAGAGTTAATTTTTTAAATTAGCTCTTTTTATTTATAATTTTTTTTGTAAAAATTATAAATGAATTGAAAAAGAATATACAGTGAAATTTATGAACACTTTTAAATTTAAGTGTTGAAGGCCATAAAAAAATATGGTATCATGAATTAATGGATTAGAATGATATTTAACAGGAGGAAAAAAATGAAAAAAATATTGATATTACTTACAGTAGTTTTGGCTATGGTTTTAACTGCATGTGGTGGAAAAAAAGAAGATGTTAAAGAGGCTACAACTGAAAAAACTCTTAACGTTGGAATTGTTTTATCTACAGGTGGGTTAGGAGATAAATCATTTAATGACTCAGCTTATAGAGGACTTACTATGGCAGAGGAAAAGTTAGGAATCAAATTTAAATATGTAGAACCAGCTTCTCCATCGGAAGATATGCAATTCTTAAGAGAGTTTGCTGAAAATAACTATGACTTAATAATAGGTGTAGGATTCTTGATGAAAGATTCAGTAGAAACAGTTGCCAAAGAACATCCAAATGTTAAATTTGCTATTATAGATGAAGTGATCGATGCACCTAACGTAACTTCATTAGTATTTGCAGAAGATGAAGGATCATTTTTAGTTGGAGCTCTAGCAGCTATGATGACAAAAACAGATACAGTTGGATTTGTTGGTGGAATGGAAGTTCCTTTAATTCAAAAATTTGAAAATGGATATGCTCAAGGAGCAAAATATATAAATCCTGATATTAAAGTAGTTACTTTATATACATCTGGACCAAATCCTTTTAACGATCCAGTTAGAGGAAAAGAAAGTGCAATTGCAGAATTTAATCAAGGTGCAGATGTAATCTTCCATGCAGCTGGTGGAACAGGTACTGGAGTTATTGAAGGAGCCAAAGCAATGGGAATATATGCAATGGGAGTAGATTCAAATCAAGATTATGTAGCACCAGGAACAGTTCTTACTTCTATGATTAAAAATGTAGACGAAGCAGTTTTTGCAGCAGTAAAAGATGTTAAAGAGGGAACTTTTAAAGCAGGATTAAATAGATTTGGTGTAGCGAATAATGGAGTAGGAACTTCTAAATTTGAATATACTAAAGATATAATCGGAGAGGAAAAAATAGAAAAAATAAAAGAGATCAGAGATGGTATAATCGATGGTTCAATCAAATTAAAATAATATTTTAAAACCTAGGATCTTTCCTAGGTTTTTTTATTTGTAAAAATGTTTCTAATAACTTAGTTTTTTGTTATAATTAAAGTATATTTGTAAAGTATAGATAATTTAAAAAATATCGATTTATATATAATATAATTAAATTTTAGAAGGGATGAATAATTATGTGTGATGCTATATATATTCATATTCCATTTTGTGTAAAAAAATGTGGATATTGTGATTTCCTTTCATTTTCATGTGAGGAAAAAAATAAAGATGATAGGGGTGAATATGTAGAAAAATTAATTGAGGAGATAAGATTATATCCTAAGTTAAAATATGACACTGTTTATTTTGGAGGGGGAACACCCTCACTATTAGATGTAGATGAGATAGAAAAGATTTTAAAAGAATTAAATATAGGGGAAGATGCTGAGATAACTTTAGAAGTAAATCCTCAAACAGTAGATAGAAAAAAATTAGAACAACTAAAAAAAATAGGAATTAATAGACTCAGTATTGGAATTCAAAGTTTTAACGATGAAAAATTAAAAGTTTTAGGAAGGATTCATAATAAGGAAGTAGCTCTAAATACCTATAATGATGCAAGGGAAGTAGGATTTGAAAATATAAGTATAGACCTGATATTTGCTACTCCAGACCAAACCATTGAAGAGTTGAAAAAAGATCTAGATATAGTTGAAAGATTATCTCCAGAACATATATCTATATATTCACTTATTTGGGAAGAGGGAACAAAGTTTATGGATCTTTTGGACAAGGGAGAGTTAGATCCTTTAGATAATGATCTAGAAGCAAAGATGTATGAACTTATAATAGAAAGATTAAAAAAAATAGGATACCTTCACTATGAGATCTCTAATTTTTCCAAGAAAAAATACGAGGGAAGACACAATAGTAAATATTGGAAGAATAAAAAATATATTGGAGTAGGACTAGGGGCCTCAGGATATTATGAAGGGATTAGATATAAAAATGAGATAGAATTTTTAGATTATTATAAAAAGATAGATTCTAATGAAAAACCTTTGATGGAAGTAGAAGTAGTCAGTGATAAAGATAATCTAGAAAATTACTATATCCTAGGACTTCGTCTTTTAAATAAAGGGATAGAGATAGAAGATAATATCTATATGAAAAAAATAAAAGATCTACATGAAAGAGGATATTTAAAGATTGAAGATGATAGATATAAGTTAACGTCAAAAGGGCTCATGTTTTCAAATGATGTATTTGTAGAAATCATGGAATAGAGGGGAGGATCTATGAAGATTAAAGAAAATATTTTAGAATTAAAAGATGATATAAAAAAATATTCACCTAATCCAGAAAAAGTATTATTACTACCAACTACAAAATATGTAGATGCCTTAGGTGTATTAGAAGTAGTAAAGGCAGGATGTAAAGTTGTTGGGGAAAATAGGGTACAAGCTTTAGAGGAAAAAAGAGAGATATTAAATAGTTTAGGAGAAAAAGATATAAAATGGCATTTTATTGGAAATCTACAAAAAAATAAGGTAAAATATATTGCTCCCTATATAGATATGATTCATTCTGTAAATAAAATATCTCTAGCAAAAGAGATAGATAAGAGAGCTAAACAAAATAATAGAAGGATAGATGTATTATTAGAGGTAAATATATCTAACGAAGAAAGTAAGGAAGGTTACTCTATAAAAAGATTGTATGAGGAACTACCGGATCTTTTAAAATTAGAAAATATAAATATCTGTGGTCTTATGACCATGGCACCTTTTACCTATGAAGAGGAAGATATTAGAAAAGTTTTTTCAGATCTTTTAAAATTAAAAGATCAACTAAATAAAAGATATTTTAATGGTAAGTTAGTAGAACTTTCCATGGGAATGACAAATGATTATAAGATAGCTCTTTTTGAAGGAGCAACGATACTTAGAGTTGGAAGTAAGATATTTAAGTAGGAGGGGAGAAAATGGAATTTTTGAAAAATTTCAAACAAGTTTTAGGATTTGAAGGAACAGAGGAAGTTGAAGATATTGAAGAAAAAATATTAGTTGAGGTAGACGAAGAATTAGAAGAAGAGGGACTCTCGGTTCCATCATCATCAAATTTAAAAAAGGATATATATGAAAATACTGGAGATGTAAGTGACTATCAAACTATTTTTGTCAGTCCAAATAATTTTGATGAGTGTAAAAAAATTGCAAATTATATCAATAAGGAAAAGATTGTAACTGTAAACTTAGAACATCTAAATAATGAATCTGCTCAAAGGATGTTAGATTTCTTAAGTGGAGCTATGGAAGTTAAAAAAGCTAGATTTATAACTGTAAGTAAAAAAGTATATGTATCTGTTCCTGATGGAACAAGATCTTATGTGGAAGATGAAAATAATGAAATATTTGAATAGAAAAAGAAGTTCTAATGTCTAATGAATTAGAACTTTTTTTGAGAACTTTATTATTTTATAGAACTTCATTATTTGGAAAAATTTAAAAAAAGTGGTATAATGTTTTCTGACTAATATGGTAAAAAAATAATTTATTTAGAGAAGTAAAACTTCTTGAGCATTTTAAAACACGGAGGAACAAAAATGAAAGCATTGGCACTTTTTTCAGGTGGGCTAGATAGTACTTTAGCTATCAGATTAGTACAACAACAAGGGATAGAAGTTATAGCACTTAATTTTGTATCACATTTTTTTGGCGGGAGAAATGAAAAAGCAGATAATATGGCTAAACAATTGGGAATGAGATTAGACTATATAGATTTTAGTGAACTTCATACAGAATTAGTAAAAAACCCTCCAAGTGGAAGGGGAAAAAATATGAATCCATGTATCGATTGTCACGCTCTTATGTTTGAAAAAGCGGGAGAACTATTAAAAGAATATGACGCTGATTTTTTAATATCTGGAGAAGTTTTAGGACAAAGACCTATGTCACAAAATTTTAGTTCTATGAATAGAGTTAAAAAATTATCTGGAAAAGATTTAGGAGAGTTAATAGTTAGACCTTTATCTGCTAAACTATTGCCTATCACAAAACCTGAGGAATTAGGATGGATCGATAGAGAGCAGTTGATGAGTATCAATGGAAGAAGTAGAAAACCTCAAATTGAATTGGCAGAAAGATGGGGACTTGTGGAATATCCCTCACCTGGTGGAGGATGTCTATTAACAGAACCAAACTATTCTAAGAGACTTCGAACTTTAGAGGAAGATGGATTTTTAGAAGATAGATACTCATATTTATTTCATCTAACTAAAAGAGGAAGATTTTTTAGATTAGATAAGGGTAAATATTTATTTGTTGGAAGGGAAAAGGAAGATAATTTAAAACTTTCTGAATATAAAAGATATGGAAATCTATATATAGCAGGAGTAGATACTCCAGGACCAGCTATTATAGGATATGGAGATCTAAATGAAGATCAAATTAATTTAGCTAAAGAATTATTTTCAAGATATTCTCAAGGTAAGGGAAAAAAGGATATCCAACTACTTTTAAATGATAAAATTGTAAGGGTAGAAGCAGTAAATTTAGAAAGATTGGCTGAAGATATGAAAAAATATTTAGTATTATAATCAACTATAAGGTTATAGATTTTTTTATCTATAACCTTTTTTTATATTTTTAAATAAAATAATTGTTATATTCTCCACTTTAATATACTATAGGTATGCAACAAAAAAATATAATATTTATTGGTTAAAAGATATTAGGAGTGTGAAGAAAAAAATGGAGTTAAATGTTAAAAGACCTGTCTGGGTAGAGATCAATCTAGATAATTTAGGATATAATGTAAGGGAGATAAAAAAAAATATAAAACCAAAAACCCAAATTATGGCAGTTATAAAAGCAGATGCATATGGTCATGGATCTTTGGGAGTAATAGAGACATTAAAAAAAGAAAATATAAATAAATTTGCAGTGGCTGTTTTATCTGAAGCTATAGAGATAAGAAATATATTTAAGGGAATTCAGATTATATTACTTGGATATACTCCAGATGCTAACTTAGATGAGGTAATTAGATGGGGGATAACTCCTACAATTTATTCCCTTAGACAAGCTAAAGTTTTAAATCAACTGGCAAAAAAATATAATAAGAAGGTTGCAATACATATAGATATAGATACAGGGATGCATAGGGTAGGATTACCTGTAAAATATAGATCTGTAGAGGTTATAAAAGAGATTAGTGAGATGGAAAATTTATATTTAGAAGGAGTATATACACACTTTGCAGTGGCAGACGAAGTAGACAAATGGTATACGTTAAAACAAATAGAAAAATTTAAATATATAATAGATGAACTAAAAAAATTAGGTGTAGAGATCCCTATAAAACATGTATCAAATAGTGCTGCTATATTAGATCTACCAGAATTTAATTATGATATGGTAAGGGTAGGTCTTCTTATGTATGGCCACTATCCATCTGAAATTCAAGAGAAGGACAAGGTCATAGATTTAAAACAAGTGATGTCACTTCACAGTAAGATATATCATATGAGAACATTAGAAAAAGGAGAATCAGTAAGTTATGGTCTTACATATACAGTAAATAGAGAATCTAAAACAGGATTAATACCAATTGGTTATGCTGATGGATATAGTCGTGGACTGAGTAATAAAGGCAGGGTAATTATAAAGGGAAAAAATATGGTAGCAAAGGTAGCAGGAATTATCTGTATGGATAAGTTTGTAGTTGACATAACAGGCTTAGATATAGATGGTGGAGACGAAGTTATTTTATTTGGAGAGGATGAGTATAATAAAGTTACCCCAGAAGAGATAGCAAATATATTAGGGACAATAAGTTATGAAGTTTTATGTAGTGTCAGTAAGAGAGTTCCTAGAGTATATAAAAAAAATGATAGAATAGTAGAGATAAAAGATGAGGTATTAGATAAGATAGATCTTACATTTTAAGTTTAAATTTTTTTATTTGATCTATGTGGTAAAATATAATGAAAACCAACTATTAAATTATTTTAAAAATAAAAATAAAGGAGGTATTTTTTTATGGCTGAGTATCCAAGGGTATTAGTAGATCTAAATAAAATAAAGGAAAATGTAAAGATTCTCACAAAAAAATGTAGGGAATCAAATATAGATGTAGTAGGAGTAGGAAAGGTATTTTCAGGAAGTATAGAGATAGCTAGAGTAATGGTGGAAGGTGGCGTAAAATATTTGGGAGATTCTAGGGTAGAAAATTTAAAAGAATTTAAAAGTTTAGGTGTTCCTAGCGTGATGATTCGTATGCCTATGAAAACTCAAATAAAGGAAGTTATAGAACATGTGGATATAAGTTTAAATAGTGAGATATATATAATAGAACTTTTAAATAGAGAGGCAAAAAAACAAGATAAAATTCATAAAATAATATTGATGATCGATCTAGGAGATCTTAGAGAGGGGATCTTGCCAGAAGATGTAAAAAATTATATAGAGAAAATAATTCCTATGGAAAATATTAAATTAGAGGGGATAGGTGTAAATCTTTCATGTTATGGAGGAATTATTCCTAGTTTAGAAAATTTAGGACAACTAGAAGAAATATCTATTTGGATAGAAAAAAATTATAATATTAAATTAAATATTATATCTGGAGGAAACTCTAGTAGTTTAGATCTATTATTAAAAAATACTATACCATCTAGGATAAATAATTTAAGGTTGGGAGAATCTCTTATTTTTGGAAGGGAGACAGCTTATGGGAAAGATTTGGAAGGATGTTTTCATGACAGCGTAAGATTAGAAGCAGAGATAATAGAATTAAAGGAAAAAGAATCTTGTCCAGTTGGAGAAATAGGATTTAATGCTTTTGGAAAAAAACCTATATTTGTTGATAGAGGAATAAGAAAACGCGCTATCTTAGCTATTGGAGAACAAGATGTAGATCACTCAGATCTAAGAGTAGTAGATAAAAATTTAATAATATTAGGAGCTAGTAGCGATCATTTAATATTAGATATAACAGATTCAATGGAAAAATATAGGGTGGGAGATATAGTAAAATTTAAATTGGATTATAGCTCACTTTTAGAACTAACTACCTCTCCCTATGTAAAAAAGATTTTCTATTAAACTAAAAAAAATTACTATTATATAGATTGATAAACTATAATTTAAGTTTTTGATGGTTTTATCAATATTTTTTATAGTTTTAAAATAAAAAAGGAGGAAAATTTATGGGAAACAAGGTGAAGAAAATAAAAAAAGAGACAACACTGATATATGCATTAGTGCCGTTAATATTTTTAATGTTAAGTTTATTTTATGCAATTCAAATTGCAGAGATAGATGTTCATATTCCTATCTTAGTATCGGCATTTTTTGCAGCAGGAGTAGCTATATTTGGTCTAAATTATACATGGGATGAGATTGAAAAAGGAATGATGGAAACTATCAAGATGTCCTTACAAGCAATTATAATTCTTATGATAATTGGAATGGTAGTAGGAACTTGGATTCAATCTGGAGTAGTACCATCTATGATATTTTATGGTTTAAAGATACTATCACCAGGAATATTTTTACCTGCTACTGTTATAATATGTGCTATCGTAGCCATAGCAACAGGATCATCATGGACAACAGCAGCAACAGTTGGGATTGCGCTTATTGGTGTAGGAGAGGGACTTGGAATACCTAGAAATATAGTAGCAGGAGCTATTATTTCTGGTGCCTATATGGGAGATAAACTATCACCATTATCTGATACAACAAACCTTGCACCAGCAATGGCAGGGACAGATCTATTTACACATATAAAACATATGCTATATACAACGGTACCTAGTTTTGTTATTACTCTCATTATGTTTGGATTTCTTGGAATGAGATATACAGGGGAAGCACTAAACACCGAGATGATTACTGGAATATTAACTACTCTAAGTGGAAGTTTTAATGTTAGCCCATTGTTATTATTAGTACCAGTTATAGTAATTGGAGCAGTTGTCATGAAAGTTCCAGCAATTCCTGGATTATTTGGAGGAGCTATCCTAGGTGGGATAGCAGCTATGATCTTTCAAGGAGTCACTTTAGGATCGGTATTTAAAACTTTACACTATGGTTATACAGGGGAATCTGGGTTAGCAATGGTTGATGATCTATTAAATAGAGGGGGACTTGACTCTATGATGTGGACTATCTCATTAATTCTTTGCGCTATGATCTTAGGTGGAATAATGGAAAAAACTCAAATGTTAGCAACTTTAGCACTTAAAATTTTATCTATAGCAAATACTACTGGAAACTTAATATTAGTAACTATAATAACTCCAATTTTTGTAAATACTGTAGCTGGAGATCAATATCTTTCAATAGTTATACCAGGAAGGATGTTTAAAGACGCATATATAGAAAAAGGATTACATCCTAAAAATCTTTCTAGATCACTTGAAGATGCAGGAACACTATCATCTCCACTTATTCCTTGGAATACATGTGGGGCCTATATGATTGCGACTCTAGGACTAGCACCATGGACCTATGTTCCCTATTGTTTTTTAAATATAATCAATCCAATTGTAGCGATAATCTATGGATATACAGGATTTTCTATTGAAAAATTAGATAAAGTAGAAGATAAAATAGAAGAATAAAAAAAAAACAAAAATAAAAAAAGAATAAAAAAATAAAGAAAAATCTCTCCCAAAATTAGGAGAGATTTTTTTATTTTTCTATAATTTCCTTGACCCTTCCAACTTGTTTATCTGTAAGTCTTACCTTTATCCCATGGGGATGAAACTTACTGTTAGTTAAAAGATCTTGTACTACTCCATAAGTTAATTTACCACTTCTTTGATCTTCTTTTAAAACAATTGCTACTTCTATACCAGGTTTTATATCATTTCTATTTCTTCCATCCATCTTATAACTACTCCTCTAATCTTTAGATTATAATTTTAATAATTTTACCATGAAAACAACTCTTTTAAAAGTCAATTATTTTTTTGGTTTAAAATCTTTAAAAAATTTATTGTATTCTTCTACTGGCATAGGTTTCGCAAAATAAAATCCTTGAATTTCATAACATCCAATCTGATTTAATGTTTCAAGTTGTTCTATGGTCTCTACTCCTTCAGCAATGACTTTTAAATTTAATAACTTTGTCATAGTTATAATAGTTTGAACTATTCCTTTGTCTTTATAATTAGTTACAATATTATCTACAAAACTTTTATCTATTTTGATCCTATCAATAGGAAGTTTTTTTAAATAACCTAGGGAGGAATAACCAGTACCAAAATCATCTATAGATATTGATATACCCATAGATCTTAATTTTTCTAAAGTTAGAATAACATCTTCTATCTTTTCTAAAAAAACTCCCTCTGTAATCTCAATTTCAATTTGACCAGAAGGTATCTTTAAAATATTTGAGATCTCAGTTATAGTATTAATAATATGACCTCGCTTAAAATGAAGTCCTGAAATATTAACAGAAATTTTTTGATCTTTCATACCTAATTTTTCCCAACGTTCTATCTGAAGACAAGCCTGCATAAATACCCATCTATCTATATCTAATATAAAACCAGAGTTCTCAGCTATTGGTATAAAATGTGAGGGAGGGATATATTTTCCCTCATTATTTTTCCATCTAAGAAGAGACTCAACGCCTATAATTTTATCCTCTTTAATATCTATTTTAGGTTGATAATATAACTCAAACTCATTATTTTTTAAAGCTCTACGAATATTATTTTCTAAATTTATTTTATTTTTTAAATCTTGATTCATCTCTTGGGAAAATAAAGAATATTTGTTTTTTCCCTCACTTTTTGCCTTATACATGGCAAGATCTGAATTTTTAAAAAGTGTATTAACATTTGATCCATCATGGGGATAGATTGCTACTCCTATACTTGCAGAGATAAAGATCTCCTTATCTTCAATCTTAAAGGATTTATCTAGAGCATTCAAAACTCTATTACATATATGTGAAAGATCTTCATGATTGGAAAATTTTTTTATGATTACAGCAAATTCATCTCCACCTAATCGATATAATAACTCATGTTCGTATAGTTCTTTTTTTAGATGCTTTGCTATTTTAGTTAAAAATAGATCTCCAATATGATGGCCAAAATTATCATTGACATCTTTGAAATGATCTAGATCTATGTTGAGAAGGATGATTTCAACGTTATCATTGATATGTTTATTGATTAATTTTTTTAAATTTTCAGAAAACATCTTTCTATTGGGAAGTCCAGTTAAAAGATCATAATATGCAGGGTATTTAATTTTTTTTTCAGCTTTTTTGTGTTTTGTAATATCATTTATTATTGAAAAAAGCCTTACCTTATCATTAAAAATTATAGGTCCAGAGTGTACCTCTACATCTTTAATCCTACCATCGGATAGTCTATGTTGGAAGACAAAAACATTTTTATTTAAAGATCTAGCTCTTTCCATCTCTACCTTAATTGCATCGATATTTAATAAGCTTATATCTTGTATATTCATTTTTTCCATCTCTTGTCTACTATACCCATAAAATTTACTAGCTGCAGAGTTTACAGTTATTATACTACCTGTTTCAACATCTATTATGAGCATGATAGAACTATGTTTTTGAATTATATTTTTATACTCTATCTCTCTTTTTATAGCCGATTCCTCTGATATTTTTTGTTTAGATATATCATAGAGTGTTCCTATTACCTTATTTTCTTTAGGATCATATTCTGCAATAGAATGGATAGAAAGGATCTTCCCACTATAATTATTTTGAATTTTAAATTCAACATCATATGGTTTATTATCCATTATTAGATCCTTTAAAGCACTATCTAATAATTCACGATAACTTGGAAGGGGGATTATTTTAATTATATCAAAGGGATAGACCTCCTTTGATAATCCATAAATTTTTTTAGCTCCAGGAGATGCTCTGACAGTTTTATCATTAAAATTGATCTCCCAATATCCAAACTTAGATATCTTCTCAGCTTTAGAAAAAAGATGAAATATATCTTTTTTCTTTTTATAATCTTTAAATAAATTTAAAGCTATCTTTATAGTTGAAGAGATAGTAAAACTATCACTATCTTTAGAGATATAACCATAACATGAAAGGTTGTATAGATCTTTTTTTAGTTCTTTTTTTACATTGTTAGTTATATAGATAACTGGTAGTTCTACCTCTAAAAATATTTTTTTTAAAATTTTTTGTGGTTCACTTATACTATCTATGTCTAAGATAATCAATTTAATTGATCTATTATCTAAGTGCATACTAAAAACCTCTTCATATAAAGAGGTATATTTAATCTCATAATTTATCGATCTTAGTTCATTAAGTAGTTCAGTTGATAAGGAGTTTTTATTTGTTAAAAATAGAATCATTTTTCCCGCCTTTTTTCTTAATTTTTTTGTATTTGATTTTATGTATTAGTTAATTAAAGAATATACCCTTACTCTATATAAGTATAGTATATTTATTTTTTAAAATCAAAAAAAATATTAAAAAAATTGGCCTAATTCTGATCCTAATAATGCAAAGATCATTCCTAAAAAATTATTTAATAATATATTTATAATAGCTTTTTTTATCTTCTTTTTTTCAAGTAATTGGAACGTATGTAGAGCGTAACTAGAAAAAGTTGTAAGGGCTCCAAGAAACCCTACTACAAAAAAATGTTTTAGATTTTCAGAAACAATATGATTTTTAAAAATTGCATATGAAAATCCAATTATAAATAAACCAATAAGGTTAACTCCTAGTGTTCCAAAAGATATTTCATGATGGATCTTATCTGTAATTTCCTTATCTATCTTGTATCTAGAGATAGCTCCAGCTCCCCCTCCAATAGCTATACAAACAAAAGTTAAAATCATAACTTTTCCCTCCTTAGATATCTATCATTAAGATATTTTTTAATGATAAAATCGGTTCCTTTCATTCCTAGATATGCAAATAATATTCCAAAGACATTGTTAGCTAATAAATTTAATCCTGCCATTAAATAAAATTTTTTTTCTATCAATATTAAAGTTGTATAGGCATAACTAGAAAAAGTTGTAAGGGCACCTAAAAATCCTGTAATAAAAAATGGAATAAACTTAGTGTGAACAATTCTATAATAAAATATTTTAAATGCTACTCCTATTAAAAAACAGCCAATAAGATTTACTATAAGGGTTCCTAGGGGGAAATGTATCAGATAATTTTGAACAATAATAGAATCAACAAGATATCTAAGGGATGCTCCGATACCACCACCTACTCCAATAAAGATAAATTTTAACATATAAAACCTCCTAAAAATAAAAAAATAGCAACTACAAAATAAACTTAAAAAAGTTATTTTTGTAGAAGCTATTAGTCAAAGACGGTTTGAAACAGAAAAACTGTTTGAGGAGAGCTTCATCTCCTTTTATATTTAAAATAATCCTATCACCAAATCATATATTTGTCAATTTTTGAAACTTTTAATTGGATATTTTAAGAGGAAAAAAATCATATAAATAGAATAGTAAATTAATATAAAAAAAATATTTATTGTAAAGATATTATTAAAATAAGGAGGATAATATGGTAGCAAAAATATTAAGTTCCAGTTATATAGGGATAGAACCTTATATTTTAGAAGTAGAAGTTGATATCATGCTTGGGTTACCAAGTTTTAATATAGTTGGATTAGCAGATATTGCTATCTCAGAGAGTAAGGAAAGAGTTAGAGTAGCAATAAAAAATAGTGGGTATCAACTACCTGCTAGAAGGGTAATAATAAATCTTTCTCCTGCTGGAATTAGAAAGGAGGGAGCGTCCTTTGATCTTCCTATAGCCATAGGAATATTAGTTAGTCTAGGAAAGGTGAAAGATAAAAAATTAAAAAAATATATAGTGTTAGGAGAACTATCTCTAAATGGTGATATCAGAAAGATTGATGGAGCTATAAATTCAGTTATCTGTGCTAAGGAAAATAATATATTTGGAGTAATTCTTCCTAAGGAAAATTATTTAGAAGCTAGAGTTATAGATGGGGTAAAGATAGTTCCAGTTGATAATTTAGATCAAGTAGTTGAATTTTTAAATGGTGAGATAGAGATAGCATCTCCAAAAGTAGAAAAAAAGATTGAAAAAAAAGAATATTCTATAAATTTTAAAGAAGTAAAGGGACAGGCTCAAGCAAAAAGATGTATAGAGATAGCAGCAGCAGGGGGACATAATTTTTATATGATAGGAACTCCAGGAGCAGGAAAGTCAATGTTAGCAAAAAGATTACCGACTATCTTACCATCTATGAGTGAAGAGGAGATAATCGAATCGACTAAAATATATAGTAGTACAGGATTACTCACAAAAGATATGCCCATAATAAATAAAAGACCATTTAGATCTCCCCATCATAGTAGTTCTCTAGTTTCTATTGTTGGAGGAGGGCGAGTACCAAAAGCTGGAGAGATAAGTTTGGCTCACAACGGAGTTTTATTTTTAGATGAAGTTACAGAATTTCCTAGGATAATCTTAGAAACATTGAGACAACCTTTAGAGGATAAAAAAATATCTATCACTAGAGCAGACTATAGAGTTGAAATGCCAGCAAATATGATCCTCATAATGGCATCTAATCCCTGTCCATGTGGAAATTTATTTGAAAATAGATGTACTTGTAGTATGACTGAGATAAATAGATATCAGCGTAAGATCTCAGGACCATTACTTGATAGGATCGATCTATATTTAGAAATAAAAAAATTATCTAGGGAGGAACTAACTTCCACCCAAGATGAAGAGAGTTCTACAAAGATAAAAGAGAGGGTAGAAAAAGTAAGAAAGATACAATGGAAAAGATTTAAAAGTTCAAAAGTTAATGGGAATATGAATTCTAAAGATATAAAAAAATATTGTAAACTTGATGATAAAAGTAAAAAAATACTTATGGACTCTATAGATATATTTGGTTTGTCTGGAAGAAGTTATGACAAGGTACTAAAAGTAGCGAGAACAATTGCTGATTTAGAGGAAAGTAAAAATATAGAACTATCTCACATTATGGAAGCTTTGAGTTATAGAAAAAAATAAAATAGATTATAATTTGGGTTTTCTTAATTGAAAACCTTTTTATTTTTATAAAATTTAAATTTTAACCAATTAAATACTACTATAATATTATTTATTTATATATTTAGAATAATATTAATTAATTATTAGAAAAATTAAAAAATATTTTTTAAAAAAAGGAAGTTGTGTTATTATGTGGTACAAACTAGATGTAAAGTAAACTTTTTATAAGAATTAAACGCAAAATAACAGAATATTTTAAATCGTTTTTTTTCTTGTTTTAGGATGGAAAACAGATTTTTTATAGAGGTACTATCAATTTTTTTTAATCCAGGGGGGAATGATAAAAATGGAAAAAACAGCAAAAAAACCATTAGGATTTTACGTATGTTCAATGGCCTTCGTACTCGAAAGATTTGCATTTTATTCGGCTAAATGGTTAATCGCAGTATTTTTAGTTGCGAAGATAACAAATGGTGGATTAGGTATTGAACCAGGAGACGCAGCAAAAATAACAGCAAACTTAGTAGCATTTACTTATCTTGCACCAATAATTGGAGGATATCTTTCAGATAGAGTATTTGGAGCGAGATATCTTGTACCAATTGGAATGTTTCTTATGGGATCAGGTTATTTAGTTGGGTGGCAAGCTCATAGTGTTGGGATGGTTAATTTTATGATT
Source organism: Fusobacteriaceae bacterium UBA2433 (assembly GCA_002342785.1). Lineage (GTDB taxonomy): Bacteria > Fusobacteriota > Fusobacteriia > Fusobacteriales > Fusobacteriaceae > Psychrilyobacter. The sequence continues at coordinate 18,948 of DDQV01000138.1, read as the reverse complement.
ATCTTAGTATCTCTTGGAACAGGATTATTTAAGTGTCAGACAAATGCCATAACAGGTAGACTTTTTGATGATCCTAGGGAATTAGATGGAGCATTTTCTACTCAATATTCCTTTGTAAATGTTGGAGCTTTTTTAGGGACAACTATTATAGGATTGTTAGTAGGATTTAAAGGTTATGCTTTTTGTTTTTTAGTTATTGCAATAGTAATGTTTGTTAATACAGTTTTCTTTATCTATGGTTGGAGATTTTTAGGAGACACAGGAAAAAAACCATTTAAAATTTCTAAGAACAAAGTAGAAAAAAAAGTAGAAAAGAAGGAAGAAAAAATTCCTTTAACTTTAATTGAAAAGAAAAGAGTCGGAGCTATTATCTTAGTATCATTTTTTTCTATTATCTTTTGGATATTATGGTATCTTGCATATATGCCAGTTTATTATTATTGGGGTGGAGACAGCGGAGCTGCAAATTGGATGATTGGAAATTTTCAAGTTCCAACAGCTTGGTTTGATTCTTTAAATGCATTTATGTGTATAGCCCTTGGACCTGTGCTAGGAAAATTATGGTCTACATTGGCTAAAAGAGCAAAAGGAGATCTAAGTATGTTTAAAAAAACTGCCTTAGGTATGATGCTTATGGGATTATCTTATTTAATCTTTGCAGTTGCAGATATTTCAAGGGGAAATAATCTTGCTCCTATTGCTTGGATAATTGCATTTGGAATTGTTTTATCAATGGGTGAGATGGTTTTTTCTCCCCTTGGAAATTCATTTATCGCAAAATTTTCTCCACCAAGATTATTAACTATGATGATGAGTATTTGGGTATTAGCTGTTTTCTTTGCTGGTAAATCATATGGGTACCTATATGCTTATACTTTAAAATTTGATTTTGCAAAGGCATATATTGTTATTGCTGCAATAGCTATCGTTTCTGGAATAATTCTTTGGGGAATAGATAAAAAATTAAATAATTTAGTTGTAGAAGAAAAAGAAGAAGAAAAAATATTAGCTTAAAAAATATAAATATATAAAAATAAAAAGGAATTAATGATTAAATTAATTCCTTTTATTTTATTTATTTATATTTGATTAATACATCTTATATTGTTCGTTCATATTTTTGATTCTAGCTAAAGTTCTTGCTTTTCCAATGATAGAAATAACATTATATAGTTCAGCACCTTTTCCTCTACCAGTAATTACTGCTCTAAGTGGCATAAATACTTTACCAGGTCCTGTTCCCATAGTATCTAAAGTATCGTTTAAAATATCTTTAGCTTCTTCTACTGTTAATTCTTCTGGAGCAAGTTCTAATTTTTCTACGAAACATTTGATAGCTTTAACCTCATCTTCACCTTTTATAGCATTATGAAGTCTTTGAATAGGTTTTTTTGCTTTATTACTCATATCTTCAGTCACTTCAGGTAATTTAAAGTCATCTACATAGTATATGTCAGATAACTCTGCTAATTTTTTCATAGTAGTAGCAGTTTCTCTTAAGATTTCAACTACTTTTTCCAAAGTTTTCATCTCTTTTTCATCAGCATCTTCAGATACAAATCCTCTTGCAACGAAAAATCTTTTAGATAGTTCAGTTAATTCTTTTAAGTCTTTCATTCTCATATGTTGGTTATTTACCCATCCTAATTTTTCTAAATCAAAAATAGGACCTCCTAATGATACCCTTGTGATATCAAAACTTTCAATAAATTCAGTTAAGCTAAAGATCTCTTTGTTGTCTCCCATAGAGTATCCCATAAGACCTAAGAAATTTACCATACCCTCTTTGATATATCCTTCTTCATAGTAGTAATTTAATGATACAGGATTTTTTCTTTTAGAGATCTTTGTTCTGTCTGCATTTCTAAGTAACGGCATATGAATAAATTGTGGCATATCCCATCCAAAAGCTTTATACATTTGAATATGTTTAGGAGTAGAAGCAATCCATTCTTCTGCTCTTATAACATGAGTTATACCCATTAGATGATCGTCTACTACATTAGCTAGATGATAAGTTGGAAATCCATCACCTTTTATTAAGATTTGGTCATCGATCTTATCATTTTCAAAGACAATGTCACCTCTTAAAATATCTTTTATAACAGTTTCACCGTCATATGGCATCTTAAGTCTGATTACATATTCTTCTCCAGCTTCTAATTTAGCTGCAACTTCTTCTTTAGATAATGATCTACAATGTCCATCATATCCAGGAGCTTTTTTCATAGCTTTTTGTCTTTCCCTTAATTTATCTAATCTATCTCTTGTGCAGAAACAATAGTAAGCTTCACCTTTTTCTACTAACTCTTCAGCATATTTTCCGTATAGATCAAATCTTTCAGATTGTCTATATGGACCATAGTTTCCACCTACGTCTGGACCTTCATCCCAACCTAATTCCAACCAATTTAAAGTATCAAATATTTGTTTTTCTGAATCAGCAGTAGTTCTCGTTTGATCTGTATCTTCTATTCTAAGTAGAAATGAACCTCCGTTTCTTTTTGCCATAGCTAAATTAAATAAAGCTATATAAGCTGTTCCCACATGGGGATCTCCTGTTGGAGAAGGTGCTACTCTCGTTCTAATTTCTTTACACATATTTGCATACCTCCTAAATTTATTTTTTTATCCATCTTAAATATCCGGTTATAAAATTATCTATCTCTCCATCCATAACTGCTTTTACATTTCCACTTTCTGTATTGGTTCTATGATCTTTAACCATGGTATATGGTTGAAATACATATGATCTTATTTGGTTTCCCCAACTATTATCAGATTGTTCTCCATGGAGTCTTTTTAATTCGTCTTCTCTTTTTTTCATCTCAATCTCTAATAACTTAGATTTTAACATCTTTAAGGCTGTTTCCCTATTTTGAAGTTGAGATCTACCACTTTGACATCCCACGATTACTCCTGTTGGAATATGTGTCATCCTAACTGCAGAATCAGTAGTGTTTACATGTTGTCCCCCTGCTCCTCCTGCTCTAAATGTATCTACTTTTAAATCACTAGAAACAATCTCTATATTAATAGAATCATCAATTTCTGGGGTAACATCTATAGAAGCAAAAGATGTATGTCTTTTTTTTGCAGCATCAAAGGGAGAAATTCTTACTAATCTATGAACTCCTTTTTCCCCTTTTAGATATCCATAGGCTCTCGAACCACTGACCAAGATAGTAATAGATTTTATTCCTACTTGATCTCCTGGTTGATAATCTAACTCTTCAACCTTATAACCTTTAGAGTTAAACCATCTACTATACATCCTGTATAACATCTCTGCCCAATCACAAGATTCTGTTCCGCCAGCACCTGCATGAATAGTAAAGATAGCACCATTTTCATCATACTCACCATTTAAAAGTAAACTAGTATCAAAGGCTTCCACTTCTTTTTGAAGTTTAGAAAATTTAGTCTGAAGTTCCTTTTCAAAATCTTCTTCCCCATCTTCTACAAATTCAATGAGTAGATCTAATTCATCAATATCGTTGGAGATATCATTATATTCTCCTACTATTACTTTTAAAGAATTTAAATTTTTAATTATCTTAGAACTTTTATTTTTATCGTTCCAAAATCCATCTTTTAGGGTTTTCTCCTCTAATTTTTTTATCTCAGAAATTTTGTCTTCTAAGTCAAAGGTGCCCCCTAATCTCAGTTAATTTCTCCTTTATCTCTATCATATCTCTTTTTACTTCTAAAATATCCATTTTTACCGCCTATACTCTTTGTTTTTTTAATTATATTTTTATTAAAAAAATTATAGCATGAAATTCCTTTATTTTCAATTATACTCATAGACTGTTAAGACCTAAAAAAGATGACTTCTGTAAGTTACAGAAATCATCTTTTGATTACTTAAATTTAATCTTAAATTTTTTAGTCACCTTTTTTATTTACTACAAAGGTCAATGGGCAACCTTCAAATCCAAATGCTTCTCTAAATTTATTTTCAATATATCTAATATATGAAAAATGTAATAACTCTGGGTGGTTACAGAATATAACAAACTTAGGAGGGGCAGCTGAAACTTGTGAACAATAGTTAACTTTAACAACTCTACCTTTTCTAGTTGGTGGAGCGTTTAAAACCATAGCTTCTTTTAAGACTGTATTTAATAATCCTGTACTAATTCTTTTATGATATTCTGCATGAATTAAATCTACATGATCGAGTAATTTTAATGTTCTCTGACCTGTTAAAGCAGATACAAATTCTATAGGAGCATAACTTAAAAATGGTAGTTCCTCTCTCAAATATTCCTTCATCTTATGCATAGTTGTAGTTTCTTTTTCTACAATATCCCATTTGTTCATAACAATAACTAAAGGTTTTTGTTCTTCGTGGGCAATACCTGCAATTCTTTTATCTTGCTCAGTGAGACCATCTTTACCATCTACTAACATAAAACAAACATCAGCTCTCTTAATACTCTTAATTGCTCTAAGTACAGAATAATATTCTAAATCTTCTTCGACTCTTGATTTTCTTCTGATACCAGCTGTATCTATAAGTACATATTTTTCACCGTTATGGACAAATGATGAGTCAATAGAATCACGAGTAGTACCTGCAATATCACTGACAATACTTCTTTCTTCTCCCAATAATCTATTAGTTAAAGATGATTTTCCTGCATTTGGTCTACCAATAAGAGCAATCTTTATTCCCTCTTCCTCTTCTGGAAGATCTAATTGGTTGATATGTTTTACTACAGTATCTAACATATCTCCTAAGTTTACCTTATGCTCTGCTGAAACAGGAGCTAGATCTTCAAATCCTAATCCCCAGAAATCATAGGTATCTTCTAATTGAGCTTGATAGTTATCTATTTTATTTACACATAAGATTACATGTTTATTTTTCTTTCTAAGAAGATATGCTACCTCTTCATCTAAGGCGGTAACACCGGCTTTACCATCTACAACAAATAAAATAACATCTGCTTCATTCATGGCAACTTCAGCTTGTTTTTTGATATTAACCATCATAAAATCGTGACTTCTAGGTTCTAGTCCACCTGTATCAACTAAAACAAATTCTGTTCCACACCACTCTGTTTCCCTATAAAGTCTATCTCTTGTAACACCTGGTTGGTTATCAACGATAGCTACTCTATCTCCTACTAATTTATTAAATAGAGTAGATTTTCCAACGTTTGGTCTACCAACTATGGCAACTATTGGTTTCATAATTTTATTCCTCCTAATAACTTCTTCTTTTCTAGTTTTTATAAGAAAGAAGAGTCGTTTTTATTTCTTTTTAAATTTATTTTTACCTTTGAATTTATTATTCTCGGGTTTATTTTTAGATTTAGAATGCTCCTTGTTATAAGAATTTCCCATATATCCATTTTTTGAATCTTTATCTATTAAAATATCTTTTTGTTTGTATTTTCTAGCAGTATCTTTCTCTACCACAATAGATTTTCCTGTAAATGGATCTATCTCAGTATAATACATAAGGGTAGAATATGTCGATGGGGTAGGAGTAAAAATTTGAACTTGTTCAGGATTAATTTTTAATTCATGACTGGCAAAATTTTTAAGATCTCTCATATCTCTTTCATTACATCCTGGATGAGCTGCAATTAGATAGTAAGTTAAAAATTGTTTTTTACCTAGTCGATCATTTAATTTATAAAATTCATCCTTAAATTTTTTTAAAATATCTTTTCCTTGTTTTCCCATAAGACTTAATATCTTATCTTCAGTATGTTCAGGAGCTATTTTTAATTGTCCCGATACATGGTTTTCAACTAAATTTTCAAGGTATAAAGAACCACACTTATTGTCGTCTAAGATAAGATCATATCTTATTCCAGAAGCTATAAATACTTTTTTTATTCCCTCTACTTTTTTTACTCTATCTAGTAGTTCTAATTGTTTATTGTGATTTACATTCAAAGTTTTACAAGTCTTAGGATACATACACCTAATATCTTTACAGGCTCCAAATTTTTGTTTTTTTAGACATTCAATTCCATACATATTAGCCGTAGGACCACCTAGATCAGAGATATAACCTTTAAATGATCTTGTTAAAGAGATATCTTCAACTTCTTTTACAATGGAATCAATACTTCTTTCTATAATAGTTCTTCCTTGATGAACTGCAATGGCACAGAAATTACACTCACCATAACAACCTCTATGGGTAGTAACTGAATTTATAATAGTATCTAAAGATTTTACATCTCCCATTTTTTTATAGTATGGATGAAGGGCTCTCTCATATTCTAATCCATAGATCTCATCCATCTCCTCAGTTGTAGGAATTATAGATGGTGGATTTTGAATTAGATATCGTGTATCTTGTTTTTGTGATAATCCTATAGCTGTAATATGATCATTATTTATATAAAATTTTTGAAATGCTTCTATAAATTTATGTTTATCACCTTTACATTCATCAAAGCTAGGAAGTTCTAAATATCCATCTTTAGGTTTTTTTGCAATATAGCAAATTCCACGAATATTAGTATAGTCATCCCCATTTTGAATAGCATGAGCTAACTCAAGCATAGATCTTTCTCCCATACCATAGGAAAGAATATCAGCTTTTGAATTAAATAATATTGATTTTCGTAATTTATTTGTCCAAAAATCATAGTGAACAGTTCTACGTAAACTAGCTTCTATTCCACCAATAACAATTGGCTTAGGCGTTTTTTTAAAATTTCTTTTTATAAGATTTGTATATGAAATAGTAGCTCTATCAGGTCGTTTGTTATTTAAACCACCTGGAGTAAAGTCATCTTTCTGTCTTCTTTTTTTAGTGGCAGTATAGTTGGCCACCATAGAATCAACACATCCAGCAGAGATTGCCCAATATAAATTAGGAACTCCCAATCTTTGAATATCTTCGTTATTATCTATATCTGGTTGGGCAATTATACCTACCTTAAATCCATATTTTGATAGATATTTTCCAATAACAGCACTTCCATTAAATGAAGTATCTACATAGGAATCTCCAGAAATTAGGATTATATCTAAAGAATCCCAGCCTAATCTATCCATCTCTTCCCTGGTAGTTGGTAAAAACATATTTTTCTCCCTCTATTAATATATTATATTAAACTAAAATAATTATTCTAAAACACTATATATTATATCATATATGCACTGTTATTGCACGGTAAAATCTTTTAGATAAATTAATTTTTGTGGTAAAAAAAACTTTTATGGTAAAATAAATTATAAAATTAAAGGGGTTGGTAATCATGATAAATTCTAAATTAAAATCTTATATACATCTAGTTAATTTTATGGCTGATTTCTTAGGACCTAGCTACGAAGTTGTACTTCACGATGTAAGAAATATAAATAATTCTATAATAGCCATAAAAAATGGACATATTTCAGGGAGAAAGGTAGGGGGACCACTAGCGGATCTTTCCTTTAAACATATAAAGGAAAATAGAAATAGTGATAAAAAATATCTACTCTTGTATGGTAAAACAAAAGACGGTAGACAACTTAAAACTTCTACATATTTTATAAGAGATGAGAGGGGAAATATAATTGGATTATTAGGAATAAATACCGATATATCAGATTTTGTAAATTTAAAAAAAAGAATGGAAAGTTTTATCGATTATGGTGTAGCTAATATAACTGAAGACAGGGAAGAGGAACGTTTTGAAAGTTCTATTGAGGAGATTATGGATTCTATAATCAATGAAGTTATTACAGAATCTATTGTATCTGTAGAACAGATGGATCATATAAAAAAAATAGAGATAACTAGAAAATTAAATTTAAAGGGAGTATTTTTAATAAAGGGATCTGTAGGAAATGTAGCAGAAAAATTAAAAACTTCTGAAGCTACAATGTATAGATATATAAAACAAGTAAATAAATCATAAAAAGTGTAGATTTGATAACTTATTCCAAATATGATAAAATTGTTAAGCTATATAAAAGAAACTAATAAGTGGAGGTAATTGAGATGGCAGGGCATAGTAAATGGTCTAATATTAAGCATAGAAAGGGAGCTCAAGATAAGAGGAGAGCTCAATTGTTTACAAAATTAGCAAAAGAAGTAACAATAGCAGCAAAAGAAGGTGGAAAAGATATAAACTTTAATCCTAGATTAAGATTAGCACTTGAGAAGGCAAAAAAACAGAGTATGCCAAAAGATAATATAGATAGAGCAATAAAAAAAGGAACTGGAGAACTAGCTGGAGTAGAATATATCGAGATTAGATATGAGGGGTATGGTCCAGGTGGAACTGCATTTATAGTAGATGTAGTTACTGAAAATAAAAATAGATCTGCTTCATCTGTAAGATCAAATTTTGCTAAAAATGGTGGAAATATGGGTTCTGATGGTGCAGTAGCATGGATGTTTAATAAAAAAGGACAGATCATATTAAATTCTGAAGGATTAGACGCTGATGAATTTATGATGGAAGCATTAGAGATGGGAGCAGAAGATCTAATTGTAGAAGATGATACATTTGAAATATTGACAGATCATACTGAATTACAAGCTGTAGTTGCAGCCTTGACTGAAGCTGGATATAAATATGAAGAAGCAGAGATAGTTATGCTTCCTGAAAATATGGTTAAAGTAGAAGATGAAGAGATGGCTGAAAAAGTTATGAAATTATTTGAAGCATTAGAAGATAATGAAGATGTAAATGATGTCTATGCTAACTTTGATATCTCAGATGAGTTAATGGAAAAAATAATGGGTTAATGAAAATGGATTCCAGATGGAATCCATTTTTTCTATTTAAGGGAATTTTTCTTTTTAAAATATTTATCTTGAACTTCATCTGTAAAATATTCTAATCTTTCTTGTTTTATTTTTTCAAGTTCTTCTAAAGTGTCAGCATCCTGTATTAAAAATATTGTTAGATTTTTTTGATCTGTAATATTTTTATTAGAATAGTTTATATGACCTAAATTATTTTTTCTTTCTAGGTATAGACTCTGTAACGATTGATTAAAATATCTTGAACGAACTCTTTTTACTCTATCTAATTCTTCTAAGGTATTAGCTTCTTCAAGAAGTATTATAGTTTCCCTTACTTGATCTTCATAATCTCTTCGTTCATTTTGTTTATTTATGTCGATTAGTCCAAAGACAGTTACCACTGCAACAACAGGAAGCCAAAGGGGAGCACCACCACCAAAATGACCAATAGGTCTAGCTTGACTGATATTAAAGTAACTAATAATTAGGATTATAACAAAAGTTTTTTTCATAAATCTACCTCCGTTAGAAATTATTTTTGTAAGTTTTACTTAAAACCTTCAAATCTTAGATGTAATAAATATAAAAAAAGTTTATTAAAAAATAAAAAAGTGGTAGAATTTTCTACCACTTAGGTTGTTAATAATTAAGTTAACAGTTTTATTTTAATATTTTTTTCTGAATTGTCTAGGACCTCTATATTGATCTAAATATTGTACTGGTACAACTTCAACTTCTAATTGACTAAGATCAGCTCTAACAATAGATACTTCTACAGTATCTCCTAACTTAAATATCTCCCCTGTGTCCTCATTATACATAGTATAATTAACCTCATCAAAGACAAAATAATTAGGAGAATTAACACCATCAAAGAAACATTCTACATGTTCTTCAGTCTCAAAAAATATCTTAGTTTTATTGAATCCAATGATCTTACTCTTGTATTCCTCTCCGATCTTATCTAACATATACTCTACAATTTTGATCTTTACACTTTCCATCTCTAATTTCATAGCTGTTCTCTCTGTTTTTGAGATATGTGATCCAATTGCAGGCATCTCATCTTTAAATATTTTTATAGTTTTTTTACTTGGGAAACCAGCTAAAGTTTCATTGATAACTCTATGAACCATAAGGTCTGCATATCTTCTGATTGGAGAAGTAAAATGAGCATAATATTTTGAAGACAATCCAAAATGTCCAATATTATCTACAGTGTATCTAGCTTGTTTTAAACTCATCAATATAAGTTTATGGATCAGTTGGCTATTTCCATCTTCCTTAGATTGTTCTATTATTTTTTGGAACTTTCCAGGGTGTAGATCTTCATGGGAATGAAGACTATATCCAAACTTTTTAATTGATTCGTTAAGTGCACTAATTCTATCTGGATCAGGTTTTTCATGGGTTCTATATAAAAATGGTAGTTCCATCCAAAATATTTTTTCAGCAACAGTTTCATTGGCTGCAATCATGAAATCTTCTATAATTTTTTCAGATTCTCCCCTCTCAATTACCTTTAAGTATTCTACTTTTTTATCTTCTCCTAAGACAACTTTTACCTCTGGGATATCAAAATCAATACTACCTCTAGAATACTTTAATTTTCTAAGAATACTAGATAGTTCTAACATTTCAAAAACCATCTTATTTATATCTTTATATTCCTCTGTATATGTTTTATCTCCAGCTAATATTTTATTAACTCCATTGTAAGTCATCCTATGAGCAGTAGATATTACAGCTTTATAAGTTTCGTGACTTACCACTTGTCCCTTATCGTCTATTTCCATATCACACGTAAATACAAATTTATTTTCATGGGGATTAAGGGAACATAATCCATTTGAAATTTCTCTAGGGAACATAGGTATTACTCTATCTACAAGATAAACTGAGTTACCTCTCTTACGAGCTTCAATATCTAATGCACTACCAAATGGAACATAGTAAGAAACATCGGCGATACAAACTATAAGTCTAAAATTTCCATTTTCTAATTTTTCTACATAGACAGCATCGTCTAGATCTTTTGCATCATCTCCATCGATGGTAATAATTGGAAAATCTCTAAGGTCATGTCTTTTTGTAATTTCCTCTTCAGAAAGATGATCACTAAGTTCTTTTGCCTTTTTTATTAATTTAGGTGAGAAATCCATAGAAAGACCCTCTCTAATAATAAGAGCTTCGATCATATTATTAGTATCATAGGGATCTCCAATTCTTTTAGAGATCTTTCCTTCTGGTTTTTTATCTTTATCTCCCCAAGATATTATCTCGCAAGATACTAGTTCACCATTTTTAGCTCCTCCATTAAATTTTTTTGAAATAAATATATCATTTCCAAATGAATGGGTAGGAACTACAAATCCAAATCTATCGTTGGCTTGATAGATACCGATAATAGTATTTCTTTCTCTTTTTAAGATCTTTATTACTTCTCCATCTTTTTTAGCTCCACTAGTTTCATTAGAGATCTCGACCATAACAAGGTCACCATTAAATGCTCCGTTGAATTTAGATTTAGGAATAAATACACCAAAATCTTCTGTATCAACAAATGCAAATCTATCTTTTACTACATCGAGGTTTCCAATAATATATCCTAAGTTTTTAGGGGTATTATATCTACCTCTCTTACTCAAGATAAGGTCTCCTGATTCTACTAATTTTTCTAAAAATTGTTTGTTCTCTTTTTTTAATTTAGGAGACCAGTCCATACAAGATGTGATCTCGTTTAAATTTTTTCCTTTTCCATCTTTGAAAAGTTCTAATATTTTTTCTTCTTCAGTTATTTTCATAATTCCTCCAGTATAATTTTTATATGATATATTTTTTTATATAAAATTAAACGTAGATGATACTAATTTTAAAGTGAAAAATGCCCTTCTTAAGGGCATCTTTCAAACCATTATTTATTATTTACTATAGTAGCTGTAATAGCTTGGTGTAATAATGTTACTAGTTCTAAATAATTTTTTTCAGCAGTAGTTACTACAAGATCTTGAGCCATTTGTAATATAGATAATACTCCAGATTGCTCAGTTATCAGCATAGAACGGAAACCAACTTTAAATTCAAGTTCATTGTTACATGTATCATCGTCTCTTAAAGCTTTTAATAGATCATCAACTCTCTTAATAGACACCATTCGAACTAAACCATGCATTGTATTGTGTCTGTTTTTATCAGTTTCGATCATCTTTTCTATAGTTTTTACCAATGTATATAGTAAAAAACTCTTATTAACTTCATTGTTCATCTAAGTTACCTCCGCAAATTGTATAGTATAATATTATACCATAAATTTTATAATATTTAATAATATTATATTTAATTTTTACCTATCTCTCCTATGATACAATTTCTCATATCCACAGTATTAGGATGGATAGTAGCATTGATATCTAGGAGATGTTTTAATTTTTTATCTACTTCAAATAAGATAGCTTCATTAATACAAGTTATGGCTTTTTCCCTGATTAAATCCACATTTGGATAGTTTCGACTAGGTTCTATAGCATCAGATAGATATATTATTTTTTCTAAGATTGTCATTCCTCTCCTACCAATGGTGTGATATTTGATAGCATTTAAGATATCTACATCGTAGATTTTTAGTTCTTGTTTTGCATATACACTTCCTGCAAATCCATGGAGTAATTCCCCCATAGTTCCATAATATTTTAATGTTTCATCAGAATCAACATAGAAGTGTAATTCTTTCATGGTCATACATTTAGAAATATCATGTAGAAGAGCTGCTATTTCCGCTCGGTGTTCATTTACATTATATTGTTTTGCTAAAGAGATTGCTACCTTGACAACTCCCAAGGTATGTTGATACCTCTTAGGTGGAAGTGTTTTTTTTACATGAGCATACAATTGATTTAACATAAAACCTCCCTTGTACTCTTTTATTTAAAGATATCTAAATTTTTTGTATAAAAAGTTTTGAGACTATACCATTTTAATTTGTCTACCTCTATATCATCAACAAGTATCTTTACTTTATTGATATTTTCTAAACTTGTAAATGTATTGACTAGGGAATATATTATTAAAAGTTCTTGTTTTTTTGTTCTAATACTCTGGATAATATTAGAACTGATATTAAGATATAGTTTGTCTCCAACAAGATATGAATTTAATAGAGTTATATTAGGATCCATAAATGGATAGTAGTTTTGATCTTCATCTCTAACTTGATAATTACTTTGTTCCTTAATAACATTGAATATAGAGTTGATTTTAAAAGAAAAATCTTCTTTATTAATCTCTACTTCTGATGAAATTAAGTTATCTAAAGAATCGTTGGGAGAATAAATTTTTATTATCTCAACACTAGTAGTTGTCTGTATATTTTTGTGATTGGTAATTTTTTTTAGAGGTATTTCATCTTCCATAGTGACATATTTATAGAAAAATATACCACTGATTACAAGAAATAAAATAGAACCTCCTAAAAAAATTAAACTTTTTTTATTTTTCATAGCTAACTCCTTAATGTCTTAATAAAAATGTCGTTTTATAGCTTTGGCAATCTCTTCAGCAGCTAATTTTTGATATCTACTTTGTTTTAACTTACTTATGTCTGAGGAATTTGTAATAAATCCAGCTTCTACTAAGATTCCAGGACCATCAAATCCTCTAAGGACTGCAAAGTTGGCTCCATGGGCTCCTCTATTTCTCATTTTTAATCTTTTAGAATAAGAATTTATCAGATCTTGTGCTATCTTAGCAGATATTTCCTTATTTTTATTGTAGAATAATTGTCCCATAATAAGAGTTATATCATCGACATTCTCTCCAAATTTACTTCCTACACTGTTTTCAAAAATAGCAACTTTCTTGGCATAATCTGATTCTGTTCTAGAAAAATAAAATACATCTGCTCCACTACCTTGGGAACTGCTATTAGCATTTAGATGAACACTGACAAAGAAATCAGCTTTGGCTTTATTTCCTGTTTTTGGACGATTAGATAGACTGATAAATGAATCGTTATTCCTAGTCATAATTACATTAAAATCTTTTTCTAGGGAAGTTTTAAGATATCTTGTAATCCTTAGAGCAATATCTTTTTCATGATATTTATTAAAACCAGTAGCTCCAGGATCTTTCCCCCCGTGACCTGCATCTACAACGATAGTATATTCTTTTTTTGCTTTATTTTTATCAAAATTAAGAACAAACCTAGTAGGGTTAGACCAATAACTAGCACTATAGTTTATATTATTTTTAAAAAATATAAAAACCCCTGTAGAATTACTATATTTTCTTATCTTAACGCTCTTTACATAGCTTCCATTTATCGTTTTATTTTTTAATTCTGAAGAAGCTTTTGTATTTAAAAATTCTACAAAGAGATATCTATTTTGTTCGTCATAGTTAATATTATACTTAGGTTTGATATTTCCTTCTACGTCTATAACCATTTGTGGAGGATTTCCATTAAATCTTAGATTTTTTAATAAAATTTGTTGGGAAAATCCCAGGGTAGTTAGGATAAAAAAAAGTAGGATTAAATTTATTTTTTTCATTGAGGACTCCTTATATTTTGTTAGGTTGAGGTTGAAACTATCAAGCTATATTTTATCATATATCATAATATAATGTGTAAAATTTTATTGGAAAAAAGTTGAAAGAAATGAAAATAAAAAAATAAATTAATATTTATATTTGTAGATTATATCTTTGATAAAAGATTAGAGTGGTTTTTATTAAAGTTTGAAATAAAATTTGTTTATATGATATAATAACTATCTATATCATATGTTGATATTATGTTATGAACATATAACTAAAAAAATAAAAAAGGACTGATTCGATGTTAAAAAAAGAAGTTAAGAAGATTGATATATTATCTTTGGCAATTGGAGCGATAATAGGAACTGGAGCTTTTATATTACCAGGAACTATGTTTTTAAAAGCAGGGATGATAAACTCTATTATAGCCATCCTTATGGGTGGGTTTATAATGATTGGGATAGAAAAAAATTATGGTTATTTGTTACATAAATTTCCAGTGGCAGGGGGAGAATATGCATTTACATATGACGCATTTGGATGGAAACATGCCCTTACATGTGGATGGTTTTTGACTTTAGCATATTCAAGTTTAGTTCCATTTAATGCAACAGGTCTTGCTTTTGTTGCAAAATTTATAATGCCAGGAGTATTAAAAATAGGATATCTATATACTATAGTAGGATCGAGTATATATTTAGGAGAGATTGGAATAGCAATATTTGCACTTTGTTTCTTTGCTTATTTAAATATTAAGGGAGTAAAACTTGCTTCAAACTTTCAAAATATAATGGTATTTTTATTGGTAGGAATAGTATTTTTATTTTTAAGTCTAACAATAGCAAAAGCAGGAATAAATAATTCATATACATCTACTTTTTTTGTAGGACAAAATATTGAGGTCTCTAAAATATTAAAGGTATTATCTATTGCTCCAATGTTATTTGTAGGTTTTGATTGTATTCCCCAGGTAGCAGAAGAACTAAATTTTGAAGCTAAAGAGGCTTCTAGACTAGCTATATTTTCTATCTTGATAGGATCTTTAATCTATTGTTCAATATTATTTTTTACGAGTTTTGGAATAACTTTAGAAGAAGTTACAAATGGAGATATAGTTTGGGCAACAGGACATACAGTTGAATATTATTTTGGAAAGATAGGACTGTGGTCTCTTGCACTAGCTTTACTCACAGCTATAATAGCAGGAATAAATGGATTTTATATGGCTGCTAGTAGATTATTATTTGCCATGTCTAGGGGAAAGATATTACCAGAATTTTTTGGAGAGTTAGATCCTCAGTATCATACTCCTAAAAATGCCATCTTGTTTATCTTAGGAATATCACTTATTGCTCCATGGTTTGGGAGAAATGTCCTAGGATGGATAGTTGGAACTTCTAGTGTAGGAGCTTCTATTGGATATCTATATACTAGTTTATCTTCTTATAGATTGTATAAAAAAGAATATAATAAAGTTTATTTTCCATCTATATTTGGTTCTATAGCAGGGGTAATTTTTTTGGTCTTACTATTAGTCCCTGGACTAGATAGTTCTTTATCTATGCCTTCAGCAATAATTGTATTAGTATGGGGACTTATAGGGTTGTTTTTTTATAAGTTTTATGATCTAAAGGTAGTTCATTATACAAAGGAAGAATTAGATCTACTGATTTTAAATAGAAATCTTAAAGAGAAGTAAAATTTTTTAGAAAAAAAGATAAATTTAAGGATGACTTGTATTTTTATAGGTCATTTTTTTTATGAATATATAGTTTAATTTATATTTATAAGTAAAATATAGAATTTAAATAAAAAAATGATTAAAAAGGTTGATATAATTGAAATTTTAAACATAATTTGCTTCTATATTAACCCTATGAAATATTGTATTTAATTAAATATTAGAGTATAATTATAGAATAGGTGGATTATAATCATTTGTTATGATTTAAATAAGAAAATATTAAAATATAAAATTTGAATAAGTTTGATTCGTAAAATTTAATAGGAGGTTTTTGTGAAAAAAAAAAATAATTTAAACTCCAAAAAAACAACAAAAGAGATATTATTAAAAATTTTGCTCTATATCTTACCTTTATTGTTAGTTCTTAATTTTTTGATAGACAGTCTCTATGAATCTAAATTAAAAACCTCTGAAAATAAGATTATGACCCAAGTTTCAGAGGAATCAAATTCATTTGAGAAGACAATTCAAACTCTTTTTCATAATATCTTTCAAGATATATTTATTGTGGAAAATGCAAATGAATTTGAAGATTTTTTAAAAGAAAAAAGTTTTGAAAACAAAGTAGAGGCTAGGAAGCTTTTTAGCCGTTATATATCTAATAAAAAAGATTACCTTCAACTTAGGTTTCTTGGATCTGATGGAAAGGAAGTCATAAGGGTAGATCGAATAAATGGTGAAATAGTGGTAACTCCAGAGGAAAAACTTCAAGAGAAACATGATAGACACTACTTTAAAAACTGTATTAAGACAAATAAAGAAGGGATCTATATATCTAATTTAGACCTAAATGTTGAGTTTGGAAAAATAGTAGTGCCCCATATACCTGTCATTCGATTTTCTAAACCTTTAAGGGATAGTAGTGGAAAATTAAAAGGTGTTTTAGTAATAAATTATGATGGTAAAAAATTTATAAAATCTTTTGGGAACTATTTTCATGAAAGTAAGGAACTTTTAAATATCTCCCTTATAGATAATAATGGATATTATCTATATAATAAAGATAAAGTCAAAAATTATGGGTTTATATTTGGAGAAGTAGCTAAAAAAAATACAATAAAAGAAGATAATCCAGGGTTATGGTCAGCTGTTACAGGAAATTTTGAAAAAATTGTTGAAATAGAAGATGAAATTTTTTATTTTAAGAAGATAATTCCTAAATTTGAAAAAAATATTTTCTTTGAAAATGAAAATTATTATTGGGGTGTAATGGCAGATATAAAAAAAGAAGATATTAAAAAAATATTTCCAGAAGTAATTTATTTTAAGAAGAATATGAAATTATATACCTTATTTATAGCTTTTCTTGTAGGTTCAATAACCATTACTGTTTTTCATTTGAAGAAAAAAGAAAGTGTTCAACTTTACTTAGCTAGGTTACTTTTAAGTTATGTAGACGATGCAGTTATGATAATCGATGCTAAAAAAAATATAGTAGATTTCAATGAAGGTTTTTTAAAACTTACAGGTTATTCTAGAGATGAAGTTTTAAGTTTAAATAGGAAGATATTTGACTATAGTAAGAGTCATCCTAAACTCTATGAAGATGTTAAGAAAAAATTAATTAATGGTGATAGTTGGAATGGAGAACTATGGCTTAGAAGAAAAGATGGATCTAAATATCCTGCAAATTTGACTATAAATAATATAAAAAATCTTAAAACTAAAGAGACAGAATATTATGTATCATTAACAAAAGATCTTTCGTCAGAAAAAGAAAGGGAAGCAGAGATAGAATATCTCCTTACTCATGATTCTAAATCAGATCTTCCAAACCAGATTATGTTTAATAATTTGATAGATGAGGAGATCGAAAATAAGAATAAATTTAGTATTATATATATAAAATTAAAAAAATATGATGAGTTAGAGATAAAATATAATGAAAAAATATTGCAACTTATCTATAGAGAGATAATTAAAAAAATTAATTTTCTTAGGGAAGACAAGGATAATATCTCCCATCTTTCAAGGGATGTTTTTATAGCTGTATTGAAGATTCCTACCAATGAAAAACTACTTAATAGTCTCCTAATAGAACTATCTTCAAAATTTAAATCTGATATAGAGATTGAGGGAAAAAAAATAAACTTAGAATTTGATCTAGGAGCAGTTATTTTCCCTAAACATGGGAAAAGTTCAAAGGAATTATTGAGAAAAGCTATGTTTTCAATAAAAGCATTAAAATATTATCCTGAAAAAGATTTTCTTATCTATGAAAATAATTTAGAAAAAAAAGTGAGAAGGGAGATGGATATTGAAGAACATCTTAGCTTAGCTATAAAAAATAATGAATTTGAGATGTATTTTCAACCACAGATCAATAGTAAAGAGGATAGAATTGTTGGAATAGAATCATTGATTCGTTGGAATAATCCCATATTAGGAAATGTTTCCCCTATGGAATTTATACCAATTGCAGAGGAAGTCGGTCTTATTAGTGAGATAGGAATGTGGGTTATTGAAGAGGTTGCTAGATTAACAAAGAGTCTTGGATTATATAGATACAGAGATATAAAGATCTCTATAAATTTATCCTCACAAGATTTTAAAAATATATTTTTAGTAGAGGATATTCTTTATATTTTAGATCTTTTTAATCTTGATCCTAAACAATTTGAGATAGAATTAACAGAAGGGGTTTTGGTAGATAATTATGAAAATGTTAACTCAAAATTAGAGGAATTTCAGATAAATGGGATATCTATAGCTTTAGATGATTTTGGGACAGGTTTTTCTTCTCTGACTTATTTAAAAAGATTAAAATTTGATAAGATTAAAATTGATAGAACATTTATAAAAGATTATCCTGAAACAGATACTGGAGAAATCGCAGAATTTATAACACATCTATCGAAAAAATTAAGGGTAAAAGTTATTGCTGAAGGTGCAGAGACAATGGAACAGGTAGAATTTCTTCAAAGAATAGGTTGTAATGAGATTCAAGGATATTATT
>DDQV01000020.1 GCA_002342785.1 Fusobacteriaceae bacterium UBA2433 | reverse complement strand
TTTTTTTATAAAATTTTTTAATTTTCAAAAAAAATAATTGTTAATAAAACATATAAGTTTTATTAACGAACATATCTATACTAAAAATCACATACTTTAGTACTGAAAAAATAATATGTTTGTACATTTTTAATAAATATAGTATTCTATATGAAACAAATAATTATTATAACTAATCTGTGTATAAAAAAAACTCTAAAAATAAATATTTGAAACTATCGGATAGATCTAGTTAGTATATAATATACTATATTTTTCTGAAAATTTCATTGATAGATCTATATAGGTTTATCAGATAATTAATAGATTAACTTAAAATTAAAGTATTTAAACTTTGCTATGTTCATTTTTTAGGAGTTATTGATATTTTGCAAAGTTCTGAATGGAGGGATTGAGATGAAAAGAGGAATTGGGATACCAGAAGCCCAGGGGCTTTATAATCCAGAGTTTGAAAAAGATAACTGTGGAATAGGAATGGTAACAGATATTAAAGGGAGAAAAAGTAATAAAATTGTAAAGATGGCTGTCCAGGTATTAGAAAGACTTGAACATAGAGGAGCAGTTGGTGCTGATCCTACCACTGGGGATGGAGCTGGAGTACTTATTCAGATTCCTGATGAATTTTTTAGAACAAAGGTAAAAAATCTTCCTGAAGAGGGGAAATATGGTGTAGGAATGATTTTTTTTCCACAAAATAAAGTGGAGAGAAATTTATGTGAGGAAATTATTGAAAAAATAATTATTGAAGAGAAACAAGAGATAATTACTTGGAGAGATATACCTGTAAATAAAGATCAAGTTGGAAAAACAGCAGAACTTTCGAGACCATATATAAAACAAATATTTATTAAAAAATCTGAAAAGACAGAAAATTTTGAATTAAGATTATATATTATTAGAAAAAGAATTGAAAATAAAATAAGAGAATTAAAATTAGAACAGGAGGAATTTTTCTATATTCCTTCTATGTCATCAAAAACTATTGTATATAAAGGACTATTACTTGCCAACCAATCTTTTTATAAGGATTTAGAGGATGAGACGGTAAAGTCTTCAATTGCATTAATACATCAAAGATATAGCACGAATACATTTCCATCTTGGGATCTAGCTCAACCTTTTAGATATCTAATACATAATGGAGAGATCAATACTGTTAAAGGAAATGTTAATTGGATGACAGCAAGGGAACCTGAATTATTTAATGAAGTTTTTGGAAGTGAGATTTCTAAAATTTTTCCAGTTCAATTGGCAGAAAAATCAGATTCAGCAAATTTAGATAATGCAATAGAATTGATGTTATGTTCAGGAAAATCACTTCTTGAAGTTGCAAGTATTATGATACCTCCAGCTTGGGAAAAAAATACAGAGATGTCAAAAGAGATGAAAGATTATTATGAATATTATTCTGGTTTGATAGAACCATGGGATGGACCTGCTTCATTAGTTATGACAGATGGTACTCAAGTTCTTGGAAAATTAGATAGAAATGGTCTGAGACCTGCAAGATATTTAATTACAAAAGACGATATTGTTATACTGGCATCTGAAGCAGGAACAATTGATATTGACCCTGCTGATATAAAAGAAAATGGAAGGTTACAACCTGGTAAAGTTCTTTTAATCGATACAAAAGCTGGAAGAATTTTATCTGATGAAGAGATAGAAAAAAAACTTATTTCAAAATCAGATTTTGGGAAATGGCTTAAAAAGAAAAAAGTTTTAGATGATTTAGATAAAGTAAATTCTAGATACGATGAAGATTTTGAAAGTATATTTAATACTTGGAGGGAGTTTGGATATACCAGGGAGGAATTAAAAGAAATAATAGCTCCTATGGCAAAAAATGAAAAAGAACCAATGGGTTCTATGGGAAATGATGTGGCACTTGCAGTGCTTTCAAATAAATCTAAATCGTTGTTTAATTATTTTAAGCAGTTGTTTGCACAAGTAACAAATCCTCCTATCGATCCTATTAGAGAGGAGATTGTAATGTCAATTACAACTCAGATAGGATGTCAAGGAAATATTTTTGAGGATACAGAGGATAAAGCAAACTTAATTAAACTTTCTACACCTATACTTTTAAATAGTGACCTAGATAAAATACTAGCGTTAACAGAAGATAATTTTAAATCAGAAGTTATACCAATGTTATTTGATTTAGATAAGGGACTTGAAAAGGGTCTTGAAGATTTTTTTGAAAAAGCTGAAAAAGCTATCGATAATGGAGTTAGCATATTAGTATTGAGTGATAGAGGGATATCTAAAGATAAAGTTGCTATCCCAAGTTTACTTGGAACAGCAGGATTACATCATCATTTAATTAATAAAAGAAAAAGAAATGGAATCGATCTAATAGTAGAAACTGGAGAAGCTAGAGAGGTAATGCATTTTGCTTTACTTATTGGTTTTGGAGCATTGGCAGTAAATCCATATCTAGCATTTGATTCAATTGGATATATGTGTGAAAAAGAACTATACTTAACAAATAATAATCCTGTTAAAAAACAAGAAAAATTTGTTAAAGCTATTGGAAAAGGTATTACAAAAGTTATGTCAAAAATGGGTATTTCAACTATTCAAAGTTATAGAGGAGCTCAAATTTTTGAAGCACTTGGATTAAAAAAAGAATTGGTAGATAGGTATTTCAAAGGAACTACTTCAAGAATTGAAGGTATTGGACTAGATATTATTGAAAAGGAAACACTTAGAAAACATAAGGAAGCTTTTGGAGAACTACAAGAACAACCAAAAATTCTTAAGACAGAAGGTGAATATCACTGGAAACATGGGGGAGAAAAACATCTATTTAGTCCAAAGGCAATAGCAAAACTTCAAGAATCAACTAGATCTAAAGATTATAAAGAGTATAAAGAGTATGCTAAATTAATAAATGAGCAAGGAAAAGATCTCGCAACAATTAGAGGATTATTTAAAATTAAAAAAGGAAATTCTATATCGATAGACGAAGTAGAATCAGTTGATAGTATTACAAAAAGATTTGTAACAGGAGCAATGTCATATGGTTCAATCTCAAGGGAAGCACATGAAGCTATGGCAATAGCAATGAATACAATAGGAGGTAAATCAAATTCTGGAGAGGGTGGAGAAGATCCTAAAAGATTTCTTGATAATAGAAGGAGTGCGATTAAACAAATAGCCTCTGGAAGATTTGGAGTGACAACTCATTATCTAGTAAATGCAGATGAACTTCAAATAAAAATGGCACAAGGAGCAAAACCTGGAGAGGGTGGACATCTTCCTGGACATAAAGTTAGTGAAGAGATTGCAGCAGTAAGACATACTTCACCTGGAATAGATCTTATATCACCACCACCACATCATGATATCTATTCAATTGAAGATTTAGCACAACTTATTTTTGATCTAAAAAATGTAAACCCAACTTCAAGGGTAAGTGTAAAACTTGTATCAGAAGTTGGAGTAGGAACTATTGCAGCAGGAGTTTCAAAAGCCCATGCTGATATGATTCTTATCTCTGGATATGATGGTGGAACAGGAGCAGCGCCACTTTCATCTATAAAACATACTGGACTTCCTTGGGAACTTGGACTTTCTGAAGCTCATCAAGTATTAATATTAAATGATCTGAGAGGAAGAGTAAAAATTCAAGCAGATGGACAGATGAAGACAGGAAGAGATATTGCTATAGCAGCACTTCTTGGAGCAGAAGAATTTGGATTTGCAACGGCACCACTTGTAGTACTTGGATGTGTTATGATGAGAGTTTGTCATACTAATATGTGCCCAGTTGGAATAGCAACTCAAAATGCTGAACTCAGAAAAAAATTCCTTGGTAGATCTGAATATTTAATTAATTTTTTCAAGTTTATTGCTGAGGAACTTAGAGAAATTATGGCAGAATTAGGATTTAAAACTGTTGAAGAGATGGTTGGAAGAACAGATATGATAGAGATGAATGATGCAATTTCACATTGGAAAGCAGAAGGAATTGATATTAGTAATATTTTATATAAACCACAAGTAGATAGATCTATCGCTACTAGATGTGTGACAACTCAAGATCATGGTCTAGATAATATTTTAGATAGAAAACTTATAGAAGAAGCAAAACCTGCACTTGAGAATAAGGAAAAAGTTGTTATCAACACAGAAGTTTTCAATCTTAACAGATCGGTTGGTACCATGTTAAGTGGAGAGATAGCAAAAAGATATGGGGTAGATGGACTTGAAGATGATACGATAACTATTAATTTAAAAGGTTATGTAGGACAAAGTTTTGGAACATTTGGAATGAAAGGAATTACATATAAATTAGAGGGACAAGGTAATGATTATATTGGTAAAGGTTTATTTGGAGCAAAAATAATTATTAAAAAACCTGAGAGTGCTAAATTTTCTGCTGCAGAAAATATTATTGGTGGAAATACAATTCTTTATGGAGCTATTAGAGGAGAAGTTTATTTAAATGGTAAAGTTGGAGAAAGATTCTGTGTAAGAAACTCAGGAGTAAAAGCTGTAGTTGAAGGTGTAGGAGATCATGGTTGTGAATATATGACAGGTGGTCGAGTAGCAGTACTTGGAAAAACAGGTCGAAACTTTGGAGCAGGGATGAGTGGTGGAATCGTATATGTTTATGACATAGACGGAAACTTTGAAAATAAAGTAAACAAATTAGATGTAGTAATTGAAAAATTAGAGGATACAAAAGATATATTAGAATTAAAAACAATGATAGAAAAACATTTTGAATACACGAATAGTTCAAGGGCAAAAGATATTCTTGGATCGTGGGAAGAAAATATTTGTAAATTTGTAAAAATAATATCGCCAAGATATAAGGAACTTCTTGCACAAGGGAAGGTGAAATAATAAGATGGGAAAATTAGGTGGATTTTTAGAAATATCAAGGGAAGAGGCTGCAAAAAGGCCTATAGATGAAAGGATAAAAGATTGGAAAGAACTTTATAAACCTTATACAGATGAATATTTATTAAAACAAGCTGCGAGATGTATGGATTGTGGAGTTCCTTTCTGTCATTTCTCATGTCCTGTATCTAATCATTGTCCTGAGTGGAATGATTTTGTACATAAGGGTCAATGGAGAGAAGCACTTATGGTTTTAGAAACAACAAATAACTTTCCTGAATTTACTGGAAGAGTTTGTCCTGAACTTTGTGAGGGAGGATGTGTACTTGGAATAAATGATAAACCAGTAACAATCAGAAATATTGAACTTAATATAGTAGAAAAAGGTTGGGAAAAAGGTTGGATAAAACCTATGCCTCCTAAAAATAGAACAGGTAAAAAAGTAGCTATAGTTGGAAGTGGTCCCTCTGGTCTTGCAGCAGCTCAACAACTTAATAGAGCTGGTCATCAAGTAACTGTTTATGAAAGAGATTTTAAAGCAGGAGGAATATTAACTTATGGTATTCCTGATTATAAGATAGAAAAATGGGTTGTAGAAAGAAGATTAACTCAGATTAGAGATGAAGGAGTAGAGTTTATATTTAATTGTAATGTTGGAGTTGATATAACAGTAGATGAACTTGAAAATAAATATGATGCAGTACTTTTAGCTGGAGGATCTAAACTAGCTAGGGATCTTCCTGTATTTGGAAGGGAATTAAATGGAATTCATTATGCAATGGACTATTTAATACAACAAAATATAGTAAATACTGGTGAAGAGATTGAACCAGAAGAAAAAATTGATGCTAAAGATAGATCCGTTATAATTATTGGTGGTGGAGACACGGGTGCTGACTGTGTTGGAACAGCTATGAGACAAAAAGCAAAAACTATCTATCAAATAGAACTTTTAGAGAAGCCACCTTTAGATAGACCACAAACAAACCCTTGGCCAAACTATCCACAAATATTAAAAATTAATACTGCACATGAGGAAGCACAAACATGTCTTGGTGGAAAGTGTGAACTAGGAGAAGTTAGACAATGGAATATCTTAACAAAGGAATTTATTGGAGATGAAAAAGGAAATATAAAACAATTTAAAGCTGCCAGAGTAGAATGGATAACAGATGAAAATGGTAAAAAATCTATGAAGGAAGTTCCAAATTCAGAATTTTCTTTAGATGTAGATCTTGCATTTTTAGCAATTGGATTTGTTCATCCTGAACACAAAGGTTTAATAGATGAACTTGGAATTAAACTTGATTCTAGGGGAAATGTAGATGCTAATACAGATGATTATAAAACTTCTAAGGAAAAAATATTTGCAGCAGGAGATATGAGAAAGGGTCAATCTTTAGTTGTATGGGCTATTGCAGAAGGAAGAAAAGCAGCAGCTTCGATCGATAAATATTTG
This sequence comes from Fusobacteriaceae bacterium UBA2433, assembly GCA_002342785.1. Taxonomy (GTDB): domain Bacteria; phylum Fusobacteriota; class Fusobacteriia; order Fusobacteriales; family Fusobacteriaceae; genus Psychrilyobacter. The sequence goes on along the minus strand of DDQV01000020.1, from coordinate 135 downwards.
ATGGAAAAATAAATTTGTAATAAATTTTATAATAATAAAAAAAGACAGATATTTTTTTAGATATCTGTCTTTTTATTATTGTTTAGTTATTAGCATATACCTTGAGATTCCATAGCTTGTGCTACTTTTTCAAAT
>DDQV01000139.1 GCA_002342785.1 Fusobacteriaceae bacterium UBA2433 | reverse complement strand
TGTCTCTTTTCCTTCAATTAATTTAAATTTAAATATATTAATAAAAAAAATAGGAAATGATAACAAAAATGATATAATATAAGTGTAAAGAATTATAAGTATAAAATATTTTTGGAGGTGGACAGATGTCTGAATTAGGAAACATAAAAATTGCTGATGACGTAGTAAAAGTAATTGCAGCTAAGGCAACGTTGGAAGTGGATGGAATCTACAAGATGACAAGTGGAGTAACAGACGAAGTTAGTAAGATTTTAGGTATTAATAAGATGACCAAAGGTGTAAAGGTAGAAGTAGGAGAAAAAGAGTGTAGCGTAGATGTACATATAATTGTAGAATACGGTTATCCAATTCCAGTAATAGCTACCAGTGTACAAGAAAATATAATTAAAAATATTACAGAATTAACTGGACTTAAAGTTGTAGAAGTAAACGTTTATGTTCAAGATGTTAAAGTGAAAGAAATTTCAAAAGAAGAAGAAATATTAGATTAGAGGCGTTATACGCCTCTAATATTTTTAAGGTTTAAATTTGGAGGAATGAATATGTTTATAAAATTTATTTTCGGAGTAGCATGGATAGGAATTTTTATCTTAGCTATATTTGGAATATATATAGGGATTTTTCCGTCATACTTAGAGATATTGGATTTTAACAACCTGATAACAAGAGGTGTTATAGCAGGAGTATCACTAATCTATCTATTATTATTTATAGAGAAACTAATTAGTATTTTTGAAAGACCAAAAGAATTGAGAATGAAAACTCCTAATGGAATGTTAAAAATTTCTTCTAATTCTGTAAATAATATAGTTAAAGAAGTTGTAGGAGATCATCCAAAAATTAAAAATTTAAAAGTAAAAAATAAAACTAATGGAAAAAAATTGAAAATTTTTGTATCTATTGATATAATATCTAGTCAGTCCCTTTCAAACGACCTTAATTTAATCCAGCAAGATATCAAAGATAGGATCGAAAGTTATTTAGATTTAAGTATTACAGAAGTTGAACTTAGAGTAACTAAGTTAATTAAAGAAAGATCTAGTAATGGAAGAGGTGAATAGTTATGTTAGAGGAATTGATAGAAAGAATTGCAATAAATAGTAAAAAATATATAGGTGGATTGATGGGATTTGCTTTTGGTTATATCTTTATAACACATGGTATTATGTCTATGATAGTGGTTATGTTGACAACTTTATTAGGAACTATATTTGGAGATAAAGAAAATATTAAAAAGCTAAAAAAAATATTAGTAAATAGATTAAAAGATGAATAGGAAGGGAAATTATGAGTAGAAAGATCGCAAGAGAAGAATTATTTAAGCTTCTATTTGAAGCTGACATGAATAAGGTAACACCATTACAAAGATTAGAAAGTTTTTTACAAGATGGAAACAGAAGGGTAGAAAGATTAGAAGAAGAAGAAGAAGATTCTAATAATGTTGAAGAACTTACTTTAAGTGAAACAGAAAAAGAGTTCATCATAGAATTTGCAGAAGGAATAGATAAACACTATGGGACTATAAACCAAGAACTTGATGAAAAAATGGATGAATGGTCGTTACAAACTATAGGAAGTGTAGAAAGATCATTACTTAGATTTGGTGTATATGAATTAATGTATGAAGAAACTGGTTTTGAAATTGTTCTAAATGAAATTATTGAACTAGCTAAAATTTATGGAGATACAACTTCCCATGAATTTGTAAATGGAGTATTAGCAAAATTTGTAAAAAATTAAAAAAAACAGTCCTTTGACTGTTTTTTTATTTGCTTAATTTTTTAATTAGTTTAATATTTTCTTCTAAATTTTTAATCTTTGTAGTACTGACTAAGATAGATTTTATAGCTTCTTGTTTGATAACATATTCAAAAGCACTTTCTATTAGTGCCTTGTTAGGAGATCTCAATCCTTCAATCCTATCAAAAGTATCTTTGTTATGAAATAGATCATTAAATTTTCTTATATCCATCTTGGCAAACTTATATCCTTTTTTTATTTTTTCTGATAAGAGTCCTTGAGCTAATGTACTATAAGAGATATATCCAATATTATTTTTTTGACAAAAAGGTAGAATATCTTTTTCATCATTGGTTTGTAACATATTATATTGATTTTGAATACTACTGATGTCGCATAATTTGGAAGCTTGTTTAAGTTCTTCTAATTTAAAATTAGATACTCCTATACCTTTTATTATATTTTGTTTTTTTAATTCATTGAGAGTCTCAAAAATTGTGTTTAAAGATGTTTTATTATCTAGGTGATGAACTTGATAGAGATCGATATAATCAGTCTTTAAACGTTTCAGAGTAGCTTCTACTTCAAACAAAATAGAGTCTCTAGATATGTCATGGGTAACATGACCCCATTCATTCCATCTAAGTCCAAATTTGCTAGCTATAACTATGTCTTTACGAATGCTTTTTGTAACTTCTCCTAAGATCTCTTCAGATCTTCCAAATCCATAGATTGGAGCAGTATCAAAAAAATTTATACCAAGTTCAATACTTTTTTCTAGAGTTTTTATAGCTTCCTCTTGATTTACATCTTTCCATCCATGTTTAGACAAAGCCCAACAACCAAATCCTAAAAGTGATATTTTTTTATCTATATTTTTTATTTTATTGTACTTCATCTTCGACCTCTTTTTCTATTTTTGTTACAAATTATATAAATATTTTAAATTGCTAAAGATATATGAATTTGTTTATGAGATATCTCTATACTCAGGAAGTTTTATAATAATAGTAGTTCCTTGATTTTTAATAGAATCAACCTCTAAACAACCTCTATTAAGATGGATAAATTCCTTTGTAATAATAAGACCTAAACCTGTTCCTTTTTCATTTTGAGTTCCTAAAGTAGTCAAATGTTTATCTAACTTAAATAGTTTAGATTGAATATCTAAGTTCATACCTACTCCATTATCTTTGAAATATATATATATATATTTATCTTTTCGTTCACTATAAAGTTCGATTTTTCCAAAATTAGGAGTAAATTTTATAGCGTTTGAAAGGATATTTCGAAAAATGGCTTCTACCATATTCTTATCAGCTAAGATAAAATGTTTATCTGAAATATAATTTGAAAATTTAATATTTTTAGATTCTAAACTTAATTTTAAGATTTGATATGCAGAAGTAGTAGGATCGTTTACCTTAACTTTCATAGGAGATGGAATAGCATATCCTCTTTGTATCTTAGACCATTCCAATAAATTTATCAAAAGAGCATTTATTCCTTGTATAGAATCATTTAGTGAATAGATCAATTTTTTTTTCTTTGCATCATCATAAGAATCATATTTTCTAGTTAAGATACTAAAAATTCCAGTAATTCCAGTAAATGGACTTTTTAAATCATGAGCTAATATAGATATAAACTTATCTTTAGTTCTATTATTTTCAATTAATTTTTCATTTTGTAGTTGTAATTTTTTTTCATAGAATTTACGTTTATTTGTTTCCTTTGAAATAGTCCATATAGTGATAGAAAGAGTCAAAAATATAAATAAACTAAGAGATCTATATCCATACAAAAAATGTTTTTTCATATTAATTATCTTTATTTTAGGGACTTTGATAACTAATCTCCAAGTAGAATTTATATCTTTGTCAAAATCAACTTTGGGGAGAAGTTTTTTTAAATCTATTGTGTCAAAAGTATATAAAATATTATCTTTAAAGATAGAATCACTATTAGGATTTAATGATAAAGATTCGTTTTTTTTGAGGATATTGTTAATTTTATTGTCATTGTCAAGATTAAAGAAATAAAAATTTCCTTTGGATACTAAATTTTGAGAGTAATATTTTTTTAAAATATTATCAAGAAAAATTTGATTTCCATAGAGGGAAACTGTTCCTAAAAAAAGTTTATTTTTTCCAAAAATAGGAGCCATAATATTAATTGCAGAATTATTACTGTAGTTTCCTAATGTATGAAAAGTTATTTTTTTAGTATTTTTAATCAAAGGTTGCTCAGAAAATTTATCTTCAAGATATTCACTAATTATTATATCATCTTTATTATTTTTTACATATCCAGCAAAATATTTATCTTTTATTTCGAGATAGTCTTTTAAAAAAAATGGATTTTTTCTTAAATTAGATCTATCATATAGAAGTAATTTTATTTGTGAAGATTCAGACAAAAAACGAATATCATCTACATAGTCAAGAAATTCTTTTTCGATATCTTTTTTTATTAAGTTTAAAATCATTTTTTTTTCAGACTTTAGTTTAGCTATATTTTGTGTAACATTTAGCTGATATAAAAAAAAGATAAATAAAAAGAAAGGAATTAGACTTTTTCCTAATAAAAGTAGGTAAGATTTGAATATTTTAATTTTTAACATAGTCATTTTACCTCCTTTTTTAAGTATTCTATACTATATTAGCACAATTCGTATAAAATCTCAACGTTTCAGTGGAGATAAAATTAATGATTATGATGTTCTAACCCTTGAAGAATTATATTTTTAACATGATTATCGTTTAAGGAATAATATACAACTTTACCTTCTTTTCTATTTTTTAAGACTCTATTTTCTCTTAAAATTTTAAGTTGGTGGGAGATTGAAGAGTGGGTCATATCGAGGGTATTTGCAATATCACAAACACACATCTCTTCATCTAAAAGAATGGTAATTATTTTGAATCTTGTTTTATCTCCTAAAATTTTAAAAAATTTAGCAGTCTGTTCTAATGAAGAAAGACCTTCTAATTTTTTTTTTGCTTTATCTACCCTGGCTTCATTGATTGAGACACATCTACAAATTTCCATAATTAATCCTTTATAATTACAAATTTATCAGAAGTTATCTCCTTGATAATAGATGTAAATTCCAATTTATTATTCATAATAAGAGGGAGAATAATTTGTTTTTTATCATGGGTAATGATATCTAAACAAGCTTCTAATTTTTTACTTTTAGGAGCGACCATCTTACGAAGTTCAATTAATTTTACTTTATCTAATTCAACGGTAAATTGTTTATTAATTAATTGTTTATTAATTACATCGATCTCTATCTTATAGGCAAAGGACATCTTTATATTATAAAGACCAAATAAGACCATGAGGAGAGATAAAATAAAACCAATTAAATTACCTCCATTAGTTTTAAGCATCCAAAATTGGAATCCTCCAATAAGTGTAATAGGGATACCTGTTCCCATCCAAACTATTTTTTTTGTAAAGTTTAATCCAAATTTATATTTATCTTTTAATTTTATATTTGTATTCTCTAATTTTTTTATAAAATCATCATAAAATAACATATTTTTACTCCTTATATTCTTAGATATTAATATAGAGTGTAGATAATTTCTACACTCTATAAAAAATTTACTTTATAATATCTTTTAACTCACTATCTTTAAAATCTAAGTTATGAACAGAATTGATATATCTAATAGTTTTAGTTTTTCCTCTAATTAATAGAGTTTGAGTTCTAGCTATATTTTTTTTCCTACTAACACCTGTTAAAAGATCTCCATCGGTAATTCCTGTAGCAGCAAAAATAACTTCATCATCTTTTACTAGATCATCGATAGTAAAAACATTAGAAATATCTATTCCCATCTCTTGACATCTAGATTTTTCAAAGTTAGAAATTTTATCATTTTCTAAAGAGATTCCTTTTACTTCACTTCTTAATTTTAATCTAGCTTGCATATCTCCACCAAGAGCTTTGATAACAGCAGCAGAGATAACACCTTCAGGTGCTCCTCCAATTCCATATAACATATCTGCGTCAGAATCAATAATAGCAGTCAAAATTGAACCTGCAACATCTCCATCAGGAATAGCAAATATTCTAATGCCCATTTGTTGAAGATCTTTGATTATATTATGGTGTCTAGGTTTATCTAAGATCACTATAACTAATTCTTCTAAAGATTTATTTAAAGCTTTAGCCACATTATGAACATTATCTAAAAGTGGTAAATTAAGATCGATGGCACCACGAGCATCAGGTCCTACAATTAATTTTTCCATATACATGTCTGGAGCTTTTAAAAAACTACCCTTATTTCCAATAGCCATAACAGCTAAAGCATTTCCTTGACCTTGAGCAGTCATACGAGTACCTTCAACTGGATCTACAGCAATATCTACACAGATATCCGTATCATTTCTTAGGCCAACCTTTTCACCGATATATAACATAGGTGCTTCATCAATCTCACCTTCACCAATAACTATCTCACCGTTAATATGGATCTTATTTAATGTGGTTCTCATAGCATCAACTGCTGCTTGATCAGCTGCTTCTTTATCACCTCTACCAACCCATTTTTGTGCTGCTAATGCAGCTGCTTCAGTTACCCTTGCAAATTCGATAGCTAACTCTCTTTTCATTAATCTTGTTCCTCCTCGTATATAACTCTATAAATAATTTCGTTCTTTTTCTTCATATTTAATTTATTTCTTGCAATTTTTTCAATATAATAATGATTATTGGAATTATCTAACTGATAATTTAAATCTTTTATCTGATTTTCTAGTTGATTAGTTTCAGCAGTTATAGTTTTAAATTCATTTTGTAGTTGATCTAATGTTCTGTATCCGCTATAAATTCTTGGAATATAAAGAAAAATTCCTAATATTCCAAGAACAATAAATAAAAAAAATCCATCAATTTTCTTCATTATGTATTCCTTTCTAATTTTTTCATTAGTTTAACAATATATATTCCTAAAAGAAAAATTATAATATTTGTAATGCCCTTAGATAAAGTTAGAGTAAAACCAGGCCAAATTTCCACAAGGGAAGCTACAATAAGACCTATTATAAAATACAGAGTATTATCTCTATAAGCTTTTAAAAGTTTATTTATAATTTTAGCAAAACCGACAATACCTATGAGAGCTCCTATTCCAACAAAGGCAATGGGGATTATCATCTGATTATTTATAAATCCAAGGATATTATAATATTCACCTAACATTACTAAAAGAAGGGAACCAGAAATCCCAGGGATGACCATAGCTCCTCCAGCCAAAGCTCCAGAAAAAATTAATTTTATAATATATCCAATTGTTAATTGATATATATCATTAGAAGTTTTTTCATTACTATAAAAAGATTGAAGAAAAATAAAACTAATCATTAGTAGCAGTCCAAATAAAAACCATAGTTTACCATATTTATTTATTTTTTCATTATCTCTATAGGTTAATACCAATGGAAGAGATCCTATTATTAATCCTAAAAATAAAAAGCTAGTGCCCTCTTTATAATTTTTATAGAGAAGGTCTATTATTTTTGCAAATGCAAGGATACCTATAATAACTCCTATAGATATTTGAAATAAAAATTTAAAGATTTTTATTTTTTTTTCTCTTGAAGAAGTAATGAAATCTCCAATTGATTCCGTAAGTTTTTCATAAACTCCTAAAAGTAAAGCCACAGTCCCACCAGAAACTCCAGGAATGATATTAGCTATTCCAATAAGTGCACCACTGACTATATTTTTAATCACAGTCAACCATCCCCTCAATCTCTTTTATAAAGGACTTTACATCTGAAAAGTCTTTGTACACAGAGGCGAATCTAATATATGCAATCTCATCTAATTTTTTTAATCTTTCCATAACTAGTTCACCTAATTCTGTACTTTCAATCTCGAGATGGTTGGTTTTTCTAATGGTATTTTCAATCTCTTCTACAAATCTTTCTAAAACTTCTAAGTTGACATTTCTTTTGATAACGGCTCTTTCAAGGCCTTTTAAAATTTTATTTTTATTAAAGACCTCTTTTATTTTATTTTTTTTTATTACAAAGATGGGAATGGGTTCTATTTTCTCATAGGTAGTAAATCTTTTAGAACAAACTACACATTCCCTTCTTCTTTTTATAGAGTTATCTATGCTATAAGGTCTACTATCAATAACTTTAGTATCTATAGCACCGCAGTAAGGACATTCCATAAATTACCCCTCTTCTGAACTTATAATATTTAGAATATCTTCTGAGTCTATTGCATTTAAAAGTTTATCTCTAAAATTTTCACTTCTAATTAATCTTGAAATTCTAGCTAAGATCTTAAGATATATACTACTATCACTCAGTGGAGAAGCAAATACAAAAAATAATTGGACATCTTGATTATCTAAAGAATCAAAATTAATTCCTTTGTTACACCTTCCAAAAGCAATAGTTAATTTTTTGGCAAAGTTAGTTTTAGCATGGGGAATAGCCACACCTTTACCAATTCCAGTACTTCCTAATGTTTCTCTTTCGATAAGAGCCTGTTCGATAATTTTAGGGTCATCAATAGAGTCTGATGTTCCTAAAAGTTCTGATAACTCTAAAAGAGCTTCTTTTTTATTTTTAGCCTTCAAATCAAGGGAAATCATATCCAAAGTTATATAGTCTGTTATTTTTGCAATATTCATTTGAGCCTCCTAAAAAAATTCTTTAAAATTTATTTTTAAATTTAAATGGTAGTTTATATAGTCCTCTAAGAGTGAAATTATTTTTTTAATATCATCTATAGGAGGATCTAGAGAAACAATAGTGTTTATCTTTTCATCAAACAGATGTATAATTATAATTTTTTGGATTTCACTGAGTCTTCTAGAGATTGGTATATTATTGATTATAGAATTTTCTATATCAAAATATGAACCATCTTTTATATTAAACATAATTCCTTCTTTTTGAATAAGAAGAGCTAAAAAATATCCTAAAAGAAGGTAATTTTTAATAGGTTTATTATTTTTATCTAAAAAACGAAATGAGTTTAAAAGTAATCTATATAGGTCTACCCGTGTTTCATTTTCAACTAAGATGGAATTTAAAATTTCTAATATATGAAAAGAAATATTTATTTTTTCTAGATCTTTTCTAAGATTAAAAAAAGTTTCATTAAGTTCAAAAGAACTTAAAATATAATATTCATCTTTTTTATAAAATATAAAATTAGAAATGGCAAATAAATCAGCTCCATTGAGATGTCTTTTTTTTGATTTTCGAAGACCTTTAATATTGAGGTTGATCCTACCAAAATTTTTAGTAAATAATGTTAATGATCTATCAGCCTCAGAGTGATCAACTTTTTTTATTACTATACCATCACTTTTTAATAATTTCATCGAGAGAAAAATCCTTTTCAGTTAGAGAAATATTTATTTCAATATTTTTGATTATTAATTCTGAAATTTCAATATTTTCATCTAGTATTCTAACATGTGTTGGAAAATTAATCCCATTTATTTTCGAAAAAGATTCAAATTTTATAGTTATCCCATCATTATAGATAATTTTTTGGATTTGGTTATGAGATTTGACTACTTTAAAATCAACATTATGATCATTTGATTTTAGATCACGAATAAATTTTAGTGTATAATTTTCATCTTCATCTATTTTTTGATCTACTGTTTGTTCTAAAAGTGGATAATAGATAGTTTTATGAGTTCCATTATATAGATAGATTTCTCCTTTATTAATAGATGGAGAGATCATTTTTTTTATTAATTTATCTGGTAAACTTGCTAAAACTTCATATTCCTTTGTTTTTTTTCTATTATTTAGATTGGTATTTTCAGTGAATATAGCTTTAAAAGTATTAATTTTTTTTAGTTCATTCTTATCTTCAGCAAATAAACTCAAGCTAAAGATAAAAAGATAAAGGATTAGTTTTTTCATGATTTACCTCACTTTTTTTATAATCATAACATCTTTAAGATTGAAGATATTATAGGGTAATTTTACTGTTATTTGTTTAAACATCTCATCGTCGCTATTGATAGCTGTAATCTCTCCTAAAAAAAGATTTTTATTATAGATATCGCTGATACCAGAAGTAAAGATCTTATCACCTAGATGGATATCTGAATCAGTAACGATATACTCTAAATTAAGTATTTCATTTCCTTGCCCGCTTAAAATAGACAAGGTATTACTATTTTCATCGGTAGCACTTGTATAACTTTGATTAGAAGTAATTAACTCTACTGTAGAGTAATCATCAAAAACCTCCTTGACCCTTCCAACTACACCTAAAGGAGTAGTTACAGCCATGTTTTGTTTTATACCATCGTTTACTCCTTTATCAATAGATATAGTTTCATATGGATTTAGTGAATCAATATAGGAAACTTGAGCAACTATAATTTCATATTTTGTTTTCTTTTTCATTTGAAGTAGTTCTCTTAGATGTTGATTTTCTTCTAAGAGATTATTATTTTCTATGAAAAGATGTTTTTGTTTTTCTATGGTTAATCTTAAAGATTCGTTTTTTTTATTGATCTCTTTGACATAAAAAAAAGTATCAAAAAAATTCTGAAGATTGTTAGTGGTTGTATATATTTTTATTCTAAGGGGTAGTAATAATTTATTAGTTTTAGATATAAGAAGATCAGAACGTAGGAAAGCAATGGTTATAAATAAAGCAACTATTAGAGGCAACCATAATTTTTGTTTAGATTTCTTTTGTTTGAAATTCATCTATATTTTATCTATGATAGAAAGTAGTAACTTAGTGCACCCTATCATATCTTCAATTTTAATAAATTCATCTGTAGTGTGAACTTTACTCATACCTATACCTATATTGATAGAAGGAATTCCTTTTTCATTATAGATATTAGTGTCACTTCCACCACCAGATTTAATAGGCTTATACTCTATATCTATATTTTTACAGGCATCTTCTAAAATTTTTAAAATTTCACTTCCCTCTTCAATTTTAAATCCATCGTACCCCTTTACGATATCTTCCTTAAATTCTGCTCCAAATTTTTTCGCTGTATCTCTAAAGATAGTTTTAGTTTCAATGAGTAATTCGTCTAAAAATTTACCGTCAAAACTTCTAGCTTCATATATCATAGATATACTAGGCATAACAATATTTACAGCTGTTCCTCCAACTACTACTCCAATATTAGAAGTTGTATCTTCATCAACTCTTCCCAATCTTAATTTAGTAATAGCGTGGGATGCGACTACCAATGCATTAATTCCATTTTCTGGTTCTAAACCTGCATGTGCTGATCTACCAATGATCTCAATTTTACCCTTAGCAGCAAAAGGTGCTTGGATAGTGACCGTTCCAGGTTTACCACCTGAATCAATAATTATACCAAAATCAGGAGCATACTTTTCTATATTGAGTTTACGAGCACCTAAAAGACCAATCTCTTCTGCAATGGAAAACACAACAATAATATCAGGATGATCTAGATTATTATCTTTGAGTTGGTTAAGCATCTCTAAGATAGCTGCAATACCAGCTTTATCATCTCCTCCTAAAATAGAATTACCATCGGATTTAATAATTTTATTTTCTATAATTGGTACAACTTTATTGCAGGGCGAAACTGTATCCATATGAGCACTGAATAATATTTTTTTATTTTTAGAACCTTTAGCCTTTAAGATGCCGATAATATTTCCAGAATTACCATTACAACTTTTACCAGCATTATCTTCAATGACTTCAAGTCCAATTTTTTCTAGTTGAGATTTCACATAATCGGCTATAACTCTTTCTTTTAAAGATGGTGATGGGATTTTAACCATCTCTAAAAAGTTATCTATAATTCTTTGCCTATCTATCATATTTTCCCCCTGACGTGTTTAATATTATATTATAATAATTTTATTTTATATAAAGAAATTATATAATAAAAACAAGGATTTTGCAAAGGGTTATGATCTTTTATAATTCCGATCTACTTATTCTGATAGAATAATCATAAAAAAATAAACTGTTAAATATTACATATAGAAATATTAATCAAATAAAGGTATACTTTTAAAGAGGATTAAGAAAAAATTAAGGAGGAATTAGATGTTAAAAAAAATAAAATTGTTACCATTGTTGATTATTTTAGGAGTGATACCTATAATAGTAAGATTAAAAATTATACCAACTCCCATAGGAAGTTTAGATTATATGGCTTACCCAATAGGAGAAAATAATTTTGATTTTTTTTCCTATTATAAATCGGTTTTTATTGTATCTTTGTCTACGATAGGATTTATATTATTTTGGATAAAAAGGGAGGTTGTAAAAACAAAATATTATATGCCTTTAATAGTTATGGGAATATTAGCTAATTTATCTACAGTATTTTCTCCCTTTACTTCTATAGCTTTAAAAGGAGTCGGAGATAGATATGAGGGAATTTTTATATGGTTATCATATTTAATAATAACTTTTCTAACTATCAATTTAGTAAAAAATAAAAAAGATATAAAAATACTTTTAGGAGCAGCTTTTGTAGGAATAATAATAATATCTGTTATAGGAAGCTTTCAATTTTTTGGATTAGATCTATTTAAAAGTAATTTTGGTAGACATCTTATCTTGCCAAAAGATTTATGGGGAATGGCTAATACTTTAAATTTTAAATTTGATAAATATATTATCTACTCCACATATTTTAATCCAAATTATGGTGGGTCGTTAATGGTTATGTTTTTATTTTTTTCAATAATGATTTTTTTGAGTGTTAAGGGTAAATTATATAATATTTTAGCATATTTATTTTATATTTTAATCTATATAAATTGGATAGGTTGTAGATCTAGAGCTGGATTTTTAGCAGGACAATTTACATTTATATTTTTTCTTTTCTTTTATAGAAAAAAATTGTTTAAAAACTTAAAAAAAATTATCTTACTTATAATCACAGGATTAACTATTGGTATAGTAATGAATAGTTTTTCAGAAAATTCATTGGGGAAAAAATTATATGATATAGAATCTTCAAAATATAATCCTATGAGGGAGATGGTATTAAATTCTCCTAATGATCTTTTTATTAAAACTGATAAGACCATCCTGAATATTATTTTAGAAAAAAATAAATTAAATTTTAAAGATGAAAATGGTGAGAAAATTTTTTCTAACTTAGTAGATAATAAATATAAATTTATCGATTCAAGATATAAAAAATTTGAGTTAGAAAGAAGAGAAGATGATTATTATAATCTTACTTATGAAAAGTTTAGCTATCCTTTGATACTAAGAAATAATGGATTTAAAACTATTGGATTTCAAGGGAGAGTCAGTGATATATATACTGCAGATAGGGTAAGGTGGATGGACGGATATGAATCTAAGGGAAGTGCAAGGGTATATATATGGTCTAGGACCATACCAAAACTAAAGAAAACAGGATTTTTTGGAGGAGGACCAGATACATTTTCTTTGATCTTTCCTCAAGAAGATAATTTTGGTAAAAGGATAGCTTATGGAAATCCTAGCATGATTGTGGATAAACCTCATAATCTATATCTACAGATAATTATTAATATGGGATATTTATTTTTTATAGGTTTTGTGGTTTTTGTTGGAAGTTATTTAATACACTCTATAAAAATTTATAGAAATAAAAAAATTGATGGGTTTTATGAGGTTGTTGGTTTATCTACAGCTCTTGCTATAACTGGTTATCTGGCTGCTGGAATGTTTAATGATAGTGCTGTATCAGTAGCACCATATTTTTGGTTTTTTATGGGGTTAGGTATAGCTATAAATAAAATATTAGAAAAAAATTAAAATAAAAAATGGAAGAGTTTTCTTCCATTTTTTATTGGTTTTATTTTATTGGTCTTTTAGGTTGAATAAATGCATCTCTAACTATAATTTCTGCAACTTCTGGAAGAGTAACTTCTACTTTTAACGGTCCTCTTTTTACAGAGATCCATCCAAGGCCTTTAAATACAAGTTCTTCATCTATACTTAGATCATAAATTTTTGTTTTTGTAGGTAGAGCATAGAATTCATCTTTACATTTCTCACATGGAGGCATTATTAAAGTTCCTGTATGTTCTGTAATAAGTTTTTCTATTCTATCTTCTTTTGTATCATGAAAAGTTACATTTTTAGAAGCAAATATACTAAAAATAGGTTTCATCTCATCATCAGTTAAAACTTTAATTTTAACTAATCCACCTATTAAGATTATTTTATCAGCATTAACTTTAAATGTTTTTCTAGAAATTTCTTTTGAAGGAACGATATCTAAATGACATTTCTCACACACTAGATCAGATATTCTTCCAGTAGGAATAAGTCCAGGGGTATCGATTATGGTCAAATTAGAGTTAGGGATTACATTTTTAGTTGATTTAAGAGTAGTTCCTGGATATTTAGAGATAGTTGCTTTCTTTTCTCCTAATAATCTATTTATAATACTCGATTTTCCAACATTTGTAGTACCCATTACCATAACTTTTGCACCATGTGGACAGAAATGATTTATTTTTCTAATGATACCATTTATACCATAAGTATTTTTAGCACTTACTATTGCAATATCTAAAGGAGTTATTCCTTTTTTTGCTAATCTTTTCTTTACCCAGTCAGATACTTCGCTGGCGTGTTTATCACCAGGGATTAGATCGATCTTGTTTATGATTATAATCGAGTCTTTCTCCTTTAAGATATTTAATATCTCATCATCAAATGATCCTTCAAAATCAATTATATCAAATACAGCTAAAACTATTTTAGCACTCTTAGCAGAACGTTTTACTTCTTTTCTATAATCTTCAGAAGTCATCTCCATAGGAATAAAATCACCGTAGTTAGTTAATTTAAAACATCTTTGACAAGTTGCACTTTTTTTTCCTTTTAACATCTCTTTAGGGACATAACCTTGTTCATTTTTATCTTCACTTTGTAGTTCAATACCACAACCATTACATTTTTTTATTATCTTGCTCAAAATTAAACCTCCGTTTATTATTACGCTCTTGCAGTAAAACTTACCCATTCTTTATCTTTTGTTTCTGAGATAATTTCGTATCTCAATGAATTAATTTTTCTTTTTACATCATTAGCTTTATCTTCAATTATTCCAGATAAAATCATAAGACCACCTTTTTTTACAACTGTAGACATATCGTTTAGTAAAAGTAAGATTACATCAGCTAAGATATTAGCTACTACTACATCAAATTTTTTGTCTTCTACAACTTTAACTAGATTACCCTTGAATAATTTTATATTATCCATACAAACTTTATTCAATTCTAGATTTTCTTTAGCGACTTCAATAGCTAGAGGATCTATATCAACACCCCAGACTTCACTAGCTTTTAATTTGCAAGCAGCGACCATAAGTATTCCAGATCCTGTTCCTACATCTATAACAGAATTTCCCTCACAGATATATTCTTCCATTTGCTTGATGCAAAGGGAAGTAGTTGGATGAGATCCTGTTCCAAAAGCTCTTCCAGGATCTAGTTCGATTACAATTTCATCTTCTTCAGCTTCGTATTCACGCCAAGTAGGTTTTACTACAAATCTTTCACTTACTTTTTCAGGGTAGAGATATTTTTTCCAAGAATTTTGATAATCTTCTTCATCTAATTCATAAAAATCTAATGAGTAGATAAGGTCCTCTCTTTCTTTAAATTTTTCTTCAAAAGTATTAATTATAAGAGATTTTTTTTTCTCGACATATAAATTTATAGGAAAATATGCTGACACAGCATAATCTCTTTGTAAAAATATTTTTTCATCTCTATAGTAATCTAGTGAATCTCTCTCCATAGGTTCATCGATCTTAAGTCCTTGAACTCCAAATTCATAAAATAAATCTGTTATTTCTTTTTTTACATATTGAGGCTCATCAGCTTCAAATATTAACCTAACTTCTATTAATTTCATATTTCTCCTTTTTATTATTTTCTTTGAGCAATATCTCTAGTTCATTATCGTATAAATTTAATTGTACTGGAGTAATAGAAATATATCCATTTTCAATAGCATCTAGATCTGAATTTTCTACATGATCACCATTGACAGGATGTCCCCCTAACCAAAAATATTTATTTCCTTGAGAATCTTTTCTTTCAATTAATTTTTCTTTGAATTTTCTATTACTTTGCTTAGTATATTTTATTCCTTTAATACTTTCCATAGGAAGGTTTGGTACATTTATATTTAAAAGAGTTCCTATGGGAAATTTTAGATCTTGTATTGTTTTTAAATAATCTACTATAAATTCTCCTGCACTTTCAAAATATAGATCATCTCCGTCTACAATAAGAGATAAAGCAATTGCATTTTTTTTCCAAAGTGTTCCCTCAGAGGCCGCAGCAAAAGTACCAGAATAAAATAGATCAGTGCCTAGATTGGCTCCACGATTTATTCCTGAAATAACGAAATCGATATTCTTTTCATCGTAGAGGTGAGATAATGCAACCTTTACAGTATCGGCTGGTTTTCCAGAAACAGAGTGACCAAAGAGAAAATTATCCCTGTAGACCTCTCTTACTCTTAAAGGTTGGTGGAGAGTGATTCCATGTCCAGTACCACTTTGCTCTTCTAAAGGGGCTACTACATATGTTGTATGTCCAGCATCTTGAAGGTGTTTAACTAAAACTTTAATTCCTTCAGCATAGATACCGTCATCATTTGAAATTAATATATTCATAAATTCTACTCCTTATAAAAAGTCTGCAAAGTCTAACTCTTCTATAGATGTATCTATTCTTTTAACGTCACTACATTTTCCATATGGATCCAATTCTACCTCAATACCATTTACCCTTACATTATCATCACAAATAACGAATTTAGTTGGAAGGGAAGTTAAAAATCTAGGTAAAACCGAATCTAAAGTCATTCCAATTATTCCATCATGGGATCCAGTCATTCCAATATCTGTAATATATCCAGTACCACCATCTAATATTTTATTATCAGAAGTCTGAATATGAGTATGAGTTCCTAAGACTACTGAAACTTTTCCATCGAGAAATCTCCCCATAGCCATCTTTTCAGATGTAGCTTCAGCATGAAAATCTACAATAATATTTGTTGTTTTTTTTCTAATCTCATCTAAAACTTCTGTAATTCTTTGAAATGGGCAATCAATAGGTGGCATAAAAATCCTACCTTGTAAAGAAACAACTCCAACTTTTTCTCCATTAGAAGTTTCAAAAATATTCCAACCTACTCCAGGGACTCCCTTTGGATAATTTAATGGTCTTAAAACTTTATGATCTATTTTAAGATATTCTACCATTTCTTTTTTATCCCAAATATGGTTACCAGAAGTGATAGCATCTACTCCAATCTGATAAAATTGTTTAACTATTTTTTCAGTTAATCCAAATCCTGCAGCGGCATTTTCACCATTGACAATTACTAGATCATATTCATTTTTTTTTCTTTCTAAGTAATCGGTTAGAACACTTCTACCTGGTTTACCAACTACATCTCCTATTATTAAAACTTTCATTTAACTCCTCTTTTCTTTATAATTTATTATCCTTTTTTTATAATCAATAATTTAAATGACTTAAAAAAAGAAAAAGTTTTTACTATACAATGTATAATTATATCATATAATTAATAAAATTTATACTATAATTCCGCCATAAAAAATGAGCCGATATGATCAGCTCATTTAGTTTATTATTATTTTGCATATTCTACAGATCTAGTTTCTCTAACTACAGTTACTTTAATCTGACCAGGATATTGCATAGTTTCTTCTATTTTTTTAGCAATATCACGAGATAAGATCGTTGTCTTATCATCACTGATAATTTCTGGATTGATGATTATTCTCATCTCTCTACCAGCTTGGATAGCATAAGATGATTCTACACCTTCAAAAGAACTTGCAATAGCTTCTAATTCCTCTAATCTTTTAATATATGTATTTAATGTTTCACGTCTTGCTCCAGGTCTAGATGCTGAGATAGCATCTGCAGCTTGGACTAAAACAGATTCGATACATTTAAATTCAACTTCATGATGATGTGATTCTGCACCATTTGCTACAAGGTCTTTTTCTCCAAATTTTCTTAAAAATTCTGCACCTAATAAACCATGAGAAGTTTCAGTTTCATGAGTTAAAACTTTACCGATATCATGGAATAATCCAGATCTTTTAGCTAGTTTTACATTTGCTCCAATCTCTGCAGCTAACGTAGCCGCTAAATGACCTACTTCGATAGAATGAGTTAAAACATTTTGACCATAACTAGTTCTAAATTTTAAACTACCTAAAACTTTTGTTACTTCAGGATGTACTCCTGTAATACCAAGTTCAAATAAAGCTTGTTCCCCAGCTTCACGGATTCCTTTATCCACTTCTTTAGTTGCTTTTTTTATAGCTTCTTCAATCTTAGTAGGATGGATTCTTCCATCATTTACTAATTTTTCCAATGCACTCCTAGCAATTTCTCTTTTTACACCGTCAAAACATGATAAAACTACTGCTTCTGGTGTATCATCAATAATTACATCCACTCCAGTTAAAGATTCAATAGTTCTAATATTTCTACCTTCACGACCAATTATTCTACCTTTCATCTCATCATTTGGTAGTTGTACGACAGATACAGTTGCATCTGAAACAAATTCAGCAGAAGCTTTACCAATAGCAGTGGAAAGGATTCTTTGAGTCATTCTATCTTTTTCTTCCTCTAATTTATGTTCAAAACTTCTGATCATAACAGCAGAATCATGGACAAGATCATCTTTTAATTTATCTAATAAGATATTTTTGGCATCTTCTTTAGATAGTTCGGAGATCT
This sequence comes from Fusobacteriaceae bacterium UBA2433, assembly GCA_002342785.1. Classification (GTDB taxonomy): domain Bacteria; phylum Fusobacteriota; class Fusobacteriia; order Fusobacteriales; family Fusobacteriaceae; genus Psychrilyobacter. The sequence continues at coordinate 28,261 of DDQV01000139.1, read as the reverse complement.
TTTCTAATTCTAATTCTTGTTTTTGTTTTAATTCTTCGATCTCGTTTTCTTTAAGATTTAATTTTTTTTCATAATTATTTATCTCTATAGTTTTAGATTCAATTCTATCAAGTTTATTATCTAGAGATTCCTCTCTTTTAATAAGTCTATTTTCTTTTTGAGTTATTTCATTTTTTGATAATTTAATCTCTTTTTCTGCATCTTCTTTAATTTTGTATGCAACTTCTTTAGCTTTTATAGTTATCTCTTTAGCTTTTGTCTCTGCATCAAAGGTAGCTCTTTTTTCAATTTTTTCTGCTTTGACTTTTGCTTGTTCAATACTGTTTTCTAGATTATTTAGATCTTCGATCTTTTTATCTATAACAGATTTTTTATAAAATACAGAAGAAAATATCCCTGCTGCAACTATAATTGCTGCTATTATAATAATTATATTCATATTGTAAATCCCCTTTTAAAAAATAATATTTTGGGATATCGATTAAAATTTAGCTAAAGCTTCCTCTTCAGTAGCATAAATTTCAAATATCTCATCTAACCCGACCATCTCAAAAATTGTTTTAATATGATCATTTAAGTTTGATAGTTTAATATCACCATCATACCTTTTAACTTCTCTTAGCTTACCTCTTAAAATTCCCATAGCCAAACTATTAATGTGACTTAGTTCTTCACAATTAATTATGAAGTTATAAGTTTCATTTTCAACTAATTTAACTAGTCTTTCCTTTAGTTTAGGAGCGACCATAGCATCAAGTTCACCTGTGATTTTAATTACTTTTATACCATTAATGTCCTTTTCGATTAATTCAAAATTAGAGTTCATTATTTTGTTTCCTCCTCAATTTCTTTTAATATTTCAAATTTTGTTCCAATTTTCTTAGATTTAATCTCTAAATTATCTACGAGACCTCTTACTATATTTAATCCCATGCCTCCTTCAGACTTGCTTTTTTTTAATCTGTTAAATCCAGCACCAAAATCTTCCACAGTGATTTTCACAAAGTTACCTTCCTTTATCATAAATATGGAAATATCCCCACAATGATAATTGTATCCATGTTCAATTGCATTGGTTGCTAGTTCGTCTATAACAGTCAGAAGTCTTAAGATATCTTTATTAGATACAGATTCTGTGATTAAATATGTTTTTACAAGAGCTCGAATTAAAGAAAGATTTTTTAAAGAAGATGGAACAATTATTTTGATTCCTTCGCCTTGCAATATTTCACCCTCTTTCATTAAAGTTTATTATTTTCCATTGACCATCTTTAAAATTAAATACGATATCTAGATAGAGGCTTTCATCAAAAAAATTAATAAGAGCTAAAACTTCAGCTTTATTTTTATTGAATTTAGGAGCATTAGTATATATATGTCCTTTACTCAAATCTAGTTTTTTTAGTTCATTTAATTTTATTTTATTTTTTATTCCCATGTCGGTGTATCGTTCAATAATAAAAATTTGGTTTTTAGAAAAAGCTATCTTTAATATGTTAATTAATTTTTCAAGGTTCTTATACCCTTGCTCTCTCTCTGATATTAAAGTTTCATATTCATCTGATTTTTTAAGACTTAGAGTTGGCTTTATTTGAGAAAATAAAACTCTAGCTTCGTCTAATTCCCAGTTATTAATTTTTTGTTCTAATAACTGTTTTTCGGAAGAGAATGAACTGTTTTTTAAGGGTGTATTAGAACATCCTACTAGAAGCAGTAAAATAAGAATTAAACTTAATTTTTTTAGCATCTTATCCTCCTATAATATCGTCACTATAATGATAACACACTAAAAATAAAATATCAACTAACTAGTGTGGTTTATAATCTTTTTTTAGATGGTTTTACTATAAATTATTACTTAGAAGTTTATCTATAAATCGATAAAAATTAAAAGACTTAAATATATCTAAAGTTTTAAATATAAATGCCTGTTTTTTCATCTATTATATAGAAAAAAAGTGTAAAAAAACATAATAGTTATATCAATTTTAATATTTCTTCTAAGATCTCTTCTTCACTTATTTTTTCTACATCAAACCAAATAACGTCAGGGTCATTTTTAAACCATGTAAATTGCCTTTTGGCATATCTACGGGAATTTTGTTTGATTTGAAATATAGCTTCTTCTAAAGTTATTTGTTCCTTTAAATAATCTATAATTTCACTATACCCTATAACATTAATCTTTTTCAAATTTTCCCCATAGATATTATAGAGGTTTTTAACCTCCTCTATGAGTCCACCCTCTACCATAATATCAACTCTTAAATTTATCCTCTCATATAAATTATTTCTATCCCTTTCTAAACCTATCTTAATAAATTCAAAATTATTTCTTTTGATATTTCTTTTGCTAATAATAGAAAATTTTTCCCCTGTAAGATAAAAAACTTCAAGAGCTCTTTCTACCCTTCGTTTGTTATTAGGATGAATATCATCTGCCGAAGAAGGATCAATTTTTTTTAATTCTTCATATAGTTCTTCTGTTTTTTTACTACAAAGTTTTTCTCTAAGATTGGGTTCTGATTGAGGTAGTTCTGCTAAACCATTGGTAACAGAATTAATATATAAACCGGTGCCTCCTACTAATATGGGATTCTTTTTATTTTTTTCAAAATTCTTTAATATAGTATTTACTTTTCTTTGATATTCTCCTACATTATATTTATTTATAGGTTCTACTATGTCGATCATATGATGGAAAACTCCTTGAGCTTCATCTAATTCTACCTTTGCTGTGCCTATATCCATCCCAGTATATACTTGAGCTGAATCTGCTGAGATAATTTCTGTATTTAATTTTTTTGCTAATTTTATAGATAAACTTGTTTTTCCTACAGCAGTAGGACCCAAGATTACAATACCTTTCATAATAATTAACCTCCATTCTATTATATATTTATCTTACTTCTTTAATTATTTCATATAATTAAAATTTTAACCTTTGTATTTTATATATTATATCATATGATAGGAGTTCAGTAAGAAAAACCTTTTATTGTTAATTAAGTAAAAAATATTATTTTTTTAGTATGTTAGTATTCAATAAAAAATCAAAATTATATACATTAGTTCCGATATTTGATTTTTTTTGAGATTATGTTTTTAAATAAAGCTTATCGTTCGGTTATGAATCTTTATTTTGTACGTTAAACTAACATTAAAAATTATTAATTTTTAATGTTAAACTTTTTTTAAAACTTATTATCATTATTTTTTCTATAATTATATTAGAATTAATATTCTCGTTTGAACTCAATAAAAAAAAGGACTATTGACTATTATCTCGTACTAAACTACACTAATAGCAGAACAAAGGAAAACAATTTTCAACCAGAAAGAATTTAAAGGGAAACTAAAAAAAACAAATTTAAAATTATTTTAGGAGGAAGAAAACATGAAAAAAACATTATTATTAGTAGGAGCATTATGTGTTCTAGGAACAACTGCATTTGGAGCTACAAAAGTTAACTCAGAAATTAGAGTAATTGATGCTAAAAATGGAACAGATAAAATTGAATATACTATCGCTAATGGTAGTACTGATATAGCAGAAAATATTAAGTTTGCATTTGACTTAGATTTAGATACTGAATATGCTGGTTCAGATAGAGGAAAATATGTTGATTCAGATTGGAGATTAGAATATGCAGTACCTCAAGAAGTATTAGATCATAAATTAACAGTTTCATATGAACTTGATTATGATTATGATGTAGATGGTGAAGAAGAAGCATGGTTAGCAAACGACCTTAGATTTGAATTTGCAAAAGATAACTACTATATCGCACCTTCGTATAACTATGACAATGGTATAGATGATGACTATTTACAATTAGACGTTGCGTTTGGAGCAACAGGACCATTAGGAACAGATATATGGTTTGAATCTTATAACTACTTTGATAAAGATGGATTAGAAACTTGGGATACTGACTTAGAGATCTATATTTCTAAAACAATTCCTTTCTATGGTATTAATCTTAAACCTGAGTTAGGATATGAAGGATACAACTTAATTACTACAGCTGCAACTGATGAATCTGTATATGTTCAATTTAGAGTAGACAAATCTTTCGACGTAGCTGAAGGATTCGTAGTAACTCCATATGCTCAATATGTTGATTATACAAGAATTGATAAAACTAGTGGAAATTCATTTGACAGAATCTCTACTGAATTTGGTATAGAAACTACAATGAAATTCTAATTAAGACAAAACTAAATATATTTATATAATATAATTAAAAGAGATCGAGAAATCGGTCTCTTTTAATTAATAATTATTTTTTATATTCTATAATTTTAGTTTTAAGGTACCTCTAAAAACTTTTCCTTGTAATTACACCTCTATGGCTCAAATAAATTAAATAATAAAGCCTTCAAACCATTGTTAATATTGGGATTGAGAGTGTTATTTTTTATATTCTCTGTGGTAGAAAAAAAGACCTCATATTTAGACAATTTGTCTCAATATGAGGTCTTTTTATGTACAAATACAGGTTAAATTACAGTAATTTACAATTAGCTAATATAGTCAAATTCTACATTTTCAATTCTTACTGTATCCCATTCTTCAATGCCAGCTTTGATTAATTGATTCTCTAATCCTAAGTTTTTTAATACATGTACGAAACTTACAATAGCTTCGTCATCATTAAATACATAGGTATTAAGTACATTTTCTACAATCTTACCAGTAACTACAAAGACACCCTCTTCATCTATCTCTACATTCCAATCAGGTTTTTCATCTTCGATAGCTTTTAAGATATTATATACATCTGTTTCTTCTTCTAACTCTTCACGAGGAATCTCTTCTAATAGCGACCAAGTCCTGTTTACAACTTCTTTTAACCCATCATTAAGAATTACAGAGATAGGAAATACTTCGATTCCTTTTTCTGCCATATAAATCTTGAAGTTTTCATATTTTTCCATATCATATAGTAGATCCATCTTGTTAGCTAAAACTATTTGTTTTTTTCCAGCAAGTCTCTTACTAAATTTTTCTAATTCATTGTTAATCTTTTCAAAATCTTCCTCAGGAGTTCTACCTTCAATACCAGATACATCTACTATATGGTAGATCATCTTACATCTTTCAATATGTTTTAAAAATTTATCTCCCAATCCAATTCCTTCATGTGCTCCTTCAATAAGTCCAGGAATATCAGCCATTAAAAATGATCTGTTGTCTCCAACTCTAACAACTCCTAATTTTGGAGATAAGGTAGTAAAGTGATAGTTTGCAACTTTTGATTTAGTAGCTGCAACTTTATTTATAAAACTAGATTTACCTACACTTGGATATCCAACTAAAGCTACATCAGCTAATAATTTTAATTCTAGTCTAACTTTTAACTCTTTACCTTTACGACCTTTACCAGCCATTTTAGGAGCACGTCTAACGGAATTTTTAAAGTGGATATTTCCTCCACCACCTTTTCCACCTTGAAATAATTTTCTTTCTTCACCATTTTCGTTGAGATCAATTAGTAAAGCGCCACTTTCAAAGTCTCTTACCATGGTACCTACAGGAACTCTAATAATTAAATCTTCTCCTGTTTTACCATGCATTCTTTTTTTAGCACCATTAGTACCATTCTCTGCTACGAATGTTCTCTTATATCTAAAATCCACAAGTGTGTTGATGTTATTATCTGCTACGAATATGATACTTCCACCATGTCCACCATCTCCACCATCAGGACCACCAAATTGTATGTATTTTTCTCTTCGAAATGTTGCAGCACCATCTCCACCTTTACCGGCTCTGACGGTGATTATTGCCTCATCTATAAACATAAATATTTTCCTCCTATTATTCTAGCTTATTTGAAAATTGAAAGTTGAAAATAAAATTCTAATATTTTGGTTTTCCACTTTCAATTTTCAAAGTTAAATTTTTCTATATAATAAATAAATCCCAGCATAATGCTGGGATTTATTTGAAAAGCTTATACTAAACTTTTTCTTTCAGAGTAGATAGAAACTTGCTTTCTAGTTTTACCCATTCTTTCAAATTTAACATATCCATCAACTAAAGCAAATAAAGTATAGTCTTTACCTTGCCCCATGTCAGTTCCAGCATGGAATTTGTTCCCTCTTTGTCTAACAACGATGTTTCCAGCGACTACTTTCTCACCATCATATTTTTTAACACCTAAGTAATTAGGATTAGAGTCTCTTCCATTCTTTACAGAACCTTGTCCTTTTTTCTTAGCAAATAATTGTAATTCAATTCTAAACATTAATTAGCCTCCTCTTCGAAAATCTTCATATATTTGGGATATTGCTCTTTTAGTTGGTCTAGCATTACTACCATACTTCCTAATATTGCGTTAATTTCCCTTTTGTTTTTAAAAACAATTTGATTATAACTATGAATAGTCATATCCATTTTTTTCAACTTTTCTTCATCTGGATTTTTAAGATCTAATCTTAAAAATCCTGTTTCATTATTAGTTGAGTAAGTAGCAGGAATATTTAGATATTCTATAATACCAGCTGCTCCTTGTTGTAGAATCATACTTATGGCAGCACACAAGATATCGCTACCGTGTTCACCATATTCAGAATGATTCCATCCATAAAATTCTACAATTTCTTCTTCTTGTCTAATGAGAGTAATTTCTGTCATTATCCTTGGATAGAAGTAATTTTGATTTCTGTGAATGATTGTCTGTGACCTTTTCTTCTATGAGTTGACTTTTTAGGTTTGTATTTGAAGTTAATAACTTTTTTAGCTCTACCTTGTGATAATACTTCTACTAACACTTTTGCACCTTCTACTACAGGAGTTCCTACTTTCATTTCTCCGTTGTTAGATACTAATAAAACTTCTGCCATTTCAACAGTTTCGTTAACTTCAGCATTTAATTTCTCTACTCTTAATATTTCACCTTCTGCAACTTTGTACTGTTTTCCTCCAGTTTTGATTACTGCGTACATTGTAACACCTCCATAAATTTAGTCGCCAGGCACAGGTTGCTGATAAACCCCACCTACGCGTAACTAGAACATAATATCATATCTATTATAAGATGTCAATTGGTTTTTTAAAACAGAACTCAAGTTTTAATGTGAGATTATATATTATTTAAAGCGATCATTAGAATATAAAAATTTTATATAAATTTCCTATTAAAAAAAGATAAATTTAGTTATTAAAATCTGTGAAAAAAATAGTTTGATGTGGTATTATATATTATAAAAAGAATATTAAAAAAAAATAGATTGTCAGTAGAAAAAATTAATTTAAATTGAAAAAAATATTTCTAAAGAAGTTAAATGTTATAGGAGGAAATAAGATGATTTTAAAAGTTTGTATAGGAAGTGCTTGTCATATAAAGGGTTCTTATGATGTTATAAAAATAATTTCTAAAGTTATAGAGGAAGAGGGATTAGAAAAAGAGGTAGAGTTAAAAGCTTGTTTTTGCTTAAATAATTGCACTGATGGAGTTTCAGTTGATATAGAAGGTGAGGAAAAAATTTATTCATTTTCTAGAGAAAATGCAGAAAAACAGTTTAAAGAAATTGTTAAGGAGAAAATATTATGAATATCATGAATTTTTCAGAGGCAAATTGTAATAATTGTTATAAATGTGTGAGAACGTGTCGAGTAAAAGCTATAAAAATAGAGGATGATCAAGCTCATATAATTTCAGATCAATGTATTGTTTGTGGCCATTGTTTTACTAGTTGTCCACAAAACGCTAGAAATATTCATTCTGATCTCGATTATGTGAAAGAAATAATTAAAAATGGTGAAAAAGTAAATGTTTCGATTGCTCCATCTTTTAGAGGATTTTATGAAAAATCTAATGGTTTTATATGGGGATTAAAAAAATTAGGATTTAATCTTATAGAGGAAACTGCAGTAGGAGCTGACGTTACTTCTAGACTATATGAAAACTATATATCGACTACTGATCAAGGAATATATATAACGACTTGTTGTCCATCGGTAGTTCTATTAATAGAAAAATATTATCCAATGTTGATTCAATATCTAATGCCTTTTACATCTCCTATGGTCTCCCACGGTTATTTATTAAAGAAAGATCACCCAATGGAAAAAACAGTTTTTTTAGGACCTTGTATCTCTAAAAAATGTGAATCAGTATCTGAAAAACATAAAGGATCTATAGATGCTGTTCTAACTTTTGATGAGGTGTCTGAATGGTTAATGGAAGAAGGAATAGATTTTCAAGGTAAAGAATCTTGTGATGTAGATAGATTTGGAAGTAAGTTTGGAAGTAGTTATCCTGTAGTAGGTGGAATTTTAGAAGGAATTAGAGAAAGTATCGAAGATAAAGGTTTAACTCAACTAAGGATAGACGGATTAGATGAGTGTATGGAATTATTTGATGAATTATCTAAAGGAATTATTACTGGAACTTGTGTAGAGGTAAGTGTATGTAAACAAAGTTGTCTTGGTGGTCCAGGTGGATCTAATGCTTCTTCAACTACTTTTTCTAGAGTTCAAACACTAAAAAAATATTTAAATGAAAATAACAAAAAAGCAAAGGATAATGATCACACTTGTGGAATAAATTTTAATGATAGTTTTCATAATAAATATTTTGAAGAGAAGATGCCAAGTGAGGAAGAGATTACAGAAATTTTAGCAACCTTAGAAAAATATACAAAGGAAGACGAGCTAAATTGTGGTGGATGTGGATATGATACTTGTAGAAAAAAAGCTGTATCTATATATAAAGGAATGTCTCATAAGGAGATGTGTATCCACTATATGAAAAAATGTGCAGATAAAGTTTCAAATGAAATATTTGAAAATTCACCTAACGCTATCCTTATATTGAACAATGAATACAAGATAATAGAGAGCAATATGGCATTTAGTAGATACTTTGGAATATCTCCAAAAGAAGCCAAGGAAACATCAATAGATAAGTTTATATCTAAAGAAAAGTTAGATAAAGTATTTTTTCAAGGTGAAAATATCATTTGGGAAAAAGAATCTTTTTTGAATAAAGCGCTTTATATGAGAATGAGTATTATATCTATGAAGCCAAGGGAAGGAATATTAATTTTATTGACTGATATAACTAAAGATGAGTTAAGAAAGGAAGAGATCAGAATTTTAAAAGAAAAAACTTTTGAAATAACTCAAACTGTGATAACGAAACAGATGAGAATAGCACAAGAAATAGCTAGTTTATTAGGTGAAACTACAGGTGAATCGAAGGTAGCCTTCAATAAATTAAAAGAAGTTTTTAATAAAGAGGAGAATCTTTAATGGAATATTATATAGATGCTTCATATAAAAGTATAAATAAATTTGGTGAAGAACTCTGTGGAGATAAGGTAGAAACTGTAAAAACAGAAGATGGTTGTATCTTAGTTCTTTCTGATGGACTAGGAAGTGGAGTTAAAGCAAATATCTTAGCTACCCTTACTTCGAAAATAGCAATTACAATGTTAAAAAGTGGTTCTAGTATTGAAGAAACTTTAGACACAATAATGAATACCCTTCCTGAGTGTAAAATTAGAAAACTTGCATATTCTACATTTACAATTATTAAATTAAATAATAATGGAGATTGTTATATGGTTGAATATGAGAATCCTCCTACATTTTTTTATAGAGATGGTCGTGATGTATTTATAAATAGGAAGGAAAAAATTATAGCAGGGAAAAAAATATTTGAAAGTTATTTCAAATTTTATCCTGAAGATCTATTAACTGTTGTTAGTGATGGAGCAGTTCATGCAGGAGTGGGAGAATTTCTTAATCTAGGTTGGCAATGGGAAAATATAAATGATTTTTTAAGGGATATATCTCAAAAAAAATATGCTACAGATGTTACAAATAGTTTATTAGATGTCTGTAAAAGATTATATAATGATAAACCAGGAGATGATACCACTGTTTTGTCGGTTAAATTTCAACCTATAAAATATTTAAACTTATTTACAGGACCACCTAAAGATATAAAAGAAGATGAAAATTTTATAAAAAAAGTTGAAGAATCTCAAGGTATTAGAGTTCTTAGTGGTGGAACTACTGCTAATATAATATCTAAAGCTTGGGATGAAGAGATTAAGATAGATTTAAAAGGTTATAACGATAACCTTCCTCCAGTAGGTCATATGAGAGGGGTAGATTTGGTAACAGAAGGACTACTTACATTAAATCGAACTGTAGAATATATAAAGGAATATATTTATGAGGGAGATGAAATTACAAGTGAAGATGGTGCTGGAGTATTAGGAAGGATGCTTTTGTTTGATGCTAGTCATATAAATATAGTTGCAGGAACTGCTGTAAATTCTGCTCATCAAAATCCAGATTTTCCAATTGATTTTAATATTAAATTGAAAGTGGTTACAGAACTAAAATCGATCTTAGAAATATTTGGAAAGATAGTTAATTTGGAATATATATAGATCTATGAAATTGAAAAAAACTCCTATTCATGATAGAATGGAAATTATTTAAATCATTAATAATTAATATGGATATTGATCATGAATTACAAATTCGATTATAAAATTTGTATAAGAATGATATTAGGAGGAGATAAAATAATTATGGATAGAAAAAATATTTCAGTAGGTGGACAGGCTGTTATAGAAGGTGTCATGATGAAGGGACCTCAAGCAATAGCAACAGCAGTTAGAAGACCTACAGGAGAAATAGTTTATAAAATAACAAAATTAAAACCATCTATGAATTTTTTGACTAAAATACCTTTTATTAGAGGAGGAGCTATTCTTTTTGAAACTTTGATTTTAGGAACTAAGGAACTTTCATTTTCTGCTAATGAAGCAGGAGAAGAGGAAGAAAAATTAGGTGATAAAGAATTGATGATGACTGTAATTGTAGCTTTAGCTTTAGGGATCGGATTATTTATGGTTTTACCTTCAATTTTGAGCAGTTTTATGTTTAAAGATAACAGAATGAATGCAAATATTTTTGAAGGGATACTAAGGATCTTATTTTTTCTCATATATATAAAGGCAATATCTTTTTCAAAAGATATCAAGAGGGTTTTTGAATATCATGGTGCAGAACATAAATGTATCTATGCTTTTGAAAATGATGAAGAATTAGTTAAAGAGAGTGCAGTAAAGTATACAACTTTACATCCTAGATGTGGGACTAGTTTTTTACTTATAGTAATGCTTATAAGTATAATAGTTTTTTCAAGTTTAGACTTCATTGTTCCACAACCTGATAGTATGTGGATGAAGATGGGATTAAAAGCTGCTTTAAGAATTTTATTTATGCCATTAGTAGCAGGAATAGCCTATGAATTCCAAAAATATAGTAGTAAACATTTGGATAATCCAATGTATAAGATGATAGCAGTACCAGGACTTAGTTTACAAAAAATAACAACTAAGGAACCAGATCTAGAACAATTAGAGGTAAGTATGGTTGCTCTAAGAGTAGCATTAGGAATAGAAGTAGATAATGCAACAGAAGTTTTTGAATAATATTTGTAAGAGAAGAGGTTGCGATAATAGCAATTTCTTCTTTTTTTATAATTATATAGAAAAAACTTTTAAAAGTCCGATAAACTTAGTATAATAAAATTAAAAATTATAAAAAAAGAAAAAATAAGGAGTTGAAATATAATTATGAAAAAAATAGATGAAGTAATAGTAATTGGCGGAGGGTTAGCAGGAAGTGAAGCAGCATATCAACTTGCCAAAAGAGGGGTAAAAGTAAAATTATATGAGATGAGACCAGTAAAAAATACAGAGGTTCATACTGGAAATGAATTTGGAGAATTAGTTTGTAGTAACTCATTAGGTTCTAACTTATTATCTAATGCATCTGGTTTAATGAAGGAAGAACTTCGAATGATGGGATCGCTTTTAGTTGAAATAGCAGATAAAACTCGTGTTCCAGCAGGACAAGCATTGGCAGTAGGACGTGAAGAATTTGCAAAGATGGTAACATCAAGGTTAGAAGCAGAGGAGAATATAGAAATAATCAGAGAAGAGTTAATAGAAATTCCGAAAGATAGATATGTGATTATAGCTAGTGGTCCTCTATCATCAACTGGAATAACAAATGAAATTTTAAAGTTAACAGGTGGAACTAACTTGTATTTTTATGATGCAGTAGCTCCTATAGTGACATTAGAATCAATAGATCAAAATAAAGTTTATTATCAATCTAGATATGATAAGGGAGATGGAGAATATATCAACTGTGGGATGACAAAGAAAGAATATGATAATTTTTATCATGAACTAATAAATGCCGAAAGATCTCCTCTTAAAACTTTTGAAGAGGAGAAAATTTTTGAAGCATGTATGCCAGTTGAAAAAATGGCTAGTAGAGGAGAGAAAACTTTGTTATTTGGACCTCTTAAACCAAAAGGATTAACAAATCCACATAAGACAGAAAAAGATTATGCAGTAGTTCAATTAAGACAAGATGACAAAGATGGTAAATTATATAATTTAGTGGGATTTCAAACAAATTTAAAATGGGGAGAACAAAAAAGAGTATTTCAATTGATCCCTGGATTAGAAAATGCTGATTTTATTAGATATGGGGTAATGCATAGAAATACATTTATAGATTCAACAAAATTATTAAATAAAAGTTTGAATTTAAAGACTAATGAAAAAATATTTTTTGCAGGTCAAATAACAGGGGGAGAAGGATATGTTGCAGCTATGGCAACTGGAATGATCTCAGCTATAAACTTATATCATCATATGTTAGGAGAAAAAGAATTTGTATTGGAAGATATTACTTCTACAGGATCGATAATTAACTATATAACAGAGGAAGGAAAAAAAGTATTTCAACCTATGGGACCTAATTTTGGAATAGTAAGAGCATTAGAAGGGCCAAGAGTTAGAGATAAAAGAGATAGAAATATAGCTTTAGGAGAAAGATCGGTAGAGTATATGTCAGAAAAAATAAAGGAAATAAAATATTAGTAGAGGTTAAAAATTAGTCACCAATTTTTACAGTTAGAAAGAATTCTTTGTGTTATAGATTTGTTTGTGATATTTTGTGTAATTTGTGACAAAAAATAAGGAGGGTGTGACTTTGGAAAAACTGATAAAAGAATTTATCTACTATGAACAGTTTGGGCAACAAAAAAGTGAAAATACTATAAAATCATACAAGAAAGATTTAGAACAATTTTTAGAATTTATTAAAGGACATGAAATTTTAGAAAATATAAATGAGATAGAGGAATTAAATTTAAGAGGTTTTGTACTTTATTTAGGAACTATTAATATAAGTAAAAGATCTATTAGTAGAAAATTATCTACATTAAGAACTTTTTTTAAATATTTAAAAAAAAATAAAGTTATAGATAAAAATCCAATAATACTTTTGAATAATCCGTCTTTTGTCAGTAAATTTCCAATTCTTTTAAAAAAAGAGGAATTAGAACAATTAAGATCAGTGATTGATATAAGTAAAACTAATGGAATTAGAGATAGACTCATAATAGAACTTTTATATTCTAGTGGAATAAGAGCAGGAGAACTACTTTCACTCGGAGAAAATATTGTGGACTTAGAAGCACGTGAGATAAAAATAGTTGGAAGTAGTAGTCGAACTGTATTTTTTAGTATGATAACAAGTAAATATCTAAAAGAATATTTGATTGCAAAAAAAGAAAAATATGGTGAAAAATATAATTCTGATATTATTTTTGTAAATGGAAGTGGAACAAGATTAAGTGACAGATCTTTACGTAGGATAATAGACAGATATGCAAAGAAAGCAATGTTAAAAAAAGATATAAGTCCCCATACATTTAGACATACATTTGGGGTATATCTATTAGAAAAAGGTATGAATGTCCATTTTTTACAGGAACTTATGGGACACACTAGTCCAGAGAGTACAAGGATATATGAGGAACACATGATAGTAAATAGGAGGAACATATTTGAAGTTTAGATCAACTACAATATTAGCAATAAAAGATGGAGATAAGGTAGCTATTGCTGGAGATGGGCAGGTAACTTTTGGAGATACTATATTTAAAAATAAAGCTAAAAAAATAAGAAAGTTTTATAATGATTCTATATTAGCAGGTTTTGCAGGAGCAGCAGCAGACGCCTTTGCACTTTTTGATAAATTTGAAAATAAATTAGATGAGCATGGTGGAAATCTAAAAAAAGCATCGGTTGAGTTAGCTAAAGAATGGAGATCAGATAAAGCTTTGCGTGAATTAGATGCAATGTTAATAGTAGCAGATAGAAATAATTTGTTAGTTTTGTCAGGAACTGGAGATGTACTAGAAACTGATGATGATATAGCAGCTATTGGTTCTGGTGGAGTTTATGCATACGCAGCAGCAAAAGCATTGAGAAGACATACAAAATTAGAACCCCATGAAGTAGTTCGTGAAAGTCTTCAAATAGCTGGAGAAATATGTATCTATACTAATACAAATATAAATGTAGAAAAAATATATTAATTAAAAAAAGGAGTGGGGTTGTGAGTTTTATAGTAGCAGTAGACGGTCCAGCAGGTTCGGGGAAAAGTACCATATCAAAGATGGTGGCAAAAAAATATAAATTAACATATTTAGATACAGGAGCTATGTACAGGATGATAGCTTTTACATCTATAAGGGATGGAGTAGATCTAGATAATATAGATAAGGTAGTAGATCTACTAAATAAAGTAAGTATAGATATGAAAAATGATAAATTTTATGTAGATGGAAAAGATGTAAGTTTAGAAATAAGAACACCTGAAGTTACAGCTATAGTATCTAAAGTAGCAGCTATAAAAGAGGTTAGAATAAAATTAGTAGATCTCCAAAGAAAAATTTCTAAAGGAAAAGATGTTATTTTAGATGGAAGAGATATTGGGACAGTTGTATTTAAAGATGCAAATTTAAAAATATTTTTAGTCGCATCTCCAGAGGAAAGAGCTAAAAGAAGAGTTTTAGATTTTAAAAATAAAGGTATCGATGAAAAATTTGAAGATGTTTTAAGTGAAATAATTAGACGGGATGAATTTGATTCTAATAGAAATGAGAGTCCATTAAAAAAAGCTGAAGATGCCATAGAGATAGATACTAGTTTTATGAATATAGATAAAGTAGTAGAGGTTATATCAAAATTAGTAGAAGAGAATAAAAATTAATTGAGAATAGATATCTCTAATAAAAAAATTAAATTATCTTATTGTAAATATCTTTTGAAAGTGTAAGGAGTGAGTGAAATAAATAAAAAAATTATATATAGTAGTGGAATAATATCTATCTTAACATTAGTTATATTATTCAAATGGTATAGTGGAAATAAATATGAAAAACAAATAAAGTTACAAGAAAAAGTAGCAATAGAAAAAATAATAAATAAAGTTGAAGAATATTCTATGATGAGTGGAAGGCCTATTAAAAAAGATGGGATTAAATATATATTTGATCTAAAAAAAGAAGATAAATTAAATTTAGAAGATGATATTTTACAGATTAAAAAAATTTTAAAAGAAAATAAAGAGGAGATAGTTTATAGAGATTCTCAAGGAAATGAAAAATTAATTTTAGAAATAAATTATTTTTCTCTCCCTAAATTAGCAATATTAATAGATGATGTAGGGATGAATACAAAAAATACAACTTACTTTAAAAAAATAGATAGATCTTTAAGTTTTGCAAGTTTACCATATCTTCCTAAGACAGAAGAAGCTACAAAGATATTAAAGGATGCAGGATTTGAAGTTATTTTGCATATGCCTATGGAAGGCTCTAATGACATTTTGAATAGCAGGACTAAAGGATTGATAGAAGAATCTATGACTAAAAAAATAATTTATGACAAATTTGATGGTGCAATAGAAAATGTAGGAGAAGTAAAAGGATTTAATAATCATATGGGTTCTAGATTTACTAATAATTCTAAGAAGATGAGAGAACTTTTATCCTATGCAAAAAAGAAAGATATGTTTTTTATAGATTCTAATACCAACAGTAAAAAAGAGGGTTATAAGATAGCTAAAGAATTAGATATTCCAACTTACTATACATCCTATTTTTTAGATAATTCACATAAAAAAGAAGATATTATGAAAGCTATAAAAGTGGCGGTAAGTTTAACTAAGGAAAGGAAAAAATTATTGGTGATTGGTCATTATAGAAAAGAAACAGCAGAGGCTATATATGAAATGTTAGATTATATAGATAATGAGGGTGTGGAACTTGTATCAATTAGTGAAATATTAGAGTGAAAAATAAAAATGCAATTGGAGGAAGAATGAAAAAAAAGAAAAGTAATATAAAGGGCTATATAATGGTCTTTGCTTCTACAATGTTTTTTTATATAATGACTTTGTTTGTAAAAATGATAACTAAAGATGGAAGGATTCCTAGTACAGAGGTAACTTTTTTTAGATTTTTAATTGGTTTTATAATAGTAAATCTAAGTCTTATGAAAACAGGATATAATATTAAGATGGTAAACAAAAAGGCAGTATTAGCTAGAGGTTTTTTTACAGCACTAGCGATATTATTCTTTTTTATGGTAATAGAATATTCTACAACAACAAAGGCAAATATATATAATTTAACATATCCTATATTTGTAACAATATTTGGGCCTCTTTTACTTGCAGATGAAAGATGGACATTGAAAAATATGATAGGGGTAACTGTAGCTTTTATAGGAGTATTTTTAATATCAGGATTGGCTTTAGGAGTTGTTAGTTGGGTAGATGCATTGGGATTACTCCAAGGATTTATAGCAGCAGCAGGTATAATTGCTCTAAGAAAAGCAAGGGTAACAGATAATTCAAGTACAATTTTATTTTACCTTATGAGTATAGGGGTAATTATGAGTGGAATTCCATTTGGATATCAATTTAAAGTTCCAACTTATAGAGAAGGATTTCTTTTAGTAGGGATGGGAGTATTTTCATATTTAGGACAATATACTTTAACAAATGGATTTAAGTATGTAAAAGCAGTAGAAGGAAGTCTTATTTCTTCTAGTAGAATATTTGTAGCTGCTATATGTGGTATATTGTTTTTAGGAGAACCTTTTAGTATTACTGTATTAGGAGGGGGAAGTTTAATTTTTATAGGAATAGTTTTGGTGAGCTTAAAAGAAAATAGTAAAAAAATTTAAAATTATAGTTGAATTCTTTGGAAAAAAGAAAAATAGTTGTATAGATCTATTAATTTTAATAGTATATATATGTAGAGTATATAGGGGATGAGGAAAATTTTATATAATTTAGTAAGAGTATTATTATATCTTCCTTTAGGGATAGGAATGATATTTTCTAATAAGTTGAAAAAGTTTATAAAAAAAAGGATATTTCAAAAAATAAATCTAGAAACAAAAAAAGAAACTATATGGATCCATTGTGCATCTGTAGGGGAAGTAAATTTAGCCGAACCGATAATAAAGAAATTTTTAAATAAAACTGATACAAAAATTATTCTTACTATGATGACTGATACAGGAATGGAAACAGCCAAGAAAAAATATAAAAATGAAGTAAAGATAGATCTTTTGTTTTTTCCTTTAGATGATTATTTTTGTATAAAAAAAATATTAAATAAGATAGTTTTGAAAAAATTAATAATTATAGAAACTGAAATATGGCCAAATTTAATTCTTTTATGTTCTAAAAGATCAGAAGTAGTTTTGATAAATGGAAGAATTTCAGATAAAAGTATAAATTCTTATACGAAAATAAGATTTTTACTAAATAAAATTTTTAAAAAAATCGATATATTTATCATGCAAACTGAAGAAGATAAAAAAAGAATTATATCTTTAGGGGCTATTGAAGATAAAGTTTATAATTATGGAAATTTAAAATTTAATATTGAATTACCAAAATATGAAAAAAAAGAATTAGATGATTTAAGGGAAAAAATAAATGAAAAAGGTAAAAAAATATTAGTAGCAGGAAGCACAAGAAATAATGAGGAGGAATATTTATTAGAAACTTTTGATAAGTTAGAAAATTATCTATTGATATTAGTTCCTAGACATATAGAAAGAACAGAAGATATATGTCAAAGGTTATTACAAAAATATAATTATAAAAAATGGACCGATATTTTTGAGTATAATAGTGTATCTATAGCAGATTTAGATATACTAATAGTTGATAAGATAGGTGAGCTGCGTAAATTATATGCCATTGCAGATATAGCATATGTAGGAGGAACTCTTGTAAATATAGGAGGGCATAGTTTACTAGAACCATTATTTTATAGAAAGCCCCCTATATTTGGACCCTTTACTCAAAATATTAAAAGTATTGCAAAGGAAGTTATAGCTCGTGAGATTGGGACTCAGGTAGATGGAGTGAAGCAGTTATATGATGCAGTTAAAAAATATGAAAAAGAAAATAAAATTTTTAGAAATAGACCTGGTTATGAGAGGGAAAAAAAGACTGGTATAGAGAATAGAATAGATAAATTCTTTGAAGAAAATAGTCTTGTTGTTGATTTGACTTTTGAAAAAATAAAGAATTAATTATAAACTGAGGTTTCGAGATAAATATTCAATTTAGATGGATTAATCCTATGAAAAATTATGCTATTTTAAATCAAATAATTTTTAATTTTTTCCTTTAGTCTTAATAAATAATATTTAGTTTTTAATTTAAAATGATTTTTTTGCATTTTCATCTTAAATCAGTAAATCTTTATCACGAATCACACTAATTTACACGAAACAACCTCTTTTTTAAAAATATTAGGGTTATTATAAATTACTGTAATTTTAGAATAAAAAAAGGCTTGTTACACTACTTTTAGAGCTTGTTACACTCTCTTTAGGGCTCGTAGCGAGCCTTTTTTATTTTTCACTTCTCAAAGTCAATAATACCAATGGATTAAAGGCTTTGTAGCTTGTCATATTCCAATAGTAGGGGTATAATTACAAGGGAAACTTTTAGAGGTATCTTAGAAAGCAAATAAGAGAGGATATTAGAAAAACTAAAAAATTAAAACTTAGTCACAAATTACACGAATTAATACGAAGAAAAATTTATTTTATTACTTTTTAAATAAAAAAATTATTATTAGAGATATCTGTGGTAAAAATTATTTTTATATTAGTTTTAGAGAGTGATATTGACAGAATATGGAATTTTTAGTATACTGAAATGTACTGAAAATGATATGATAAAAATTAAATAAAAAAAAATATATAATAAAAAATTAATAAAAGTATTATTGGTAAAAAATGGAGGCAAGATGTCAAATATAAAAAATGATAATAATGTAGGAGAGATGTGGAAACACTTTTTTAACTATGAAAGAAAACATTATAATCCATATATGGTAAAATTAGCAGACCATCCAAATCATATTATGTATGATAAAAAAATTATGGATTCTTTTAAAGGAAAGTGGAAAGATTTTTTTAAAAATGATAATCCTATTTATTTAGAAATCGGTTCTGGTAGTGGGATGTTTGCCAACGATATATGTGTTAGGCATCCAGAGAGAAATCATATGGCTTTGGAAATAAGATTTAAAAGATTGGTTCTTTCAGCAAGAAGATCTGAAAAATTAGGGTTAGGTAACTTATTGTTTATAAAGAGACGTGGGGAAGAGATAACTAATTTTATAGGACAAGAAGAGATAGCAGGTTTGTATATCAATTTTCCAGATCCATGGGAAGGAAAAGAAAAAAATAGAATACTTCAACCTAAATTATTTGCTTTATTAGATCAAATATTATCTAATGATGGAAGATTATTTTTTAAAACAGATCATGATAAATATTATGAAGATGTATTGGAATTTATGCCAGAAGTAGAAGGGTATGAAGTTGTATATCATACTGCAGATCTTCATAACAGTCCATTAGCAGAAGAAAATATTATGACTGAATTTGAAAGTCTATTTACATTTAAACATCAAAAAAATATTAACTATATAGAGATTAAAAAAACTAGGTAAAAAATAAAAAAGATTTCGTAATTCTTGACAAAAAATTTAAATAATAAATAATACTTTATTCTGGTAAAGTCGGAGATCTTTTGAACTCTGTATTGGAAGGTATAAATATTAAAAATAAATCTAATGAAGAGGTGGATCATGGCAAGTTATGTAGTAGTAGGAACACAATGGGGAGACGAAGGTAAAGGTAAAATTATCGATGTATTAGCACATAAGGCAGATTATGTAGTTAGATTCCAAGGTGGAAACAATGCGGGACATACAGTAGTAGTAGATGGAGAAAAATTTGTTCTTCACTTATTACCTTCAGGAATGTTACATGGAAATGGTAAATGTGTAATTGGGCCAGGAGTAGTAATAGATCCAAAAGTATTACTACATGAATTATCAACTTTAGAAGCAAAAGGGGCTAAGGTGGATCATTTATTTATTTCTGATAGAGCACATCTTATAATGCCTTACCATGTTAAATTAGATATAGTAAAAGAAGAAGCTAGAGGGAACAACAAAATTGGAACAACAAAAAGAGGAATAGGTCCTTGTTATGCTGATAAAATAGCTAGATGTGGAATAAGAGCAGTAGATCTACTAGACATGGAAACATTTGGAAAAAAATTAAAGATAAATTTAGATGAAAAGAATGAACTTTTTACAAAAATCTATAATACTGAAGCTATGAGTTATGATGAAATCATGGCAGATTTTACAGAATATTCAAATTTATTAAAACATAGAATAGCTGACTTTATTCCTGAGATCAATGAAGCTTTAGATAGTGGTAAGATTGTAATGTTTGAAGGAGCTCAAGCTATGATGTTAGATATCAACTTTGGAACTTATCCATATGTAACTTCTAGTTCACCAACTGCTGGTGGAGTTACTACAGGAGTAGGAGTAGCACCGTCTAAAATCGACAGAGTAATCGGTGTTATGAAAGCATATACAACTAGAGTTGGAGAAGGTCCTTTTATTACTGAATTAAATGATGAAACTGGGGAAAAATTAAGAGCAATTGGAAGTGAATTTGGTGCAACTACTGGTAGACCAAGAAGATGTGGATGGTTAGATGGTGTAGTAGGTAAATATGCTGTAATTATAAATGGTCTTACAGATGTAGTAGTAACAAAAATAGATGTATTAAGTGGAATGGATGAATTAAAAATATGTGTAGGTTATGAAATAGATGGAAAGGTATTAACTACTATACCAGCAGCTATTGAGATGACTGAAAAAGCAGTACCTGTATATGAAACATTACCAGGATGGTCTGAAGATATCACTGGAATGAGAGAATATGATGAATTACCTGAAAATTGTAAAAAATATGTAGCTAGAATGGAAGAAATAATCGGATGTGAAATCACTATGATCTCAGTAGGTCCAGATAGAACTCAAAATATATTTAGAAAAGAATTTTAATTTTAAGGGGTGGCGAAAGCTGCCTCTTCTTTCTTAACGAATGGAGATAAAAAAATTGAAGTTAATTGAAAAAAATTCTATATTAAAATTTTTTGAAATACTTTTTTACAAAAAGAATAAAATAAGTTATAATATTAAGAAAGTAAAGGTTTTTAGGAGGATAAAAAATGGCTACATTTTTAACAGTAATTTTATTCATACTCGCGATTTCTTTAATCGTTTTAGTAATTATTCAACCTGACAGAAGTAAAGGTATGAGCGGGGGGATAGGAACAGGTGCTACCAATAGTATTTTTGGTGTACATGATGATGGTGGACCCTTAGCTAAAGCTACTGAATTTGTAGCGGCCGGATTTTTAATAGTAGCATTATTATTATATCTAGTAAGTTAAAGAGAGGAGGCTGACCTGCAGAGGGTTAGCCTCCTTAATTGTGTAAAGTGTTGTAAGTTGTGACAGAGAAATAAAAAATTTAAATTTAAACTTTTTTTATTAAAATGAAATGTTGTTTAAATATTGTACAGATAATGAAATTTGTGATATAATGGAGATCGAAATGAATACACTTTTTCAAAAAAATTATGATGGGATTAGACCACTTGCTTATGTTATGCGTCCTAAAACTTTAGACGAGTATATAGGGCAAGATAAAATCATAGGTAATGATAGTGTTTTAAGAAAATTAATAAAAAAAGGAAAGATGATCAATTCTATATTTTTTGGTCCCCCTGGGACAGGAAAAACATCTTTAGGTGTTTTAATTTCAAAGGAATTAGATTTTAGTTTTGAAAAATTAAATGCAACTACTGCTAATTTGAATGATTTTCGGCAGGTTATAGATCGAGCCAATAGAAGATTGGAATTAGAAAATAAGAGGACACTATTATTTTTAGATGAAATCCATAGATTTAATAAATTACAACAAGATGCACTTTTACCTCATACGGAAGATGGGTTAATAATCTTAATAGGAGCAACTACAGAAAATCCATATTATGTACTTAACAATGCTCTTCTTTCTAGATCAATGATCTTTGAATTTGAAAAGTTAACTAAAGATGAAATTATAAAACTTATTGAGAATGCACTTATTTATAAAAATATAAAATTAGATTTTGAGATAAAACTTTATATAGAAGAACTCTCAGCTGGAGATGGAAGGATAGCTTTAAATTATCTAGAAATGATTTCAGAAGTAGGAGAGACAATGACTTTAGAAGAAGTGGAAAATCTTCTCTTAAAGAGAAAAGTAGGTTACCATAAAAAAGAAGATAAATATAATACCATCTCAGCATTTATTAAAAGTATAAGAGGCTCTGATCCAGATGCTGCTGTATACTGGTTGGCAAAGATGTTAGACGGTGGAGAAGATCCTAGATATATTGCTAGAAGATTATTGATTAGCGCGTCAGAAGATATAGGAATGGCTAATCCAGAGGCTTTAAATATGGCTAATGCCGCTATTATGGCCTGTGAAAAAATAGGAATGCCAGAGGTAAGGATTATATTATCTCAAGTAACTATCTATCTTGCCATATCTTCAAAATCATCGAGTTCATATGAAGCTATAAACTTAGCTATGATGGATATAAAAAAAGGTGTTATAGAAGAAGTTCCACGTCATTTAACTGATTTAGGGAAAAAAGATTATAAATATCCCCATAGTTACGATGGGAATTATGTATATCAAGAGTATAAAAAAAATAATAAAGTTTATTATTTTCCACAGAACAATAAGAACGAACGATTAATTTTAGAAAAATTAAATAAGTTGTGGAAGGTTAAATATAGTAGAGAAAAAAATTAAATAGATGCCAAACGAGGCAAAAGAGGAGAAACAGTGAACATAAAGAATATAGCTATTATAGCTCATGTAGATCACGGTAAAACAACATTAGTAGATGCAATGTTAAGACAATCAGGAGTATTTGGAGAAAGAGAAGAACTTGTTGAGAGAGCAATGGACTCAAATGATATAGAAAAGGAAAGAGGAATTACAATCTTGTCTAAGAATGCTTCCCTTGATTTTGGAGGATATAAGATAAATATAGTAGATACTCCAGGCCATGCTGACTTTGGTGGGGAAGTACAAAGAATATTAAAAATGGTAGATTCAGTTTTATTATTAGTAGATGCATTTGAAGGTGTAATGCCACAAACTAAATATGTTTTAAAACAAGCGTTAGAGCATGGATTAGATCCAATTGTTGTAATAAATAAAATTGATAGACCAAATTGTACTCCTGAAGCAATAGTAGATCTAGTATTTGATTTATTTGTTGAATTAGGTGCAAATGATCATCAATTAGAATTTCCAGTAGTATTTGCTTCAGCTAAAAATGGGTTTGCAAAATTTGAAATTGAAGATGAAGATCTAAATATGCAACCATTATTTGAAACAATTGTAAAACATGTAAAAGATCCTGAGGGAGATCCTAAAGCTCCAGTACAAATGTTAGTTACTAATATAGCTCCAGATAATTATTTAGGGAAATTAGCAACTGGAAGAATACATAATGGTGTTTTAAATAAAAACCAAGAGGTAACTTTAATCAAAAGAGATGGAGAGATGGTAAATTTCAAAATCACTAGAATATTTGGTGCTGAAGGAATGAATAGAATAGAATTAGATGCAGCAGTATGTGGTGATATTGTAACGATTGCTGGAACAGAGAAATTTGATATTGGTGAAACAATTGCAGATAGGACTAATCCTATAGCATTACCATTAATAGATATAGATGAACCTACACTAGCTATGACATTTATGGTAAGTACGTCTCCATTTGTTGGAAGAGAAGGTAAATTTGTAACTTCTAGAAATATTTGGGATAGATTAGCTAAAGAAGTAGAACATAATGTAAGTATGAAAATAGAAAGAACTGAATCTGCTGATGCTTTTATAGTAAAGGGTAGAGGGGAACTTCAATTATCTATATTAATAGAAAATATGAGAAGGGAAGGGTTTGAATTACAAGTAGCTAAACCTCAAGTTATCATGAGAACTATTGATGGAGTAAAATCTGAACCTATTGAATTAGCTATAATTGATGTAGCAGATGAATTTACTGGTGTAGTAATTGAAAAATTAGGAATCAGAAAAGGTGAAATGATCAATATGATTCAAGGAACTGATGGATATACAAGATTAGAATTCAAAGTACCTGCAAGGGGACTTATTGGATTTAGAAATGAATTCATGACAGAGACTAGAGGAACAGGAATATTAAATCATTCATTCTTTGATTATGAAGCATATAAAGGTGAAGTACCAACTAGACAAAGAGGTGTATTAATTTCTATTGAACATGGTACAACTACTGCGTATTCATTGGGAAATGTACAATCTAGAGGAACTTTATTCGCTAACGCTGGATTAGAAGTATATGAAGGGATGATCGTTGGTCAACATTCTAGAGAAAATGATTTAACTGTAAATGTCACTAGAGGAAAACAACTTACAAATATGAGAGCTTCTGGAACAGATGCTGTTACAAAATTAGCTCCAGCTAGAGAGTTTACATTAGAACAAGCATTAGAATATATTGCTGATGATGAACTAGTAGAAATCACACCATTAAGTATTAGAATGAGAAAGAGATATTTAACAGAAGGTGACCGAAAGAGAGCAGGAAGAGGAACGGTTAGATAGATAACTTAAAATAGATGTGATTTAAAATCACATCTATTTTTTTTATATAAAATAATGTACAATTAGAGTAGTTTTTAAAATTTACAAAACAAATTAAAAATTTCAAATTATTCATAGTGGAGGTTTTATGAAAAAATTATTGATGACTATTATATTAGGAGTGTTAATGCTTTCTTGCAGTAATATAAAAGATGAAAAAATTATAAAGATAGAAAAAGTAGAAATATCATATTCCATGGTAGAGCAAGCGATAGCTTTAGATGATGCTATGAGTTTAAAATTATTTTTGGAAAATGGATTTAATCCAAATTATAGAAGTGTAGATGGAGAGACTCTCCTAATGAAAATAGTAAAAAATAATAGTCTTAAAAGTTTAAAAGAAATTATAAATTATGGAGTGGAATTAGAGATGGAAACACCTTTTGAAAAAATGAGGAATATAATATCTTATAAAGAAACTAAAAGAGCTATAGATTTTGTGAGGTCCAAAAAAGCTTTAGAGATTTTGATAGAAGCGGGTTCAGACATAAATTATATAAATAATCAGGGAATACCATTAATTATAAATTTTATTAAAATGAAATCTGATAGTTATGTTAAAGAATTAATTCTAAATAAAGTTGATTTAAATATAGCAGATAGTGACCAATGGACACCTTTGATGTGGGCAACATCTAAAAGGAATAAAGAAGTAGTAAAATTAATCTTAGAAAATAAAGTTGATATAAATAAAATCGATGATAGAAAAAATTCTGCAATATATTATGCATACGATGAAGATATTATTATTATGCTTCTAACTAAAAATTTAAATTTAAACTATAAAAATAAAGATGGAGAAAATATATTGGGAGAAGTATACCTTCGAAGTATATCAAATTCATATTATGATGCAGTAAAAAAAATAATAGAAATAGGTAGTGATAAAAATTATTCATCTTATGGTGATAAACCTATTAAAATAGCTAGAAAAAATAAAGATGAAAAGATGGTAGAATTACTTTTAAAATTAGGAGTGGAAGATGATGAAAAAAACTAAAAGAATAAAAGTGGGAAATATCTATATAGGCGGAAGTGAAGATGTAATCATTCAATCTATGACAAACACAAGTACAGCAGATATAAAAAAAACAGTAATACAAATAAAAGAATTAGAAAATTTAGGGTGTCAATTAGTTAGGGTGACTGTAAATAACATAGAGGCAGCTAAAGCTATAAAGGAGATAAAAAAACAAATTAATATTCCTTTAGTTGCAGACATTCATTTCGATTATAAATTAGCACTATTAGCTATAGAAAATGGTATAGATAAACTTCGAATAAATCCAGGGAATATAGGATCTGATGAGAGAGTAAAGGAAGTGGTTGATAAAGCTAAAGAGTATAATATACCTATTAGAATAGGTGTAAATGGTGGATCTTTAGAGAAGGAAATTTTAAAAAAATATGGTAAAGTTACACCAGAAGCTTTAGTAGAAAGTGGAATGTATCATATAAATTTATTGGAAAAATATGGGTTTGAAAATATAATAATATCTTTGAAAGCTAGTAATGTTAAGATAATGAGGAAAGCCTATCAAATAATATCAGAAAAAATAGATTATCCTTTACATCTAGGAGTAACAGAAGCAGGAACTTATTTTCAAGGGAGTATAAAATCAGCTATAGGTATAGGAAGTCTTTTAATAGATGGTATAGGAGATACAATTAGAGTTTCTTTGACAGAAAATCCTATAGAGGAAATAGGAGTAGCTAAAGAGATATTAAAAGTATTGGGAATTGGAAAATTAGGAACTGAGATTGTTTCTTGCCCAACTTGTGGAAGAACTGAAATAGATCTAATAGGATTAACTAAAAAAGTGGAACAAGAATTTTATAATTATGGGAAACCAATTAAGATTGCTGTTATGGGATGTATAGTAAATGGTCCTGGAGAAGCTCGTGAAGCCGATTATGGTGTAGCTGGAGGAAATGGTGTAGGAATATTATTTAAAAAAGGAAAAATAATAAAAACAATTGAAGAAAAAGAGATTTTAAAGGAATTGAAGAAACTTATAGAGGAAGATGAATTATTAACTACTTAAACAGAGATGGTAGCTTTTGGAAACTATAATTTGAAAATATTTTCTATTGAGATTAGAGATATTTATTGACCTATCTCTTAATAAATTTAATATACAATAATTAAAATTTTTGATATTTAAATAATATTTTGATTTTATTTTAGTAAACCTGTATATACAACTTAATTTAAATAGAGTATAATAAATTAAATAATAAAATTTAAGGGAGGAATAATGTGTATCCATTAAAATTTAAAAAATGTTTTATAGAAAAAGTTTGGGGTGGAAGAGCCTTTGAAGAAATTTTAAATATGAACTTACCTACAAATGCTATTTATGGAGAATCGTGGGAAGTAAGTTCACATAAAAATGGAATGTCATATGTAGAATCAGGTAAATTTAAGGGAGATAGTTTAGAAGAATTAGTAAAAGAATTTGGTTTTGAGATATTAGGAAAAGAAGTTATTGAAAGATTTCAAGGTAAATTTCCGCTTTTGATAAAGTACTTAGATGTAAATGATAGATTATCTGTACAAGTACATCCTAGTGATGAATATGCTTTAAGAGTGGAAAAAGAATTTGGAAAATCTGAAGCATGGTATATCATAGAAGCTAGTGATGATGCTAAACTTATTATGGGAACTAAAGATGGAATAACTAAGGAAGAGTTTTTAAAAAAATCTAAAAATAATGAATTTGATAATCTATTTAATATTATTTCAGTAAAAAAAGGTGATTGTATTAATGTAAATCCAGGTCTTGTACATGCAAGTTTAGAAGGTTCTGTGCTTATGTGTGAAACGCAGCAGAATTCCGATACTACTTATAGAATTTATGATTTTGATAGAAAAGTAGATGGTAAATTAAGAGACCTTCATCTTGATAAAGCAGCAGATGTAATTAACTTTGATGAAAAACCTGTTATTACAACTAATGAGACTAGAATTTCTATTAAATTAGTAGGAGCTTCTAAGCAGGAAATAGTAAGAGGAAAATATTTTCATTTGGATAAACTATTAGTTGATGGAGTATTTACAGATGAAATTAATGCTAATTTTAAAGTATATTCTATATTAGATGGAGATGGAACTATTTTACATTCTCAAAATAGATATAAGGCAGTTAAAGGAGATACTTATTTCATTCCAGCTGGATTAGAGATTAAAATTGAAGGGAAAATTGAGATCCTCAAATCTTTTTTATAAGGAGATCAACTATGAATAG